>NZ_QPEX01000030.1 GCF_003335505.1 Bremerella cremea
GTGCCGTCGTGGTTGTGCTGGGCGTGGTTCTGCTGGCAAAAGATTGGCGAAAACTGCCGCGATGTAGCTACATTCCGATGCAAAGCGAGTTCTGGCGAAAGCTGTTGCCGTTTGCCGCTTGGCTGTGGGCGATCAATCTGCTTTCCAATCTCTTTGAGGTGGTCGACCGCTATATGATTGTCCACTTTAGTGGTTTGACCTCGGAACAAAGTATTACCTTGGTGGGCGACTATCATAGTAGCCGCGTGGTGCCTTGGCTGATGGTTGCTGTTGCCAACCTGTTTGGTGGGATTCTGTTGCCACACTTGTCGGCCGATTGGGAACGAGGCGACAAGCAGCTTGTTTCGCGGCAAATTAATCTTCTGATGAAAGCTGCCGTCTTGGTGATGACGACCGGGGCGATCGTGATTGGAATCTTCGCGCCGTTCCTGTTCGAATATGTTTTTGCGGGCAAGTACAACGGTGGTTTGAATGTGCTTCCGTGGACCTTGACTTACTGCGTTTGGTACAGCTTGACCGGCTGTGCGATGCTTTACTTCTGTTGCGCCGAAAAGACGCATGTCGGTGCGATTGTGTATGGCATCGGGCTGCTTGCGAATGTGCTGCTCAACGCGTTACTGCTTCCTCCTTTCGGATTACCTGGGGCCGTGATTGCAACGGCTCTGGCCAACGCGATTGCGGTTTCGTTGGCTATGTGGCTCAGTGCCCGACATGGAATGGAAGTTCAGCGGTCCACCTTGGTCTTGGTGGCCGTGCCATTTCTACTAGGATTCGGCTGGCCGGTGGCGTTGGTCGTCCTGGGAATCCTGCTTTGGCAAGCGATCACGTCCGAGCGTGTTTTCGATGCCAGTGAAAAAGAAACGCTAAAAGCGGGTCTGAGTGAACTAACCAAACGTTTCCGGCCTGCTTCGACTTAAATCAGAAAATGGGAAGAGTCATGTTGCGACAACGAATGAATCTACCGCTCGAGTCTCGTGGGCCGCTGCGGACCATGTTTATGATGACCAGCATGCCGGTGGGTGGTGCCGAGACATTGTTGGTGAACTTGATTCGCCGTCTCGATCGCGATCGTTTCGCCCCAGAGTTGTGTTGCCTGAAAGAGTTGGGACCGCTGGGCGAAGAGATGAAGGACGAGAGCCCAACGTTCCATCATCTGCTTAGTGGAAAGTACGATTTACGGGTCGTGCCTCGCCTGATCGAGTTGTTTCGTCTGCGCGAGATCGATGCGGTCGTTACCGTTGGGGCAGGTGACAAGATGTTCTGGGGGCGACTTTGTGCCTGGTTGGCTGGTGTGCCAGTGATTGCTTCGGCGATTCATTCGACCGGCTGGCCCGATTCCATCAATTGGCTCAACCGCCAGTTAACTCCGGTAACCGATCGCTTCATTGGCGTAGCCGCGCCGCATGGAAAGCATCTGATTGAAGTCGAAGGCTTTCCGCCAGAGAAGGTGACGGTGATTCCGAACGGCATCGACACCGATCGATTTGTACCAAACAAAGCAGCCAGAACGAGAATTCGTCACGAACTAGGTATTGCCGGTCAGGTTGCCGTGTGTGGGATTGTGGCCGCTTTGCGACCTGAGAAGGACCATGCGTTGTTCCTTAACGCGGCAGCGCGGGTTCGTCAGCAGTGCCCCAGTTCGCACTTCCTGATTGTCGGAGATGGGCCCGAGCGTACCGCGATTGAACGCCTGAGAAGCGAACTCGGGCTGGAAGACTGCGTGACGCTAACCGGCAGCCGAAGCGATATTCCTGATTTGCTGGCGGCGATGGACTGCTTTGCGCTAACCTCGAAAAATGAGGCCAGCCCGGTTTCGATTCTTGAGGCGATGTCGACCGGCCTACCGGTTGTCGCACCCCGTGTGGGGAGTATCCCAGATGCCATCGACGACAAGGTGAACGGGATTTTGGTCGAAGCCAGCAACTTAGACCAAACGGCGGAAGCAATGATTGAACTAATGCAAGATTCCTCGCGCCGAAGCGAGATGGGGAAAGCCGCCCGGGAGAAGGCCAAGCAGTACGGTTCGTTGGAAACGATGGTTGCTGGCTACCAGGATTTGATTGCGGGAATCTATCGTCAAAAGATCCAGGCCGCTTCAAATGTGGCCCGTCAGCCGGTCACACAACGCGTTTTCGTCCCGCAGACGTCCAAGATAAAGACTCCCTAAACCATAGTCACAGCAAGAGTTTCGGTCGTCCGCCCGCTAGGCTTTTGCCGGCCTGTCCGTTACCATGAAGAGGCTCGGGTTAGGTCGCAAATTCGGTTGGGTCAGGGTTCTGAAGCAAAGTGAAGTTTAATCTCACGGGTCCGTTCTTGGCCGGCTTGGCGAAAGTTGTCGCCGGGAGCAGCGTGCGTTGGGTGGATTGTCACCCCGACACGTGCCAGCGGATTTACTTTGCCAACCACACCAGCCACATCGATGCCGTGATCATTTGGGCATCGCTGCCCAAGCCGGTGCGCGACCTGACCAAACCGGTGGCTGCCAAAGATTATTGGAACAAAGGCTGGTTTCGCCGTTATCTGGCCCGTTCGCTCAATGCGATGCTGATCGACCGCGAGAACATCAAAGTTCATCGCAGTCCGGTCGATTCGATGCTGAAGGAAATTGGGGATAAATATTCCGCGATTATCTTCCCAGAAGGAAGCCGAAACGACGGAACGACCCTCCGCGACTTCAAAAGTGGGTTATTTTACCTCGCAAAGAAGCGACCCGACCTGGAATTGGTGCCCGTCTATGTCGACAATATGACTCGCATTTTGCCGAAGGGGGAGTATCTACCGGTTCCACTTTTGAGCCGCGTGATCTTCGGGCCTCCGATTTGGCTTGAAAATGGCGAGCCGAAGACAGAATTCCTCGCGCGTGCCCGGGAATCCGTTATACGCCTGCGGGAAATGTGATACGAATCGACACCATGGATTTTCTGCAGATCTCATTCAGCGTACTTGCTCAAACACCACTGCCGGTTAAGCAGTCGGCGTTCTTGCTGGATGGCGCCACCGGCATTTTGCTGGGGGTGGTGATTAGTTGCTTGCTGATTGCCACCGGGGCAGGCCAGATTTTGCGTCGTCAGCCCGATTCGAGCGTAAACCCGGCCATTGTGCAGGCTTTTATTCGCCGCGTACGCGCTTGGTGGCTGATGACCGCCATTCTGGCCGTCACGTTCATGATTCCATCTCCCTTGGCGACGGTGTTTCTCTTCTTTTTGATCTCGTTTTGGGCCTTGCGCGAGTTCATCACGCTCACCCCAACCCGGTTGGGAGATCACCGTACGTTGTTTTGGGTCTTTTTCGCCCTCACGCCGGCGCAGTATGTGTTGGTGGCGATGGGGCAGTCTCAATACGAACTTTTCAGCATTTTGATCCCGGTATATGGGTTTCTCTTTGTAGCGGCTCGAATTGCTGTGGCGGGGGACTACAAGCGATTCCTGGAACGCATCGCCAAGATCCAAGCAGGGCTCTACATCTGTGTTTACTCGCTGAGCTATGCCCCTGCTTTGCTTTATCTAAAAGGGTGGACCGATCCGCAGTACGAGCAAACTAGTACCGCGGGGCTTTTGTTTTACTTTCTGCTGATCGCTCAATTAAGCGATCTGTTGCAATATGTCTGTAGCCGGTTGCTGGGCCGCAACGTAATCGCCCCAAATATCAACGCCAGTCGGACCTGGGAAGGTTTTCTGGCCGGAACAGGCGTCACAGCGGTGGTCGGAGCCATGCTGAGCCTGACCGGAGCGACCCCGTTTAATCCTTGGCAATCAGCGGTGATGTCGATCATCATTGCCATTATGGGGGCAGCCGGCAGCCTGGCGATGAGCGCCATCAAGCGAGACCGTGGCGTGCAGGACTACGGTACCTTGGTCGAGGGGCACGCTGGCGTCTTGGACCGCATCGACGCATTATGCTTCGCCGCCCCGGTTTTCTTCCACCTGACGCGATACTACTTCACCACCGCTGGCGGCTAGCACTGGCAGGCAATGCACTAGCCAACACTGCCTTCGCCCGCAAAAACGAAGCAAAATATTCCCTGATTCTGCTCCGAACCTACCTCCCAATTTCCCCCTCTATAAAATGTGGAACTGAGAAGGGGGATGGCCCGGTTGATCAGAATTAAACAGACGATAAACTAGAGAGTTCCAACGCCAGGAGGATACGCGAACTGGCTAGCAGCTTGACTCGAAATCAAGTGCCGGGTAACCGGTTGAGGGTTCGAATCCCTTGTCCTCCGCTACTGCGGAAGGCCGTGAAAACAGTCTCCGCTGAATGGCAAAATTCGAACAGAAAAGGACTTACGTTGTAATGATGTAAGTCCTTTTACTGTTTCTTGGGGGCATATATCGCTTCTTTTTGGCGATTAGAATTCGCTATCTCCGCCTGAGCCTTCGTTGCGGCTGAAAAAGTACGTGGCGCACCAGCCGGTTCCGACGCCGACAATCAAGGCGATGATTAACCGGATAATGTGGTGAATCGGAAGATTTTCTAGCAGTAAGTAGGTGATAATAATTCCACCGAAAAGGCCGGTATAGTAAATCAGGTCGTCAATCGTATAGCCGGGGCCTTTGGCCATCGGATGTCTCCTACGAAGTGGTTACGCGGTGAGGTTGTTTTCCAGTGCTTGCCGGACTACTTCCAGCAAGTTGTATTTCAGCACGCCGTCGAGGATTAGAAAGGCGAGGCCGATTTGCCAGCGGGTTAATCTTTTCAGACGTGTGCTAAGGTGAACCCGTGAGAGGCGTTCTAAGGAATAGCTGACGATCTCAAACGTTAGCACCAAGTAGCCTAGTCCACGGCAAACGGACCAAATATGCCAGCCCACAAACAGGGTGACCATGGGATTCTGCGAATGATTAAGCATGTTGCCAACATAGCAGTTCATCAGATCGACTTCCTGGAAGCCTTGCCATAAGGTGATTAGGCCCAGGGATGTAAACGAAAACAAAGTTGAGGCAAGGACGAGCTGAATGTGCGCCCCTAGCCAATAAAGTAACTCGTACTCTGGGCTTTCCCCGGTGACCACCCATTGATAGGTCTGCTGCCAATAGGCCTCACCACGCGGATAGAGACTCGCGACCCCTTGAGGATCGTACGAGGCCAAGCTAATGACCATCGCGCTGTGGGCAAAAAAGGCTAGGGAAAGTGCCCCAATTCCGCGCAGCAGCGAGTCGCGAGCCACGGCTGCAACCAGCAGTGGCGTGAGCAACAAAGACGAAACAAGTTGTCCGCCAGGAAGTCCAGTCAGATAACTCAAAAACATCGGAATCGCGCCGACTAAAATCGCCGCAGGATACCAGAGGTACCACGGCGCAAGGGCTCGATCCAGTTTGCGGGCCATCCGCAGAGTTCGTACACCTAGGGGCTGCGGAATCGAAATGGGCCAAATCCAATAAGTTGGCTTCTTCGAGGTTTCCTCAGGGGAGGTTGCCGGCGTCTCGGTTATGGACACGTTTTTATCGTCGGGATATAGGAATGAGGAAAATACCTGTGGTCATGTAAAGGATCAGATTACCCACCCCAAAGATTAGGATAAAGATTACCCATCCCATGATTCCACTATCGTCATCGCTCATGATGTTGGTCCTTTTAGAAAATTTGAGAGTCAGTTCTTTAATGGAAAAAGGTTTTCGCTCAGGGAGTCTTTCCCTGGGGCAAGCGAGCCAATAGCTCGTTCGCCTTAGTTACCAAATCATCTTCGCGGCGTCGTTCGGCCTTCTGGCGAGCATAGGCAACAAGCCGACGCACTTCGGTGGGGTGTTCGATGAAATTTGCAAAGGAAAGCAATTGAAGCGCGCGCATTCTCTGCCCGCGATTGCCGACAACAAGCGTACGACAGCTTCTTTCGAATGTGTGTTCGCTGTCGACCGAAAATAATTGCGCGGCAATTTGTCCCTGGGGGTCAAATTTTTCGTTTTGAATCCAAACGGCATACAGTTCGTCGATTTCTGCAGCGTTGAGAGGTTCCGTTGTCTCTGGTAAAGGAGAAAGCAGGAGGGCTTCGGCCCGTTGCGATAGGTTCGGCGGAGTCGGCGCAAACGTTTCGCGAACGTATTTCTCGAAGAAAATCTCGCGAAACAGAAGCGAGACCACTGCTAAGCCAATGGCGCCGACGATGACGCTTCCCAATAGCGACACTTGAATGGGAGCCGAACGGAGGGCAGCTTTGTTGATTTTCACACGCACCCTCCAACCAGTTTCTCGAAACGGACTTGGGCCTTACGCCGCAACGGAATTGTGGACACGATCGCGATAGCGAATGCTGCTACCCAGAAAGCAAAGTGAGAGGCAAACAAATAGTGGAGTGCCCCTAGGCTCATTGCTACGCAAGAGAAAGCAAGGGTCACCAAGACGGGGCCACTCGATCCGCCACGATCAGGTGGGCAAGAGAAAGGGATATCAGGCACTGCCAACCATAACGCGGCCAAAGCCATGACCCAGGCGAACCCCCAGGCTAATGCTCCGTGCAAAAGGCCTGCTACCGGGTCTCGCCAAATCCAAGCGGTAACACCTGCGAAGGCAAGGCAAGTTGGTGAAATCACCCAGAACATGATTGCCTTGCATGCGCCCAGCCCCAGACCAACCGGTCGTGTCATTGGCGCGCACCGAAGTAGCCAGGCAGCAAGGTGGTCGTCGTTGAAGGTTAAGTTATAGATCAAGTGAGGAACCCCGAGTCCAACCAAGTAGACCGCCAGAATAGGGAGCGTTACGAGGGCTGGATCGTGCTGTCGCATAGGGTTGGCAAATTGATGTGTGAAGATCCCTAGCACGGTCACGGCTAGAGGCATGCTGAACGGGAGCAAGCTTCGCATTCTCAAATTCCCGTCACGCCATAGTAATCTCCCGCATAACCAGAAACCGGCTCGCTCTTCTGGCCCCTTGGCAAGGCGATTGCCCATACCAAAAGCTAAACCGCCAAGTCGTTTGTCTCCCATAGGGCGATATCGCACCGAGACCGTCAGGGGCTGCATTGTTTGATAAAGCCGAGCCACGGCAATGATCGTCACCGAGAGGCAAACCGCTGCCAGCAGCAGCAAGAGCCCTCCAAGGATCAGCGTGGTTTGAGTTGGGGCGACGGACGCTTGTTCCACGAAGCGGGCCAACCAAGTAGTTGGAATGTATTTGATCCACTCCGGTGGAAAAGCGCCCCATAGTTCAAAACGAGAGAGCTTATCGCGAAACATCATCTGGGCACCGTAGCCGGCAACCAGAATTAAGATAATCTGCGTCCAGGCAAAAACGGTTTTCCAGCCTTCGAGTGTTTCAGAGTTGCCGATCGCCGCTAGGATAAGAATCACAAGACAAACGATAGCGACACTACCGGTAAACGCTGCCACTAAGTATGCCGGTCCGAACCAAAAACCCGTATCGCGAAGTCCCATACCGACAATCGCTGGTTGTACCGTGAGCGCCAAAAACATCACTGCGACATAGAACAGCAAGTTAGCAAAGCGAGCGGCTGCATAGGTGCGAGGGGTAATCGGACGCGGCCCGAGAATCTCGAGATCTTTCGGGTTGAGGACGACTTCCTGGAATTCAACCAGGACCGTTGCGGCCAGCACTACGATACCTAGAGATAGATTTACAAACGCGAAAAAAAAGACCTCGACCCGCATGAACAGCACTAAGCTGGCGATTGCCGACAACGTTAGGCATTGGCCGACGACAAAAAACAACGGGCTAATAACATGCTTGGCTTGGGTGCCGGTCGCTTTGGCGTAATGCAGTCCACGTAAATCAGAGATCAGGAAAGCCTTGAGCAAGGCCATGAATTGCCTCGGATCGACTCCTTGGGCTTGCAGAATATGATTCAAAAGCCCGCTCATTCGTCTCGCTTCCCTTGGGCCGGAGAACCAAGTTGTGGCTTCACGGCGGATCGTCCTTCCGCCAAAGCCGCTCCCCATTCGATTTCAGGACCAATACGCGTAAGTTCTTGGAAGACCGCTTCGAGGGAACCTTTGGGCGTGGATGCTAAAAGGTGGGCTGTTTCATCGTCGGCAACCACTTCTCCTTCGTTCAATACAATTACACGTTTACAGAGTCGTTCGACCACATCCAAAATGTGGGAGCAATAGAAAACCGTTTTGCCTTGCTCGATCAAATCTTCCACAATTCGGCGAAAGGTGAGGACCGCGTTCACGTCGAGGCCGTTTAGCGGTTCGTCGAAAATTAACACGTCTGGGTCATGCAGCAACGCGCTGCTAATCAGAACCTTTTGTCTCATCCCTTTGGAAAGAGAATCGATCTGGCGATCAGCGGCTTCGTTAAGGCGGAATGCTTCCATCAATTTGCGTATCTGATCGGCAGCGTGTTGTCGATCGAGATGGTATAACTCGGCAACGAGGGAAAGGTACTCGTTGGCGGTTAGGCCCGTATACATAGCGGCCGTTTCGGGAATGTAGCCAAGACGTTTCTTGACTTCTAAGGGCTCCGAATCAAGAGAATACCCGCATAGGCGAACCTCGCCAGAGGTAGGACGCAACAGGCCGGCCAACGTCTTCATGATGGTTGACTTGCCGGCACCATTGGGGCCCAGGCAGCCAGTCGCTTCGCCCGGACGAACGGTGAAGCTGACACCTTTCAGCACGGTGTTTCCGCCGAAAGTCTTGACGAGGTTGATGACTTCTATCACGAAGAGTTCCCAAGCCCAGGCAATTTTGCCAGACTGAACCGCGAGGGTTGCTGCACATATTAACGAGAGTTGGCCACAAACAAGGCTCGTAGGTATCCCCCCGAGCGGATCGTCATGATAAGCGGACGTTGTTGCTTATTCAAATCTCCAGGATGGATTTTCTGCAAATAACTGTAGGTAGCATCACAAAATATACCTAGTGGGCTATATCGCTGCCCTTTCGGCATGGGAATGAAAGGTGAGGCTTTGCTAGATAAATCGCGTTTTTGTGTTATTTCGTCATTATGGGCAACGAAAGAATCGTTGAGACGATTATCGGTTCGCATCAAAATAGAAGCTCGTCATTCGTGATAAGCAGACACGCAGATGAGGAATCGACATGAGTACTCAAGTTACCACTGAATAAAAAAAGAAAGACGCCAGTTAGGCGTCTTTCTTATTTGAAGAAGCACCGATCGCCGTTAGCCTGTCGAACGTAGGCCGGCGGCAATGCCTTGGATGGTTAGGCGAACCATTTGCGGGAGGCCATCCGAATCGTCTTCATCCGCCGTGGCCCCAGTTTCGCGGCTCTGCTTGATCAATTGAATTTGAATTAGGTTGAGCGGGTCGACGTACGGGTTGCGGCTGCGGATGCTGCGATTGAGCCAGGCAATTTTTTCAAGCAGTTCGTGCTGTTGGCGGATTAAGCAGATCGCGGCACAGGTCAAGCGATACTCCTCGTCGATCGGGTGCCAAATGCTTTCCGCCGCCGTGCCAGCCAACTCGGCATAATCGCGGGCGATGTCCATGTCGGCTTTGGCTAGGGCAAGTTCGGCGTTATCGATCGTGGCTTGGAAGACGGGCCAATCTTGATACATCTCTTGCAGCGATTCCCAGTCGCCCCCTTCTGAGTCGACGAGCGTGCGGATGCCGGTGCCCATACCGTACCAGGCCGGCAACATCTGCCGAGATTGGGTCCAGGCGAATGTCCAAGGGATTGCCCGCAGATCTTTCAGCGACTTTCGCTCGCGCCGGCGAGCCGGGCGCGAACCAATTGGCAGGCCTTCGATTTCGCTGATCGGCGTGGCTTTATCGAAGTAACGGAGGAAGTCTTCGTGCGAGACCAGTTCGCGATACTTGGTCAACGCGGCCTGAGACATTGCCTCGGTCATCTCTTGCCACGAGCCCATCTCGGGCGAAGTTTTCGCCGCGCTGACCAGCAACGTGGCACAGGTCAACTGCTCGATATGGCGATGGGCGATTACCGCGTTGTCGTATCGTTCGGCCAACACTTCCCCTTGTTCGGTCAGACGTAGCTTGCCGTCGACCGCTTGCGGGGGAAGGGATTGAATGCCACGGGCTGCCGGTCCGCCGCCACGACCGAGGCTGCCACCTCGCCCGTGAAAGATCGTCATCTCGATGTGATGCTTCTCGGCCACTTCGGCCAAACGTTCTTGAGCCGAGTGCAAGTTCCACGAAGCGGTCAGGTAACCGCCGTCCTTGGTGCTATCGGAATAGCCGACCATGATCATCTGTTCCAGACGAGCTTGCTCGCCAAGATAGTCCCGATAAACCGGTTGGTCGAGCATCGCCTCGAAGATCACCGGGGCTCGTTCCAGATCGTCGATCGTTTCAAAGAGTGGAGCGATCGGCAAATAGGGACGGGGTTGGCCAGGATGACGCTGATTCCACACGAAGTTCCACAGCCAAAGCACCGCCATCACGTCGGTCGGTTGATGGGTCATGCTGATGACGTAACCGCCGAACGGTCGCGAACCGCGCTCGACCATGGTGTCGGCCAAAATACCGAACGTGGCCAGCACTTCCTTGGTCATGTCGCTCAGCTTCGATTCGTCTACATGGGGCGTTTGCTGCAAGTCGGCTAATTTGGCGAGCCAATCTTGTTCAGCAATCGGAGCGTCTGGGGCAACTTCGGGAAAGAGGATTTCCCGCAGGGCATTGCGATGCACGTCCGAGTCTTGGCGAATATCGAGTGAGAAGAAGTGGAAGCCGAACGTCTGGATTCGATCTTTCCAGGGATCGAGATAACGTTCGACAACGCGGCGACCGTGGTGTTCAAGCATGCTTTCTCGCAGCAGTTCGACCTCTGCCAGCAGTTGCTCAGGGCGGCGATAAGCGACGTGTTCGTCTCCTTCGACAAACACCTGGCCGAGGGATGCTTCCAGGCGGAACTCGATCATCTTCAGAAAGCGGCGGTAAACTTCATTCGGCGAAAGTTCTTCCAACCGTTGGTGAAGGTCTGGCCACGTCTGGGCGGCTTCGTTCACAAGGTTGCGAATTTCGTCGCTAACGGGAGCTTGACGATCGGAAGTGACCAGGGTTTTTTTCAGTTCTCGGCAGTAACTTAAATGACGTTCGAGGGCCGTTTTTCGTAACAGGGTTAAGGTCACTTCCGTGACTTTGGCGGTGACGAAAGGATGCCCATCGCGGTCGCCACCGATCCAACTGCCAAAGGTCAGGAACGGCTTGAGTTCAAATTGATGGTGAGGGTAATAGCGAGCCAGGGCCATTCGCATCTCGCGATAGATTTGCGGCGCGACATCCCACAACGCTTCGGCGAAGAACAAGCCCCGCTCGACTTCCCCCATCACGCCAGGACGCTGCGGACGAAGCGAGTCGGTTTGCCATAGCAGCGTCAAGTCGCTCAGGGCCGACTCGAAGTCTTCTTCGTGCGGATGATCTTCCAAGTAGGGCAAGTGGTCGCGCAGTCGGCGAAGTAGTTCCCGCGTGGTACGGCGTTTGGCTTCCGATGGGTGCGCGGTGAAGACGGGCGTGATCGCCAAGCGGTCGAGCCACTCTTGCATCTCGGCGGCTGAGCAACCATCGGCGGAAAGCTGGCTAATGGCATCTGCAATCGATTCCTGGCGGGGCAAGCCTTCCGCTTCGGCTTCTTCGGCACGTTGATCGAGAATCCGTACGCGATGGTAGTCTTCGGCCAGGTTGGCCAAGTCGAAGTAAAGACTTAGCCAGCGAATCACGCTACGGAGTTGTTCCTTGGGGATGCGACCAATTTCGTCCAGCAAACGCTGTTCGGCATCGGGGATGCCAGCCCGGCGTTCGAGCGCCATGCGGCGAATACGCCCCATCGTCTCGGCCAGCGAGTCGCCGACTTGTTCGCGGACGACTTGATCGAGAAGTTCGACCAGCAGACTCAAACCTGGCACGTGCTCTTCGTGATACATATTAGCCCCATCTTGCTCTTTAATTTCTCTTACTTTTGCCTGGGTACTAACTTAACGCCAGGAGCAAGCGATTCGTAGGGGGAGGAGGCTAAGGCGGGGGGGATTGGGGCCTGCTGTGGTTATCTCGGTTCGACTGGAAGCATGGTCCTTAATCAGGTTATTCGTTACGAAATCCGCTGCTTGGTTGCCACAGGATCATGGGCCATGCGGAGTCGCCATAGTAGCTCTTCGATGGTAACAGCTCGGACTTGGTCGCTTAGTTTCTGTTGGCACCAATCGGCAATCGCCAGGCCGCGCTGGGCGTCGAGGCGTGGTGCTTCTTGCTGGGAGACTTCTTCGCGTGCCGGGTGGTCTGAATCACGGAACCAAGACCAGGCATGAACCACCGTCCAGGCGAGGCGATCTTCAGCCGACGCAATGGGAAGCTCTTGATTGATTTGGGTGGCAACTTGACTGGGAGTGCCGGCATTGGGGCGGTTGGCGTGTTCCCAGATGGCGTAACGGCAGGTCATCACCGGGACCTCTCCGCCGCGACCATCGTTGGCCCAAAACACTTTTCCCCGGCCTCCTTCGTAGGGGGCGTACTGCATGGCGATGATACCGACCAGGCCAGGGATGTGGCGGGCAAACGTTTCGTAAGCGTGCCTAGCGGCTGGGCTATCGATATCCAAGAGCAGCAAGCACAAAACCTGGGTATCGGTTGCTTTCATCCAGGTGCCTAGGCGGGCGGCGTATTTATCCAGCAGATCTTTTTCGGTTCGCTTCGTGCCAAAGAAATCGGGGAAGATATAACCTCCGCCGAATTCGACCAACGAATTGTTGGGCGAGCAAGTTGCGGCCAGATAGTCGGTGGCCAGAGGGGCCGTTTGAGCAAGAGGCACCACGGGCGCCGTCCAAGAGAACGGGAACTCACCGCGACGTGGGTTATCCCAATACTCGTGCCGGTGGTTGGCGACGAAGTCTCCTAAGGCCCATTGCACGTTATCGCCGTCACTCATCACCAGCGTGGTGCAGGCCCCTTCCCATGCCCAATCGATAGTTTTGGGATCGAGGCCGCCGATCTGAGGAACTTTGTTGTCTTGGTAAGCCGTTGAAAGAAGCGGAAGATTTTGGGCCCAGTCCGAGACGGTTAGCACGTGGCCATATTCCGAGAACTGTTTGACCTGAACCCATTCCTCGCCTCCGTTCCAACCCAGCACAGTACTGAGGGGGGCAAGCCAAGCTAGGATCTGGGGAACCGGCTCATCTTGTCCGTACAGAGTAATAGCACGATGGGCGATTGCCAGGTCACGCATCGATGGCTTGCGAGGATTTTGCGCTAAGACAACTTGGCGGTTGAGTTGATCTTGGTAAGTGGTGAAGCACTCGTCTAGTGACATCACGCGGGCATCGGCGAGTTGTGTCAGCCCGAGTTCGCGGGCCTGTTCCACGAGGCTTTCTTCAATCAAGACACCTCCTAGCACGCCACACAAGGTGGTTGCCACGTTCACCGAGAGATCGATGCCCTCTCGCATCGTGTTCTCTGCTCTGGGGGAAGTGTCTTGACGATAAACAACGTACCCGTGGACCAAGCCTTGGTCGCGAAGACGAGCCAAAAGTTGCCACACATCGAGCTCGCCACGCGCTGTAATGCCGGTTTGATCGAGTGTTTCCCGGTACCAACGCTGATAGGCTGGGTGCGGTATGTCGATCCAAACAAGTTCCTCCGACCGACCTTCGTTTACCCCTTGGGCAGCAAGACCGGAAAGGGATTGCTGCAGCATCGCCAGGGCAGGGGAGTGGCCCTGGGAGGCGGATAGGCGAATGACCCCTGTGGGCTGCTTTTGCTGCGGCCACCAACAAGGCAGCGAGGAAGGAGATGGCTTGTTCGATTCGGCGGCTGCGAGGGCCGAGTAATCTATCAGCGATAGTCCGCCGGTGACAAGAAGTTGCGTCAGGAAGTTTCGTCGTGGTTGCATGTCGTTGCGGGCTCGAGGTTTTCTAATCTCCGTCATAATCTTCTAACTGTTCCTGGAACTCTAGCCACTTTCCTTCTAACTCGGCAATTTCGTCAGAGACTTCCGTGTATTTGACATGCACCTTTTGAGCTTCGACGGGGTCGGTGATGCTCATCAGTTTGTTGTTCAGGGCCTTGCGTTCGTCATCGAGCTTGGCAATTTTGCTTTCCAGCTTCTGCACTTCCTTTCGCGCGGCGCGGGCTTCTTTGTTACGCTGCTTGCGTTCCTCTTTAGCCATCAATGCATCGCGGTTGTCGCCGGCGGTTTCCGTCGCCACTTGGTTGCCATCTTCTTCGTCGATTTCCTGGCTGAGGCGATAGAGGTAGTGTTCGTAGTCGCTGGGGATGTGGGTCACCTTGCCGGCGCTGACTTCAATGATTTGGGTGGCGATCCGGCGAACGAAGTAGCGGTCGTGGCTGGTGAAGATCACGGTGCCGTTGTAACTATCGAGCGCCTCGCACAGGGAGTCGACCGTTTCAACGTCCAAGTGGTTGCCTGGTTCGTCGAGAATCAGAATGTTGTATTTACCTAACAATAGACCTGCCAGGCACAGTCGGGCACGCTCGCCACCACTAAGGACTTTCACTTTCTTGTGGACGTCCTCACCCCGAAAAAGGAAGCTACCGGCCACGTTCAGCAGTTGTTGGTGATTGACCGACGGATCGCGCACGCTTAGCAAGTAATCTTCGACGGTATCGTTTGCCGGGAGAGAACTGTACACGTGCTGCGCGTAGATGCCGACTTCGGTATTGTGCCCCCATTTCACTTCGCCTTCTTTCGGTTCCAGCGAACCGACCAACGTGCGGAGGAAGGTTGTTTTACCCTGGCCGTTGTCCCCCACGACCGCCGTGCGGGCGCCGTGTTCGATATCGAGCGTGATCCCGTCGGCCACGGTGCGATCTGGGTAGCCGATCGAAAGCTCTTCACAGCGAACGGCAGTTCCCTTTTTGGCATCGACCTGCGGCACGCGGATGTAAGCGGTTGTTTCCTCTTCTTCAATCTCGATCAATTCCAGACGATCGAGTTGCTTTTGCTTGTTTTTGGCTTGGGCGGCCGTGTTGGCACCAGCGCGGTTTTTGTCGATGAAGCGTTGTAACTGCTTCTGCTTCGCTTTGGTGGCGTCGTTCACACGCTGGTCGTGCAGCTTGCGCTCTTCGCGGTACTCGATGTAGTCTTCGACGGTGCCGGGATACAAGGTCAGTTTGCCGCGCGAAAGTTCCAGCGTTTGGTTACACGTTTGCTTGAGAAAGCCCCGGTCGTGCGAAACCACCAGGTAGCCACCCTTGTAGCTTTTGAGGAACCGTTCGAGCAACATCTGGGTACGGACGTCAAGGAAGTTGGTCGGTTCGTCCAGGATGAGAAAGGTTGGGTCGTGCAGAAGCAGCGCGGTTAGCTTCACTCGGGTTTGCCACCCACCGGAAAGGTTGTGTACCGGGGCGTCGAGCATCGCCCCTTTGATCTCGAAGCGGGCCGCTACCTCGCCGCATCTCCAATCCGGCTGTTCGCTATCGCGCATCAGAAACTCGACTACCGTTTCGCCAGGGACGAAAGGATCGTGCTGTCGCAGGTAGCCTAGCCGCACCTTCGGATGAAGGACGATTTCTCCTTTTTCGAGCTCTTCGTCACCAAGAATGGCTCGGCACAAGGTCGACTTGCCAGCCCCGTTGCGACCGACTAGGCCCACCTTGTGGTCGTCGGTGATCGAGGCACTAGCCGAATTGAGGAGCGTTTTGGTACCGAATCGCTTAGTGGCGTTCTGAATGCTGATTACAGGAGGCACGGCAAAAGTCTGGCAAATAAATGAGGGTTGGGGATGTAGATACATCCATTAGTCGACGGTGACGAACAAACACCGATACCGATAATTGTTGCGGAATCCGCGGCAGCATCCAAGGTGGGCTGCAAATTGGCAGGCTGGTTTTCCTGACCGGGAAGCTTATTGGCGGGGTGTTGGTGGACTTCCTGCCAGAACTCGGTCCCAAGGTGTCGGGATTTACCTCAAGCGTTTGTCACCAACTCCGCCTGGGTGGGCTACTGCCCTGGTTGAATTAGGCATTCGGCAGAAGCCCTACGCCTGGAAGTCTTACGGTCACAGGAAGCAAAGCTGTGCTTGGCGAGATAGTGACGGAGGTGGGGGCTTCGATTGCAAAGGTGCTATTTCTGCTCGATTTGGGAAGCTTGTCGTTGTTTCCGAGGAAGGATTCGGTTTTCCGTGAAGAGGTTAAAAGCCATTTTAATCTGGATAATCGCTACATCTAGCTTGCTTTGAGGGGTTGCCCCGGCTCTTTCTGCTCTGGCGAAGGGCTGGGGTGGTTTTGCGCACAGTGGTATCGCTTGGCATGACCTAACCTTAAGGAGCAAAGTTTCTCGAACGGTCCGCCATGCTGAAATGAACGATCTTGGTCTAACACCGACTATTGAACGATGACTCCGACTTCAAACATCGCAATTCAGTGCCTGGGCTACACGCCGATTCCGGTGGCGTTGCTTTCTTGTGACGAGGTACCCAGGGTCGATCTTTACCGCAAAGACGCGGAGACTGGTCGATTGCGTTTGTATCGCGCTGCAGAGGTGCCGATGTTGCCCGAGGACCTTACACGGCTCGAACAATCCAAAGTTGGCTGGCTCTATACGCCAGAAGCTGACCATGGAGAAATGCAAGTCTACATACGCCGTAAGCTCGATCAATTGGTTGGCGATAACTCGATAAGCGTCCGCGAACGATTTGGACGCCTTAATGAAGTTGTCTCTGGGATTTTGGAGTCCACCTTTGAAGCGGGTGAAACAGACGAAGTGATGCAGAGCTCGGCCTATGTAGCGAGTCAAGCGATCAAGTTGTTATGCCAGAACGAAATGACGGCGGGCGACTTGATTTCGCTGCTGCATCACGACTATCAGACGGTCACACATTCGCTGAATGTTGCTTACATGATGGTGACTCTGGCTCGGGAAATGCGATTGGTTTCGGACAGCGAATTGTTCGCCGTTGCCGTCGCCGGTATTTTGCACGATATCGGCAAACTTTCCGTTAGCGAACGCATTTTAAATAAATCACAGCGACTTCAACGTCGCGAAGAGCGTGTGGCGCAAAAGCACCCTGCGCACGGATTTCGTCGCCTTTGTGAGCGAACGGACATTTCGTTTGCCCAGTTGATGGTGGTCTACCAGCATCACGAGAGAATGACCGGTAAGGGTTATCCTGTGGGTGCTGTCGGAGAAGAGATTCATCCTTGGGCGCGCTTATGTAGCGTGGTGAATGTGTTCGAGTCGCTTGTTAGCAACCGCCCTTATCGTCGCCGTTATCCTCTTACGGAAGCCTTTCAGATCATGGATGGCCCGTTGTCTGCTGGCCTTGATCGGGAGATGTACGAATGTTGGAAACAGCTTATTCTCAAAAAATGAAGTTGCTGTTAGATCGGCTTCGCTGTCGCATTCGGTTGCCTGAGCAGTTTGCCGAGTTGGAAAATCGTCGGGGCGTCTTGCCCGCCGAATCGCTCGATATGCGCCGCAATGCTCGCGTTTATTGCCCAGGTAAAATGATTGTCGAGTCGTTCGCGACCTTGCCTGCCGTTCCCCGCAATCATCAATATGTCGTCGGCTATTCAGTCGATATTTCCGAGCGAGGGATTCGTTTCTTGCACGATACCGAACTTTACCCTGGCGAGCGAGTCACACTTTGGACGGCCTCGCAGCGGATAACTTGTACGGTGGTTCGTTGTCGGCGATTGAACGAGTGCTGCTACGAAGTTGGTGCGTCTCTGTTCGATGAAGATATTTCTCTGGAAGAGCCGCAAGATGTCGTGGATCCAGAAAGTGAAACTCACGGCGGCCAAGACTTCATGAACTAATGCCGTGGTGGGCTTGGCTGCGGTTGTTAAGATTTCGCGGATTGAGTTGACCGGTAGTCACATTGCGTGTATCACCTCAGGGAATCTGCTACTAAGTTTTCCTGAGGAGCCCAGGGTATGGGAACGTCGGACCACGATACGGAACCAGCTAAGCCAGATGTTGTCGCGGACATTCTTCGGTTGTTTCGCGACCGAGGTGATTCCGCTTACGGCTACGAGGCGGTTTCTCAGTTAGAGCATGCGTTGCAGGCTGCTACCTTGGCAGTCGAAGCCAATGCTTCTTCGGAGTTAATCTCTGCCGCTTTGCTACACGATATCGGGCATCTGCTGCACGAACTTCCGGACGACGCCCCTGATCAGGGAATCGACGATCACCACGAGAACTCAGGCTTTCATTTTTTGAAGTCCCATTTCGGGCCGGCGACCTACGAACCGGTTCGGCTGCATGTCGACGCGAAGCGTTACTTGTGTGCTGTGAAGGCAGAGTATCACGAGCAGTTGAGCGAACCTTCCCAGGTGAGCTTGCGACTTCAAGGAGGGCCGATGAACCCAGAAGAGGTTTCTCAGTTCGAGAGCAACCCGTTCTATCAAGCGGCCGTCGAACTGCGGTACTGGGATGACACGGCCAAAGATCCAGCCATGAAAACGCCTCCGCTGGAAGCGTTTGAGGTTCACCTGCGTCAAGCGGTCTTGGCTTAGAGATAAAGACCGCAGTAAAGACTCGGTCCCCTCAACCATTGCAGGAAGAGGGGACGGAAGCAGATGTTACGGCTGCCAGGCTTCGTCGAAGAAGTCGGCTGCGATGACCTTGCCAGCGGACGAGCCGTTGGGGTCTTGGCGAATATCGAAGATGGCCCAGTCTGGGAGCTTCGGATTTTGCAAGCTGTTGGTGCGATCGTGATCTTCCCGGAAGGTTGGGCCGCTGTTGAGTACCAGATACTTCTGCGGGTTGAGCGGGTTCGGGTAAATCATGACCGGCACGTGGTTCTCGGCGTCGACCTTGGTATCGCCCAGAGAAACTTCTTTGGCATCCCAGGTCAGTGGTAAATCGTCGATCGTCTTTTTGATCAGCGAGTTACTTTCCGGGGTTCCCCAGCAGATGAGGTTGTATTTCTGGATATCTTCAGCGGTTACCTCTTTGTCGAGCTTTGTACGCAATTTGCCACGGAAAAGAGCCTGCCAGCGGTCGGCTAAGTGCTGCGACTCAAAATCGACCCAGCGTTGGACTTGCTCGTTGGAAGACTTGCCAGAAGGCAGCACGACAAGAAACGGCGACAACAACGCGTCGTCGATCGGCCCTTGCAAGCCAGGCGTTTTGTGCAGACCTTCCGAGGCAATCTCTTGGAGGGCGAATGTCCAGTGTCCGTCGGCCTTGGCAAGGATCAGGTCTTTTGGTTCAGGCAAATCGACGGAGAATTTATCGCCATCAATTTCAACCTCGAACTTTTTATGCGTGCCGGGATCGACTTTCATTTTGTCAACATTACGGGTCACGATGTAAAGTTCGTTATCCGATTTCCACAAAGCGCCGACACGGCTGTCTTCCCAGTGGCGGGTTAGTTCCAGCAGTTCGACCCAGTGCATCTTGCCGTAGCGGAGCGTCGGGGTTTGGATGGTGACGTTGCTCGGGTAAGCATCTTGACCAGCATCACGGGCCGCTTTAATCATCTTCAGCAGTTGTTCCAGTGTTTCTGGGGCATACTTGTGACCCATTTTGGGGCCGATCAAGTGGGTAAGCTCGTGTCCTTCTTTTTGGAAGGCTTCTTCCATAACGCGAGCTGCTTGAATTTGCTTGTCGTTCTCGCCGCTGTAAGCCACCACGGGAAGATTGAACAAGTTGGTCGTGTAGTTCGGTACGTCATACACCTTCCACAACGTTTGTTCGTACTCTGGCGGGTAGTTCTCCGGTTTCAGACCTTGGTAGCGGGCCGTTTCGGCGAAGCCAGCCCCAGGGCTCATGGCGACGAAGTCCTCGGCATAGTGGGCACCAATATGCCAGCACCCGGCACCACCCATCGAGAAGCCCATCAGCACGATTCGCTGATCGTCGATGTTGTAATGCTTCTTTACTTCTTCAACCACATCCAGCACATCGATCTCTCCAGCCGACTTGAACCCGATACATTGTCGCCCAAAGGGATGGACGACGATGGCATCGGATGGAGTGATCTGACCTGCTTTGGTGGATCGCTCGTGAATGAAGTGCATGTCGGTCGCTTTATCACCTCGACCGTGCAGCCAAATGTACAGCGGTTGCGGCTTGGTAAGGTCAAGCTCTTGCGGAATAACCAACCCATACGGCTGAACGCTGCCGTCGATGTCGCTGGTGTAACCCCGCACGACCAAACCGTTTTGCTCGGTCCAAGGAGCTTCCCCCTTCTTGAGTTGCTCGCCCCGATTTTGCGCCATGGTTAGGCAAGCTTGTGCTTTCTTGATGTCCCCTGCGCCGTAAAACTCGTTGTTACGCAGTGCGTATTCAACCGCCTTGCGATAGATGTCGACATCGGCGAAGAGAGGATCGTTGGCCAGGGAGGCATTCGCTTTTTCAACCTCTTGAACCCTTTTCTCCAACTTCTCGCGGGTTTCAGCGGGAAGCTGGTAATCGCTTTGAGCAGGCAAGCGACGCGGGATGGGCTTGATCGGATCTTGAGCCGAAACCGAGGTGCCAAAAAAGGAAACCAGAAGCAAGCAAACCAATGGGCGAATCATAGCGGGCAGGCTCGTGAGGAAGGATAACGTTCGGGGAGGAGGGATATAAAGGGGAAAACCGGCAAGCAAAGACTTGGGAGAGAAGCCACTTGCTTGCCTTGGTTTTCCATTTCCATTTTTGAAACGGGCCGTGAGAATTATTTCTCGACAACCCAAATGTTGCGGAACACAACCGGATTGCCGTGCCCTTGCAAGTACAAGGCGTCCTTTTCAGGGCTTTCCTTGTGGCGGCCTGGGGTTTCCTGAGGGAGTTCTAAATCTTCGTGAATGACCACGCCGTTTTGCTTGATCGTCACGCGGGCGTTGTCGGTCTTCTTGCCTTCGGCATCGTACTTGGCAGCCGTGAAGTCAATGTCGTACGTTTGCCAGGTGAGGGGCGGGTAGCACATGTTCACCTTGGGCTGCGACACCTTGTAGATACCGCCACATTCATTGTCTTCGCCAGACAAGCCAAACGAATCGAGAACCTGACATTCGTAGCGGCTTTGGATGTAGACACCGCTGTTACCGCGACCTTGCCCCCGTGCTTCTGGCTTGAAGGGAGTGCGGAACTCGAGGTGCATCGTGTGATCGCCGAATTTTTCTTTTGAATAGCAATCGGCCAACAGCAAGTCTTCTTGCACGATCTTTCCGTTCTCGAACTTGTCAGCAGTGGTGCCATCGAACAGGACGACTGCGTCTTCCGGAGCCTTCTTGCCAAGCGTAGGGCTTTTGCGTTCGACCTTTTTGAAGGTGCCGATTTCGTCACCATTATCGGCGACAACTTCGATCTTACCGTCGCCGAGCGTGGCAATGAAGTCTTCGCCTTTGAATTCCACTTTGCCATTTCGGGCAGTTCCCTCAGCTTTGAGGAGGTCGTCGTACGAGCTACCGCCGGAATAGCCGTCGCCAGGAAGTCCGCCAGGGTAAGTGACGGCCTGGAATTTATCTTTACCCAAAGCGATCACTTGAACGCCATATTTTACTTTTGCACCGTCAACGTTCACTTCGCCGACGTATTCACCTTGAAGTGCGTAGTCGGGGCCAGCTTCTTTGGGGTTGGTGTAGGTTGGCGAATCGTCGGCGGCTAACAGGGCCAGTGGCGTGACGGCCGCCAACAAAGCGGCGCACAAAAAACGAGCAAAGGGACGCTGCATGATGAACTCCCGAGAGTTTTCTAAGGGTGAGTGGACTAGGAGAGGGAGGTTCCATTTTGGTTTGACCTGCAGTCAGATGCAACTATCCCCCGCAGGAACTATCCTGCCGTCGATCGCCGTCGAGGAAAGCCGATGGGGACCGTTTGCGGTGGTAAACGCCTGCCTGCATGCAGGGCGCGGGTCATTTCGATCTGTTCGTCAGGGGGGACAGGGCGGTGGAAGACGATCTCGCCTCCTCGTTTGGTTGCCAACAGCTGGCCGTTTTGCCAAATGAGGGTATTGGTATGAATGGCCGGTAGCTTGGCGTCGTCGGTCATCACGCCAGCCAGATTCAGGGGATCGTTCCCGCTGACCGCAACCCAAGGATCGTCAGGCTTGGCTTCGCGCAGCTTGCGCAGTGCGTAGATGGCTTGTTCGGTGCCGTATTGTTCCCCTCCTGCATTCTTAACGAAGCGGCCACCGCGTAGCTCGCCTCGACGTTCCATCCGCCGCAGCATCGGAACTAGCTGAGCCCAGGAAGGAGCAGCCGTCTCGCGATGAAGTAGATCTCGGAAGAGGACACCATACCGTTGTATCAATTGTTGGCACCAGCGATGCAAGTAGTCCTCGGCCGTCACTTCTTCGACAATCCCTGGGAAGAGAGACCAGCGACCAGCCCGCGCCGTGGCGTTGGTTTTGCGGCGGCTGCGTGATTTCTTCGCGTGGCTATCGTCTACAATCTTTCGCACGGCGGAAAAACTATCGCAGGTAACCAGCCCCAAAGCGGCGAGTTCTCTGAGGGCTTCATCCAGGTGTGTAGGCAACAGCTTGGTCAGCACGCGTAAGTCTTGGTGGAACAAAGCTCCACGAGCTTGCAACGCTTCGAGCACGTCTCGTGCGTTGCCTCTCGCCAAGGCTTCGGCGGACTGGCGGACGTCGGGGATGAGCCAGCCCAGGTTCTCGCGCAGCACAACCGCCATCGGAACGCTACGGCGAAGCGATGCCATACTAGGCCCCTCTTCGGCGTCTCCGTGAGGAGGTCGGAGGCGGCCCCAAATCAGCTCGCCCGAGGTCAACTGATTGTCGAGCCAATCAGGATCGTAGTCGTCGAGGCGGGCCGCAAGTAAATTGCGTTCCCAACTGCCAGCCGACGCTTCGAAGCCTTGCAGTAGCCCGATCACCGCCGAAAGGCCACGCGCACCAGACGACTTGGTTTCGCGTTGCAGGTTTTGGTGCCGCACCAGAAAACGCAGAAAGACATCGCGTTCGACCGGTTGAATCTGTTGGCGTAAGCCGTTGACGGTTAAGCGGTGAATGCGAGCCAAGAGTCGCCGGTCGCACCACTGCAAGTCACCTTCGTGCTGCGAACCTTGAGTGGAGTAATGACCACGCAGGATTACCCCTTCCGCTTCTACCGCCTCGCAAGCGGCCATCACGCTGGACGATTTCAGCCCCCAGGTCTGGGCGAGTTCTTCTGTTGAAAATGGACCAAGGCAAGGCGCGACGCTGCGAATCAACTCGACCCAAGCTTCGTGGGCTTCTAACTCCTTGGTTACGCTTTCAGGGACGTTAACCGCCGGCAATGCGGTACCGCCAGGCAAAGCAGCGCTGACGATCGGCAGCTTTTCTGTCGCGATCCAAAGAGGTTCGTGCCCGTCGCGGATGTAGCTGGTGCCCCGTCCGGTTTTAACCAGCCGATCGAACAAGCTTTGCCACTCGGCACCTTGGGAAGCAGGCAGGACGATCATCGAGCTGAGTACGTCGTGCAATTCGTCCACGTCGCGCGCCGTCGGCCAGGCTTCGCGGCGGACGGTGGCGATGGCTTCGGGGGAGAGTTGCCCCAGCTCTTTCATTTCGCCAGGAGCCAACGTACGACGCGTGGTCACGGCACGCGTGCGACGATCTTCGAGCCCAGCAGGATCGAGGAACGAATAAGGATTCGCGTTGATGCGTTCGTGGGCGAAGGGGGAAGGTTCGCGGGTTTGGCGGGCAATGAACTGCACTTCGCCAGCTTCCACCTTGCGAAGCAACGCCTTCCAGCGTTCGACATCCATCCCTTCGGTTAAACAGTCGTGCAAGGTTTGTTGCACGAGCGGATGGTCTGGGTATTTGATGTCTTCCGAGTGGTTTTCGAGGCAGCCGACTTGGTCGGGGAATGCGGCTGCAAGGAGGTCGTCGGAGCGGAAGCGAACCATGTGGGGCGGTACCTTCTTGCCCCCCATATACCGCAAAATGGCCAGCGAACGAGTCGCATTCCAGCGCCAGCGAATTTGGAACATCGGGAACGCCAGCAGCGCTTGTTCCAGCAGGGCTTGGCCGTTGTCGGAGTTAAGCATCTTGAACATGTCTTCCAGCGGAAAACTATGCTGCGGGCCAAGCGAGAGAACGATACCGTCGTCGTCGGCGCTGGCTTGAAGCTCGAAGTCAAACGAGCGGCAAAATCGTTTGCGAAACGCGAGTCCCCATGCTCGATTGATCCGTGTGCCAAAGGGGGAGTGAACGACCAACTGCATGCTGCCAGCTTCGTCGAAAAAACGCTCGAAGACGATTTTCGTTTGGGTCGGCACCAAGCCCATGGCCGCATGCTGGGCGGCAACATAGCGTACCGCTTGCAATGCTGCCCAGGCCGTCGCGTGGCATTCTTTTTGAACCCACAGAATTGTGGCCACGTCGACTTGATCTTGCGAAGATTCCAACAGACCTTCGTTTTGTGACGGCACGGTCAGTTTTTCGCGAGAAGGATCCTCTGCTGCGGCAACGATACGCTCGGCAATCTCTTCGCGAAGTTCGGCCACCGCTTGCGAAAGTTCGATCGTTCGGCCAGGGGCTTCTCCGAACCAGAAAGGAACACTGGGGGGCTGACCTTGGGCATCGTGGACCAGAACATCGCTGCCTTTAATACCGGCCACGCGCCACGAGGTGTTCCCCAGCAGGAAGACATCGCCTGCTTTGCTGTCGACGGCGAAGTGTTCGTCGACCGTGCCAACGACTTGATTCTCTGGCTCGGTCAGTACGCGATAAATGGGCATGTCGGGGATTGCCCCGCCGGAAGTCGTCGCGCTGATGCGGGCTCCGCGACGAGGCCGCAACTTGCCGTTGATGCGATCGCGATGGATGTGGGCGCCCGTCTTGATCGAACGAGTTACCCCTTCGTTGACCATCTCTAAGACATCTTGGTATTTCTGAAAGGAAAGCTCGCGATAAGGCCACGCTTTACGGAATCGCTCGAATAGGGCGACTTCGTCTTGTTCTTCCGCCGAGACTTCCGCCACGATCTGTTGGGCTAAAATGTCGAGCGGAGCGACCGGGATTTCGATCCGATCGAGCGTCCCTTGCTCGACACTGCGCATCAACGCCAGGCACTCGATTAGCTCGTCGCGCGTTAACGGGAACAGGCGTCCTTTAGGGGTTCCGGTGAGGGAGTGTCCCGAGCGGCCAACCCGCTGCAGGAAATTGGCGATACTACGAGCCGAGCCGATCTGTACGACCAAATCGATAAAGCCGATATCGATTCCCATTTCCAACGAAGCGGTCGCCACAATCGCTTTGAGCTTGCCTTCTTTCAGACGTTGCTCGGCGGAATGACGAATCTCTTTCGAGAGGCTGCCGTGATGGCTGGTGATTACGTCGTCGCCGAGTACCTCGGTCAAGCGATGGGCTACCCGTTCGGCCATGCGACGTGTGTTCACGAAGACCAGTGTGCTGTGATGCGATTGAATCATCTCGACCAGTTGGTCGTACACTTCTCCCCACTGTTCGTTGGAGCAAACCGCTTCCAAGGGAGAAGGTGGGACCACCACTTCCAGGTCTAACTGCCGCCGGTGCCCTCCGTCGACAATCGCACAATCGGGTACGCCGTTCTCGTCGACACGCTCGGCACCGACCAGGAAACAGGCGATCTCCTCGATCGGTTTTTGCGTTGCGGACAGCCCAATTCGCGTAGGAGGTGCGGCGGTGACCGCTTCCAGACGCTCGAGCGTTAACGTGAGGTGGGAGCCTCGTTTGTCACGGGCGAGTGCATGGATTTCGTCGATAATGACCGTATCGACATTGGTCAGTGTTTTCCGGCTACGGTCGGCCGTCAGCATCAGGTAAAGCGATTCCGGCGTGGTCACCAAAATGTGTGGCGGACGTCGGGTCATCGCTTGTCGCTGGGACGAAGGGGTATCGCCGGTGCGGACTGCCGTACGGATTTGAGGGGGCAACATCCCCATCGATTCGGCCATCTCGCAGATTTCCATTAGCGGGACATCCAAGTTGCGATGGATGTCGTTGCTGAGGGCTTTCAGGGGCGAGACGTAAACGACGTAGGTCGTATCGTGCAGCTTGCCGGCTAGCCAGCGACGAAAGAGGCGGTCGAGGCAAACCATAAAAGCCGCTAGTGTCTTACCAGAGCCGGTCGGGGCAGCAATCAGAGTACACTGCCCCTGGGCAATAGAGGGCCAACCGGCGTTCTGAGCGTCGGTCGGCTTGCCAAACCGCTTTTCAAACCAGGCTTGGACAACGGGATGAAACAGTTCTAGCGACATCCTGGGCATTATATCGCACTGTACGGATGTGCATAGTGAAAAGCAAGCGTCTCAAAATGCTGCGACTTGGCAAGCAAAAGGTTCAAGAACGTTCCGAGAAACGGTTTTTAGTTGCGGAGCGGCACATGGTATAATTCAACCATGAGTTCTACCACTGAATCTTACGACGAAATGATTCTTGCAAATCTTGCAGGAGCAATCTCTCGGCCTGCTGCAGAGGGGATACTCTCGCTGGGGTTTTCTGCAGAGCAGCAAGCTCGGATGTCAGAGCTTGCTGCCAAGGCGCGTTCGGGGGAGCTTACCGAATTAGAACGCGAAGAGACTCATAGTTTCGAGCGTATAAGTAGCTTGCTGGGAATCTTGCAATCGAAAGCACGTATCACTCTTAAGCAAGCGACCTCATGACGGTCTCAGCTTCGATGCGTCTGGAGATCGCCAGACGGGCTGGCAATTGCTGCGAATATTGCCAGATGCCTCAAGGGTATGATCCTGCTACGTTTGAAGTGGATCACATTATCCCAGAGAAGATGAAAGGGGAAACTTCTCTTCCTAATTTATGTCTGGCATGCTTTCCATGCAATAACTGCAAAGGGCCAAACATTGCTGGTATTGACCCCGAAACCAAGCAGAAAACGTTTCTTTTTGATCCTCGCAATGAAGCCTGGAGAGAACATTTTGTTTGGGACGGGCCCTATTTGCGAGGAAAAACCTCTGTTGGTCGAGCAACAGTTGATTTACTTCAGATTAATTTATCTTTCCGAATTGCTTTTCGTCGTCAGTTAATTGTTGAAGGTGTTTTTCCACCAAAGCACTTTCCCTAGTCAAGCTTTTCGATCCCGATATTTCGCAATGCCGAGCCGGTGTACCAAGTCCCTATGCCGAGGGGTTTCGAGGTGTCTTGCTCGATCCAAATATCGAGGCGGCGCCCTTCTGGATTGAGGTGGATGATCTTTTCGTCATCGATCCACACGCGGATTGCCTTCGGTTCGACACGGACACGTATTTTGTACCATTGGTTGTTCTCGAACTCGGTATAGCCGGTGGTGTCGTTTTCGACGGCTGCCATCCCGTCGACGTTCGACAAGCCGGTCACGCCACCTCCCCAGCCGCCGATAATCAGCGTTTGATGGGTGTCTCCGACGGGGAAGGTCAAGCCGCAGAAGAAGTCGGAACCATCAACCCGCTTGGCTTCCAGATGGATCTCGTAGTTCATTTTGGGCGGCTGAGTCGATAGCACGATCCCGGTGGCCGGGTCACCTTTGGCAAGATGGATTTCCCCTTCTTTAACCGTGACATCGCCGTGGTCTTTGTAGTAGCCCTTGTCGTTGATCTTCCACCCTTTCAGCGTCTTGCCATCGAATAGCTTTCTCACTTTCGATTCGGACTTGGTTGTTTCTGGTTTTTCTTCGGCATGAAGAAAGGAAACGGGTAACAGCAACAAGCACGCAAACAAAAGGGCAGGGCGAAGCATGGGAGAACCTCGAGGGAAAAAGGCGATGAAACCTTCCCGATTCTCGCATGCGAAGTGCTTCAAGGCAACGGTTGGCTCAGTTGCCTACGTGACCAACTGCGGTACGCGGGGCGAATATTGCTTGACGACTTCGAGTAATGTTTGGCGGGTAATCGGTTTGGTGTAGTAGTCGTCGCAGCCGGCATCTAGGCATCGTTGCCGGTCGCCTTGCAGGGCATGCGCAGTCACCGCAATAATTGGCTTGCGGAAATTGTGATTTCGCAAGGTTTGGGTCGCTTGGTATCCGTCCATCACCGGCATTTGCATGTCCATCAGAATGACATCGACTTCGGGATCGGTGTCATCAGCATTCTCGTTGGCAACGGGACGCTTAGCGAGAATCCAGTCCACCGCGATCTTGCCGTTTTCTGCAACTACCACCTCGGCGCCGGCTTTCTTAAGGAAGGCCTTGATCAGCCGCTGATTATCGATGCCATCTTCCACCAGCAATACTCGGCAGCCAGTCAGGTTGGGAAGTGCTGGCTTCTGTCCGTTGGCATCCGTATCAACACGGAGTGACGGAGAAGTCAATGGAAGCTCGACCGGTACGCACAAAGTGAACTGCGTTCCAACGTCCACTTCGCTTTCGAGCGAGAGGCTTCCACCTAAAAGTTCTGCATTGCGTTTGCAAATCGAAAGTCCCAGGCCGCCGCCACCGTGCGTGCGCGAGGTCGAGTTATCGGCTTGAGAGAAGGGCTCGAAGATCAAATCGTGGCGGTCTGCGGGAATTCCAATCCCTGTATCGACAACCATAAATTCAAGTGAAGGTGTGGGCTCATCTTCGTAATGTACGCTGATACTAACTTCACCTTGGTTCGTAAATTTAATCGCGTTCTCGATCAGCCGGGAAAGGATTAAGCGAATTCTCGTGGCGTCGGCCAGTAGTACCGGTGGCGTTTCCAGTTGTACTTCAATGTTGAACGCAAGTCCTCGCTGGACTGCCATTAGGTAATAGACCTCAACGGAACTTCTCAGTAGTTCATCGATCGAGGTTTTACAGAGGTTGGGGGTCGGGGCAGTCGATTCGATGCAGGAAAGCTCTAAGATGTCGTCCAACAGTCGCAGCAGTTGTTTGCTGTTCTCTTGAATCGATTGAATTGCATCCGATGCCGCCCGATCGGGCTGGAAGTCGTTGAGCATTTCAGCGAAACCCATGACGGCTGTCAGAGGTGTTCGTAGGTTGTGGCTCATGTTAGTCAGGAATTCATTCTTCGCGCGAATAGCCGCTTGAGCTAACTGATTGGCTTGAGCCAGACGCAGTTCGGCTTCTTTCTTTTCGGTGATGTCAATGGCCGCTCCGATCACGCGAGGGCGGTTATATTCTTCGCGACTGACCTGACCGCTAAGCGAATACCAGCGATACTGATCGCCTTGATGGCGAATACGACATTCGTATTGGAAATGCTCTGCGTCCTGAGCGAGTTGTTGATGAATCGCCTCGGCAAAGCCAGCGCGTTCGCTTGGATGGACCATTTCCAGCCACTGCTGAGAGTTGGCAGGAAGATCGACAAGCGAGAGTCCCAGCATCTGCTGGAAATGCCGCGAGAGATATATGAAATCGAGAACTTGGTCCCACCACCAAAGCCCGACGTTGCCTTCGACGACCGCCATGCGATACCAGTGCTCGCGCACACGGTAAACCTGGCAGGCGTGGGCTTGTTCGATGATATTGCGCAGCCGGTCTTGTGCTTGGAGAGAATCAAATTCTTCCCAACTCATCTGGTAACGAGATTGCTCGGGAGGGGCGTAGGGGCCGACGCGAAGATTAAGGCTGTTTTCCAATCTTGCCGGCAACATCGATGCGAGAGAGGCAGCCTTATCTTGTTCTGTATTGGCTGGCAGCCCCCAAATACAGAGGGAAGGACGGGCTTTGGTGGCTTCGGCCCAACAGTCTGGGGTCACTACCAATAGTTCATCTTGGCTTACGCCACATGCCAAGAGTTTCGTTACGATCCTCTCGGACTGCTCGTTGTTGGCAACAACCGCAATACTGAAGTTGAAGTTATCAAATTCGATCATCGATTTCCCCCACGGCGAAACGATTAGCCGCGAATCAATTGATAGATTTTCTATGCCTTATAGGGGGGCATGGCCCCCTTTTTAGGGCTTTAACGCCAAACCTAGTTCAGAATCGGCACTATTCTGAAAATGGTGGGATCGAAGGTTGCCAATGGGGGTAAATGGAGAGAGAAATCGCTAGAAGAATATTGGTTTTGGCGATTTTGAGGACTAGAAAGCAGGAAGCAAAATACTAGCCGCGAAGTAATTCTTCTCGGTAACGAGCCATTACGTCCGCACGAACTAGCAAGCCGATCAGAACCCGTTTGCCGCCAGAGGTGATTTCGACCGGTAGCGTATCGACATCGCGCGTGCCAAAGTCGCGCAGCGCCTCGATTAGGTTCTCGTCGGGTGAGACCGCAATGGGAGAGACCATCGAGATATCGTGAGCGTTGACCAGATAAGGAGAGATATCCGTATCGAGCACACGATGGAGGTCTTCGGGACGAATGATACCGTGCAGGCTGCCGTCTTCGTTCATCACCGGCAGGCTTTCGATATGAGGATTCTCGCGGGCAATCTTGATGATCTGCATCAAATTGTCGGTATGCTGCACCGTGGGGAACTTGCGGATCATTACTTCGCGGACAGCGACGTTCTCGATGTGATGCAAATCGTGGCTGCGGGCAATCGATTCGCCGCGACGCGAGAGCTTCTTTTCGTAGATACTTTCTGGATCGACCCAACGAGCAACCAGGCCAGCAATGCCAGCGGCGGCCATGATCGGCAAAATAATGCGATAGTCGTCGGTCAGCTCGTAAACCACCACAATCGCGCTCAACGTACCGTGGGTGGTGCCAGCGACGACGGCCCCCATGCCGACCAGCGCATAGGCGCCTGGATGATCGCACCATTCGGGGACAGCTAAGTTCAAAATGATGCCGATCACTGCTCCGGTGGTCGCCCCAATGAATAGGCTGGGCGCAAAGATACCGCCAGAACCACCACCCGCTAGGCAAGCGCTTGTCAGAAAGGGCTTCACAATCACCAGGGGAAGCAGCCAAACCAGATGATTCCACATGCCGGCACGGCTGAGGCGAACGTTTTCGTCGTGGGTATCTTTTTCCCCTTCGACGGTATCGGTCAGCTTTTGGGCGTTTTCCAGGTGAAGGGTATGGCTGATCGCTGCATAGCCGGTTCCGTACAGAACGGGAATAGGATGGCTTCGTTCGGAGTCGTTCTGGGCGGCGGTCGACTGATCGGGGGCTTGCGGGTACAGGACGTAGTGGGTTGTACCGACCACACCCAGCAGCAAGCCACACGCGATTGCCCGCACCCAGTGCTTGGGAATCCAATATTCCGATTCGTCCTCGAACCAGTAAAGCAGCTTGGTAAAGCCAACGGCCATCAGACCACAAATCAACCCCAACGCAATGTACGAGGGCAATTCGTGATAGGCACCATCAAAGTTGTGTTCGATATGGGGGAACTCGGGGGCGAAACCGTGACCCCCTTGGTTTTGCTGTACGACATTGGCGAGCACGGCGGCAATCACAATGGCCGAAAGACTCTCGACGGCAAAGTTACCCAGAATGATTTCACTGGCGAAGATCACCCCGGCAATCGGGGCATGGAACGTCGCCGAGATCCCCGCAGCCGCTCCAGCGGCAGCCAGCACTTTCATGTTGCGGGCCGACAATTGAAAGATTTGTCCGGCGGAACTACCAAAGGCCGCCCCAATCTGAACGACGGGGCCTTCGCGCCCGATGGAACTACCGGTGCCGATACAAAGCCCACTGGCCAGTAGTTTGACAATGGCCACCGGGGGACGAATCACCCCATCTTTTCGCGCGATGGCCTTGATCACTTCTGGCACGCCATGCCCGACTGCTTCTGGGTAGTAGGTGCGGGTGTACCACGAGACAATCATCAAGCCAATAATCGGGACGACGATCAATCCAACCAAGCCCAACGGGTTGGTCTGGGCCAATTCCATACAAGGCCGCAGCGTCCACTTCTCGATCGTATGGATCATGACCGAGAGAAAAATCGAGCTATACCCGGCTAAAACGCCGACCAGCCCGGCGAGAAAGATGGTTAGTGGTTGCGCAGGGATAGTCCCACGCTTTAAATTCAGGGCCAGCCAGTCTTGAACCGGCGCCATCCACCCACGAACCCGTGACCAACGCATAGCACTCGTCGGAAAAAGCTCCGGACCGATTTCCGGAGTATACAAATTGGCAATGAAAGCGATTTAGAGTATCAGGGATTTGCGTTGGGTTAAAGGGTGGCGAGTTTTTAACGAAAACATATTTCTTGAACGTGACCGAAGTTTAGGCCTCTTCCAGGGGAGCGTCTTCTGGCGATTCGCTAGGGGGATCGGCGTCAACAGGCTTCTGGTCGTACATTAACGCGGTTGTTCTCAATTGCTCCGCAAATTTGAAGATATCATCAACGCATTCAATGCTTTCTCGCGTGATGCTCTTGTTTTCATCAAAAAGCCCAATTGCCTTTTTGCCTGTATTAAAAAACAGGCGACAGATAGGCTTCCGGTTATTGTCGTCCAGAAGAATCCCGCAATAGCTAAGCGTATCTCGCATGAAAACACGGCTCGGTGAGATAACGTCCCGCAGGATTGCCTTTACCGTGTGGTAGCCTTCGGTTTCTTCTTCGGTTGTGACGATTCCTTTCTCTTCGCATTCCTCGTTAGACTCGTGGAAGTCTGAGATGTCTGGTGCTGCGACTCCCGCTTCAGAGTTGAGCGCTGAGCTTAGTCGTCGGTTAAAAATGTCTTGAACAAACTCGTGGAATGCCTGTTTCGTAATGATCGAGAACTGCTCTTTCATCGTCGGAGTCAAACGCCCTTCGTAAACTTTGGATGCAAAGTGCCTCACAAAGTCTTCCGATGGGTTTTGCCATTCTTCCGCGAAGATTCGTTTGATTCCTTTGGCGTACTTTAGATCATTTGCGGTGGAGAGGATTTCATTGAGATTGAACAGCTCTTTGGCAAACTTCTTCAATTCGCCCACAACCTTTTCCGTAATATCGCTCAGGCGAAATTCGAGGAACGGACGCGAGTCCATCTTGTTGGGAGAATCAAGATCGGAATAGAACTGGTAATGAATGCCATCCGTCAAAATTCCAAAGCGCGCATCCGTAACAGAAAAATAGCGATAAAGTTGCGATGGTGTGACCCGGGATAAGTCGGTGCCAATCATCTTGCATTCAAAAAGCATGACTATTTGGTTGTCGATAGAGATCGCGTAGTCAACTTTTTCTCCCTTCTTGATACCGACATCTGCCGTAAATTCTGGGATGACTTCGGTTGGATTGAAGACGTCATAGCCCAAAGCACCAATGAAAGGCATGATGAGAGCGTTTTTCGTCGCCTCTTCTGTCTTGAGTTGCGAGGCCATTTTTTCAGCACGAGATGCAAGCTCTTTTAGGCGGTCGATTAGGTCCATGACGTTCTACCAAAGGAGGGTGAAATTAATTTCTCCTAAAATCTACCAGACATTGCGTGGGGTTCAATGATCCATCGCCGGGACTGGTGGAGATGCGAAGTGTGAGTTGTCCAGGTGATTTGAGGTGGCTCGTTACCCAAAATCATAAACCGTTACCGCAATATCTTTGGCTAAAAGGGTGGCTTCGATTTGGGGTTCGATTTCTTCCCATTTGCCTCCGGCTAAGCCGCAGCCGATGCGGGGCATGTGGACTGAGGCAGAATGGTCTTGGGCGAACTGAGCGACTTTGGCCAGTGCCTGGCGGACTGCCTCGTAGCGAATGGGGGGCTTGCCGTCCGAGGGGCGGGTTCCTCGCTGGCCGATCATGTTAGCGACCCATAATTGCGGTTCGACTTGCACGAACTGCACCTGGCCAAGCTCGAAGGGCAGGGCTTCGTCGCCGGCGTGCCAGCGTCGGTAAGCCGCTTCAGGGGCTGGCCAGCGTTGAGAAAGGGCCAACACAAAACCGGCCCCCCAGCCGCCGATGTCGTTGCAGATATGAACGATGATCTTTGGGCCTTCACCAATGGGACAGGTCGCATCGCCGTTAGTAAACTGAATAGGGCTCATTTCGGCTCCTCGGTTGAAGTTTCCCTGATGTTCTCTGCTTGTCTGTATACCATTTCACCGAAACGAAAAGGCAAATACGGAATGATTCACCGCAGCATGCAAGCGTTAACTGGACAAGAAAGAACGGAAATGATCGACAAGCTGGCATTCACTAAACCCTGGTCTGGCATCCTGAGCTTGTGCTTCATCCTGGCTGCGAGCCTGGCTGTCGCTCAAGAGGAAGAGAGCCGCGTGCCGGATAGTTATCCGCCTGGTCCGCTGGGAAAGGTCGTGCAGTTGGGGGAAGCGATGGTTCTGGACACCAGCAAGCACCCACTCTCGCAGCCGTTTGTGGGCAATAAGCTCAATTGCACGTCGTGTCACCTGGAAGGAGGAACCGATCCCCAAGCTGGCAGCTTTCTAGGAACGGCCTCGGCCTACCCTGCCTGGTCGCCTCGTGAGAACCGGGTAATCACACTGGAAGATCGCGTGCTGAACTGCTTCATGCGCAGCCAAAACGGAACCCGTCCGCCGGTGGGAAGCGAAGTTTCCGTAGCGATCACAACCTATATTACCTGGCTGTCGACCGGCAGTAAAATTCAAATGAACGCCGAAAAGTCGCTCGGACCGCGTCATCTCCGTATGCTGAACATCGATTGGAAGCAGGCCAACGCCGAACGCGGCAAGTTGCTTTACAAAACGCATTGCCTCGACTGTCATGGCCAGGATGGAGAAGGGACCGCCGATGGACCGCCGGTGTGGGGAAACGACTCGTACAACGACGGCGCAGGCCTAAGCCGGGTAGATAAACTCGGCTCGTGGTTGAAAGTGGCAATGCCGCTGGGCGACCCGCTGCTTACCGATCAAGAGTCCGCTGACATTGCGGCCTATATCAACAGTCACAAACGTCCTCACTTCAAGCTGGAAGAACACTTACCCAAAGCAGAGCGTCTGGGCGAGTACAACAGCCAGCCAAGCTCTAACTAAGAAACAGCTTGTAAACCGGGTTGTCGGTTTCTTCGACGAAGGGGTAGTCGATGCTCTCGCTGAAGTCTTGCAGGGCAGTGGTGGCATCGCTGGGGATTTGCAAGCCAATCAAAATGCGAGCATAGTCCGAACCCTGGCTGCGATAGTGAAAGAGGCTGATGTTCCAATCGTTGGGCATCGCCGATAGGAATCGCATCAGTGCGCCGGGGCGTTCGGGAAAGACAAATCGGTAGAGGCGTTCCCCCGAGGACAGCTTGCTATGTCCGCCGACCAGGTGCCGTAAGTGCAGCTTGGAAAGCTCGTCGTCGATAAGGTTAATCGTGGCGAAACCTTGCGACTGCAATTCTTCGGCAATCTTGTCCGCTTCCTCGCGATTGCTTACCGCCAAGCCGACGAAGACGTGGGCTTGAGCTGAATCAGAAATGCGATAGTTGAACTCCGTAACCGCACGCGGGCCGATCAATTCGCACAGCCTTTTGAAGCTGCCCCGCTGTTCGGGAATCGTGACCGCAAACAAGGCTTCCCGGTTTTCACCCACTTCGGCCCGCTCGGCGACGAAGCGTAAGCGATCGAAGTTCATGTTCGCGCCACAGGTAATCGCAACCAAGGTTTCCCCAGTCAGTTGATGCTTGGCCGCGTATTGTTTGAGACCAGCCACGCTGAGTGCGCCAGCTGGTTCCAAAATGCTGCGTGTATCTTCAAACACATCCTTAATCGCAGCGCAAACGGCGTCGGTATCGACCACCACAAAATCGTCGACCAGGGCCTTGGTGATGCGAAAGGTTTCTTCACCAACTTGCTTGACCGCGGTGCCGTCAGAGAAAAGCCCCACCTCACGAAGTTCAACGCGTTCTCCTTGACGCACGCTTTGAACCATGGCGTCGGAATCGGTCGTCTGGACACCGATGACTTTGATCTTGGGACGTACGGCTTTGATGTAAGCGGCTACGCCAGCGATCATCCCGCCGCCACCAATTGCCACAAAGATGGCATGAATCGGCTTTTGATGTTGCCGCAAGATCTCCATGGCGATGGTCCCTTGCCCGGCGATCACATCCGGATCGTCGAAAGGGTGGACAAAAGTCATCTCGTTGGTGGCGCTCAACTGCATTGCATGTTGGTAGGCATCGGAATAGCTCTCGCCATGCAGCACCACCGTTCCACCAAACGATTTGACCGCGTCGATCTTCAGCTTGGGGGTTGTCTTCGGCATGACGATGGTGGCCAGGCAACCGAGTTGGCTCGCAGCCAGGGCAACTCCTTGAGCATGGTTGCCTGCCGACGCACAAATCACGCCACGCTCTAGTTGCTCTGGCAGGAGTTGGGCCATTTTGTTGTAGGCCCCCCGCAGCTTGAAGCTGAACACCTTCTGGTTGTCTTCTCGCTTGAGCCAGATATCGTTCTGCAGGCGGGCCGACAGCTTCTCGGCACGATCCAGGGCCGATTCGTGGGCCACTTCGTAGACTTGGGCGTTGAGGATCTTCTGCAGATAGTCAAACAGACCTAGGTGGGTCGCATCGCCAACAAGGCCACGGATGGAAGGGGAACTAAGACGCGGATTGGTTTTGGGCACTTCATTCATCACTCTATTGGAAGCGAAGAACGCTTGCTGGTCTAGCCGTCAGAATCGTTAGTTTGCTTTCAGAGAGGGGGCCTGTTGATGTGGTTTTCTGCAAGTCGTCTCGTTTTAGCTTGGGCAAAATGTCACACACTCGATTTGTGTCACAGAATCACACTTAGAGGCTAGTTTAGTGGAGTGTTTTCTTTTGATAGCCGAATGTAAGGCAAGCAAGTGATGACTGTCGTGGTTTTCTATCCGATCGAAACGCGAACCCAGGGTATTTGCCTGATGGTTGTTTCGTGCTGGGATCGGGGAGCCTCGCCAGTAGATCTTCCCCGGCGATCTGGCTATCTGCTGAGCCAGCCTGGCAAACGTGCTGAAGTAGTAGGCTGCGTATCTATCGGCCAAAGCTAACCCGCTACCGAAACGCTGGTTGACCCGGCGGATTATTTTTCTTTCGTTGCCCTCTCTTCTTGAAATTGGTCCCTGCCCGGGGGGACAGTGAGTTCGCCCATGCAAATCTTGATCGCCGACGACAGTGCTTTGGTTCGCGCCATGCTGCAAGATACTCTCGAAGAAGCAGGGTACGACGTGATTGCATGTGAAGATGGCCTTCAGGCTTGGGAGGCAATCGCCCGAGGAGAATCGCGTTTGGCCGTGCTGGACTGGATGATGCCAGGTTTGAGCGGAATTGACATTTGCCGCAAGCTGCACGACGAGCATGTGGCCAACTGGGTGTACGCAATCCTGTTGACCTCGAAGGACAAGCTCGACGACATTCTGCACGCGTTTCAATCTGGGGCAAGTGACCACGTGTGCAAACCGTTTCGAGAAGCAGAACTGTTGGCTCGCATTAAAGTCGGCGAGAAGATGATCAACCTGCAAATGGAACTGGCTCAGTCGCAAAAGTTGGAATCGGTGGGGCAGTTAGCTGCGGGAATCGCTCACGAGATCAATACGCCTACGCAATACGTCAGTGACAACACGCGGTTTCTCAAGGATGCGTTTCAAGATATTAACAAAGTGCTCGCCCAGTATGGCACCTTCTTGGAAGCAGCACGCCAAGGGCCTATCGATGCCAGTTTGATTACCCAATTGGAAGAGGTGATCACGCAAGCCGATATCGACTACTTGTGCCAGGAAATCCCCTTGGCAATCGACCAGTCTTTGTGCGGTGTCGAGCAAGTTGCCAAGATCGTGCGGGCGATGAAAGATTTTTCGCATCCCGGCAACACGGCCAAAATGTTTGTCAACTTGAAAGATACGGTGGAAACAACCATCTCGGTGGCTCGAAATGAATGGAAGTATGTTGCCAATGTCGTTACTCAATTCGACGAGTCATTGACCGAAGTCTCGTGTTTGCCAGGCGAACTGAACCAAGTGTTGTTGAACTTAATCGTGAATGCTTCGCATGCAATCGGCGATAAGCTGGGGAGCGGTTCTGGCGAACGGGGAACGATCACCATCGGTACGCGTCGGCTCGAAGACTTCGCGGAGATCTTCGTGCAAGATACCGGCACCGGTATTCCCGAATCGGCCCGGCGACGCATCTACGATCCGTTCTTCACTACCAAAGCCGTCGGCAAAGGGACCGGTCAAGGGTTGGCCATCTCTTACTCGGTGGTGGTCGAAAAGCACGGTGGCGAGATTGATTTCGTTACGGAGGAGGGAGTCGGAACCACCTTTTTCATTCGCTTGCCGTTGCAATGTGAGGTGGCCGCATGAAATCACGAAATCCAATCGATCGCAGGGGCGAGCGTTTGCAGGTAGCGCTTAAGTCTGGGCTGCAGGATCCCGTTTGGGTACGTGTGGCCATCTCTTAGCAAGCTGCCGCCAAGGGCTTGCTCGGTTCTTCCGGCCCTTTTCCTGCTTTCTTGTTGAACTTATCTCGAATCACGTAATCCCATCATGACGAATCATTATTCGTCTGAGCTTTGGCAATCGTCTGGCAAAGCGAACCATCGTTCAGGCGTAGGAGGCTAGATAATCCCATGACAAAGATTTTGTTTGTTGACGATCAAGAGAATGTGTTGTCGGCGTTAAGAAGGATGTTGTATGGTCGACGCGACAAATGGGAAATGGAGTTCGCCAGTGGTGGCGAGGAGGCAATTCAGCGACTGGAGCAAAAGTCGTTCGATGTCGTGGTGACCGATATGCGGATGCCGGGGATCGACGGGGCAGAACTTCTGAGTCAGGCGCGAGATCGTTGGCCGGCGGTTGTGCGAATTGTTCTCTCAGGCCAATCGGAACCAGATCGTATTCTACGGTCGATGGGAGCGACGCATATTTACCTTACGAAACCGTGCGACGCGTTGCGGCTTACATCGGTTGTTTCTCAATCGAGCATTCTCCGCAATCGCCTGCCCGATGCAGCGATAAAGCGGATTGTCTCGCAAATGGGAGCAGTGCCATGCCAGACTTCCGTCTTCGAGCAACTGGTCGAGGAACTTGCCCAGTCGTTTCCTTGTATCGATCGCTTAGGTACGTTGATCGCTACCGATATCGGGATGACCGCTAAGATTTTGCAGTTGGTGAGTTCTTCGTTCTTTGGACAGCCGCAGCGTGTCAACTCGCCCGAGCAAGCGGCGTCGATGCTGGGCGTGACGCTATTGCGCGAGCTGGTGTTGTCAGGCAATATCTTTCAACCTGTCGATTTGTCGACGATTGAAGGGTTTTCGTTAGAAGAACTGAATCGCCATAGTCGCGAGGTCGCCGAATGTGCGCGGATGATCGCCCAATTGGAAACGTCCGATCAACGCATTGTCGACGACGCCTGGCTGGCCGGCATGTTGCATGACATCGGAAAGATTGTGTTGGCTTGTGCGATGCCAAGCTCGTATCAAGAGGCGGTGCGACTTGCCGAGCAAGAAGGCATGAGCTTGTGGGCAGCTGAACGGGAAGTCTTTGGCACCAGTCACGCCGAGGTGGGGAGCTATCTTTTAAGTTTGTGGGGACTGCCGACACCCATTTGCGAAGCTGTCGGTACGTTTCGATCGCATCGAAGTTACGAAGTCGGTAGCAATTTTCTGCCAGTCACGGCTGTGCATGTGGCAAATGTGCTGCGGCGCAAGAAACTGGTTCCGCAAGAAATTACCAAACCGATGTTGGCATCGTTCTTCAGGTATTAACAGCAAGATGGTCTCAATGCGGTGCGAGGGTGATCCTTCTAATCTTCCCCATGGGTAAGCCAATGATCAAACGAGTTCTCCTGGTCGATGACGAACCGAATATCTTGAACGGCTACAAGCGACACTTACGCAAACAGTTTGATGTGGAAGTGGCCGAAGGAGGAGGTCAAGCCATTGAGCGTTTAGAGTCGGATGAAGCTTACGCCGTGGTGGTCTCGGATATGCAGATGCCAGAAGTCAGCGGGATTCAAGTGTTGTCGCACGCGGCCAAGCGTCATCCCGATACGGTTCGCGTGATGCTAACCGGAAATGCCGATCAGCACACGGCCGTTGTGGCGGTGAACGAGGGGCACATTTTTCGGTTTCTCAACAAGCCTTGCCAGCCTGATCTGCTGGCTAAAACGCTTGAGGATGGCTTGCGGCATTATCAACTATTACGGGCCGAGCATACGTTGCTATCTAAAACACTAGGAGGCAGCGTGAGCTTGATGACGGAGGTGCTTTCGCTGGTGAATCCGATCGCGTTTGGCAGTTCCTCGCGCATACGGCATTTAACTCGCCAGATATGTGCACGACTTTCGATTCCTAATGCCTGGGAAGTTGAAATCGCTGCGATGCTGTCGAAGATCGGCTGTGTTTCCGTTCCCAATACGATCCTAGAAAAGTGGTACGGTGCGAAACCGTTAACCGCAGAAGAACAGCACATGGTCGACACGCATCCCGCTGTGGGGGCCAGCTTGGTGCGGAAGATTCCTCGATTGAATGGTGTGGCCAAAATTATCGAATTACAAAATCGCCGCTTGGATCAGCCTGCCCGCAAAGAAGAATGCCCTGACGAAGAGATTCCCTTAGGGGCAAAGGTGCTGAAGGTGTTGGTCGATTACGACAAATTGATCTCCACCACGTCGGCACAGCACGTGATCGAAGTGCTCGCCAATCAACGCAAGACATGGTACGACCCGCAGGTGGTCAATGCCTTGAAGGCTGTCTTGCAGGAAAGCGAAGTGTTAAGGGCGATCACGATCGCCGAATTGAAACTCGGAATGCTCTTCGATCAAGATGTGAAGACGAGTGATGGAAGCATCTTGGTCACTCGCGGGCAAGAAGTGAACGAATCGATCATCAAGCGTTTGCAGAACTTCGATCGCTCGCAAGGCGTGCAGCAACCCATTGCGGTGCGCGAACTGACCGGCGAACCGGTGCCAGAGCCAGCGATCGCGTAGCGGGAAAGCTATACGGTTGGCAACTTGAGTTGACGCTGTTGAGCGGGTAAGAGGTTCTCGCGTTCCCAATTCAAGAGCCACTTTTTTCGCCACAAGCCACCAGCGTAGCCACATAAATGGCCATCGCTGCGAATCACACGATGGCAAGGGACAATAATGGCAAAACGATTGTCTCCGTTGGTGCGTCCCACGGCACGCGATGCCGTGGGCTTGCCAAGACGATTGGCCAGTTGCTGGTACGAATGGGTTTCGCCATAGGGAATCGCGAGAAGCTGATTCCAGACCGCCGTTTGAAAAGGTGTGCCTGCGAGCCGTAAGGGAAGGTCGAACTGGGTACGTTCGCCAGAGAAGTACTGCTGAATTTGCCGATCGGTCTCGCTCAAGACGGCATGCTTACCAATTAGAATCGGCTGGGCGAACAGCTTGTTGATTCGTTGAAACTGCTTGGCCAGCATTTTACGATCTGCGAATTCCAAGAGGCAAAGCCCTTTCTCGCCCCCAGCGGCCAGCATCGGGCCAAGTGGCGTCAGAATCCGTTGGACCAGAATCGGTTCGATTTGCCTTGCTGCTGTCGGTACCGTCCCCAGCCACCTCTTCAGGCTCTCACGAAAACCACTCAACGATTCGTAGCCGTTTTCGTACGCTGCCGAAGTGACATCGCTACCGGCTTGCAGTTGGTCGACCGCCAAGCCAATGCGTTGCGTCCGTACGTAGGCGTGAAAGGTCATTTGATAATGGGCTTGAAACCAGCGGCGAACGCGACTGGGAGACAGGCCGAGCGAATCTAAATCGGCGTTGGTCCACCGGCGGTTGGGCTCGGCATTGATCAATGCAAATAAATTGGCCAGCCAAGCGGGAACCGAGCCTGCAAGTTCCAGCGGACGACAACGCCGGCAGGCACGATACCCGGCCGCCAACGCTTCGGCGGCGGTGGCGAAGAATTCGACATTTTCCCGTTTGGGTGTTTTCGCTTTGCAGCCAGGGCGGCAGAAGATTCCGGTCGTCTTCACGGCCACCACGAAAACTCCTTCCAGGCGAACATCGCGCTGGACGATGGCCTGGTACATCTGTTGTTCGGTCGGCAAAGTGGTGAGTGCGTTCATGCCACCAATTTAGGAACGCAGGCGTTTGCTGGCGACCGAAAACGGAACAAGGAATTCAGTTTTCCTCAATCAATTCAAAATCGTTTTCGTTTGAGCCACCAACTGCGAAATGGCTTCCTGGGAAAGGTCACCTTGAATCGGCTGGTTGACCTTGATTCCCTCTTTGTTCCACATCATCACTTGTACCTTGGCAGACGGTGACAACGTGTAGCCAGCGGGGCCTTCCGGGTTGTGGTAGACCGTGAGGGGCGTATTGCGAATATCTTGTGTGGCTTGGATTCGCTTTAGCTCTGGCTCGACCTTTGCCGTGTCTTTATCTAGTACGACCATAAACGCGGATAGCTTCTGATCTGCGTGTTCGCCTACTTCCTGGTCGATTTTCTGAACCAAGTGCGTGACCGAATCGTCGACCTCGCGGGTGAAAATTACGACGGTTGGGCGTCCGCTATAGCGGCAGCGATAGCAAAGCGATTCGCCAGCCGCCGGGCCGGTGATATCTTCCACGTCAAACGCTGCTGGCTGTTCTCCGAGGTGCATCGAGACGAAATGAGGCAGCGGCGAAGTCGACTGGCTGGGGGCTTGAACGGCGTTGTTGGGCGGGGGTGAGGAAGCCTGGCCGCAACCGATGGCAAGTGTCGTACTAAGCAGCAACGCAAACGTAAGTGGCTGAGGTCGCATGAGATACCTCCGATCAAATCAGAAACCGGACTGGCTAAGGATGAGGCCCTGGTCTTCGTGAACAGGGCTAAAGTGCCAGACGGATGGCGAGTTGGTGACGCTCCTTCGTCCCGAACACTTCAACTTGCATTATAACCCCGTCTACGAATTTGCTAGATCTTGCCAGCACATGCATCTCGCTATTTTTCTATTCGATCCGCACAATCGACAAATATTTTGCGATTTCGTGACGACATCTATTTCTAGGCAGGGCCTTGGCAAGGCTTAAGCTACAAAACGCTAGCAGTGTACAGGCAATCATGGGCGACGAAACAATCCAACTCTCCTCACAATTCGAGGCATGGGCGAACCTGGTATTGGCTTGGGTCGGCTTCGGCACGCTGACCGGTTTGTTAGCCAAGGCGATCATGCCAGGACGCGACCCCGGCGGGCCAATTGCTACTCTGGCAATGGGAATAGGCGGCTCGGTGATTGGCTGCGGGCTGCTCTCGTTGCTGTTTAAGGGGTATCGGGTCTCACCTTTGAGTGCGATGGGGTTTGCCGTGGCGGTCGGCGGAGCCTTTTTGATCTTGTTTTTCTATCGCTTGCTTTCCGGTCAGGTCGTCGACGAAAGTCTGCCGCCAGCTCCACGCCGGATGCGGTTGTACTCTTCGCGCCGCCGAACATCGCATCGCGAACCTGTCGATCGCTATTAACGATCGCGGTTCTTGCAGCGCATGAAAAAAGCCGACCCCAAAAAACTGGGCCGGCTTTCAAGAGAGAGAGTGACTTTGTGCGCTGGGTCACGTCGGCTATCTCAACGAGCAACGTTGCTTTGAACGCCTGCTTAGATCGCGGACGCTCCGGTTTCGGCGGTGCGAATACGGATGACGTCGGTCAGCTCGGAAATGAAGATCTTTCCGTCGCCGATCTGGCCAGACTGGGCTTTCTGAATAATGGTATCGACGATTTCCTGGCACTGTTCGTCGGTGCAAACGATCTCGATTTTGATTTTAGGAACAAAATCGATCGAGTATTCCGCGCCACGGTAGGTTTCCGTCTGTCCCTTTTGGCGTCCAAAGCCTTGGACTTCCGTTGCGGTCATGCCACCGAACCCTTTGGTGACCAGGGCTTCCTTGATTTCGTCCAACTTGTGGTGGCGGACGACGGCTTCGATCTTCTTCATTAATGCATACTCCAACAAACTGACGTGACGTAGGTGGACAGGTGCGTTACTGGTGCGCTACTTAGCGGAGTCATGCACCAAACAAGCGGAGAGCGTGTGCATGATGCGTCAACGACCTTTCATGTCCGTTGTCCCGCATCGTTTGCAACCGTTATGCCAATCGAAAGATTGAAGGTTGGCGGTATGGCGTAACCATTTGTTCTGTAATTGGTTACGTCGATTGAACTTTTCTGGATTCTTCACGCGGTATCGAGGGCGTGCGTGACAAAGCAGCAAAAAAAGGGGCACCTGCTTAAGATGCTGACAGGAAAAAGTTTTCGTTTCTCTCGGTAGGCGCAAAAAAATAGCCGAGGTTAAGGAGGCAAAACCTCCTCAACCTCGACTACCGTTCGTGGCAGCCCCACTGCACACGAACAACACCCCATCATGCTTCCACACTGTACGGAGAAAATGGTTTCCCATTTTTTTGTTCGGTTGGGAAAGCGAAGCACTTCAAGTTTGGCTTCCCTGCGACTCGCAGAGGAACTTGTTTCAGCGTCTTTTCGCTTTCGCCCTACATTAGATGCATTCGGTGTGCCAATTGCGCAGAAACCGGAAAAAAGGTTGCCAAATTGGCCTTTTCCCCGGAAATAGAGCACTTTCTGACAATACGTTTTTTTGAGGGCCCCTGATCCTCGAACCGATCAGTGCCTAAAATAATCGCAGGTGCTGCCTCCTAAGGCAGTGGTGCCCATCCTAGTGAGCGGAATGCAACGTTTCTGCTGCCCGATGTGAGTCAGGGACGCCTGCGGCGAGAGGCAAATCTTGTTTCCTTTCGGTGCCTGAGGGCATCCAAAGCCAAGTTGCGTTGCTTGTTGGGGGCAACCAATCTTTAAATTTAGAAGATCCAAAATATTCAACCTCCGAGAACTTCATGTCGATTGCTTGGTCTGAAATCTATGCCTCCGGTTTGGGTTACGATAAATACCTTGCCCGCTATGGAAAAGAAAACCAGCAGCAGCGGTGGGAGGCCAAACGCAGCACGCTGTCGCTGAGCCCGGCCCAGAAAACCTTGCTGGAGGGGTTCACCCGCAAAATGCACGTCCTGTGCATGGCTGGCGCCTGGTGCGGCGATTGTGTCGATCAGTGCCCCATGTTTGCCATACTGGAAGAGGCGTCGCCGAATATCGAAGTTCGTTTTGTGGATCGAGACGACTGCGATGCGGAATTTAAAGAATGGGTGATGGTCTGCGGGGGAAATCGTGTTCCGGTATGCGTTTTTCTCAACGAAGACTTCCAACCTACCGGTATGTACGGTGATCGGACTGTGGCCAAGTATCGCAACATGGTCGAGAACTTAACCGGAGCGGCTTGTAGCACGGGGATTTCGCTAGGGACCGAAGCGCAAATGGATTCGCTTACGACCAGCGTCCTGGCGGAATGGATCGAGCAATTTGAGAGAAATCAATGGATCATGCGCACCTCGACCCGCCTCCGCGAGAAGCATGGCGACTAAAATAGTGTCATCGTTACCGCCAGAAACCTATTGAGCCCACCAAGAGAATAACGTTGAAAGAACCGCCTGCCCTAACACCAGAAGAACTGATTGACGACTTCGAGTTCATGGAGACGAAGGAGGAGCGTCTGAAGCTGATCGTCGAGCTCGGACGCGAGCTCCCCGAGTTTCCCGATGAGTTCCGCCTCGATGAGTTCAAAGTGCAAGGCTGCCAAAGCCAGGTTTGGCTGGTCCCTCAGATTGTCGAGGAAGGGGATACGAAACGCATCCTCTTTCAGGCCGACAGCGATGCCCATATTGTGAAAGGGCTGGTCGGGATCTTGGTAATGTTGCTCTCGGGCAAAACCCCGCAAGAGATTCTCGATTTCGACTTGCGGGGGCTGTTCGATCGGTTAAAGCTCGAAAAGCACTTGGTGCCGGCTCGCTCGAATGGTTTACATTCGATGGTCCGCCGCATCACAGAGATTGCTACCCACGCTCAGTAGTCAAAAGATTTACGCCGGATTTTCCCTTTCGGCCCAGGCCGAGAGGGTGTTTGGGGGAACATGGTTTTCCCACCAATCTTTTGCTTCTTTGGTAGACCAGGGATATTCTGCCAACATCGCTTCTACTTCCAGCAGCACTTCTTCGGCGGTTTGCGGACGCTGGTCAGGGGCTTTCGCCAGGCAGCGATTTAGTAGGTCTTGGAGTTGGGCGGGAATAATGCGGTCAGCGGCTTCTTGCACAGTGGGAACCGGCTGCGTGACGATTTGCACCAGCACATCGACGGGGCTACTGGCTAGGTAGATCGTGCGACCAGTCAGCATGAAGAACGCAGTGGCTCCGAGGGCATAAATATCGACGCGAGGGTCGGCCTGCGTCGGATTCTTAACTCGCTCTGGCGGAATGTACATCGGCGTGCCGCTGATCTCGGTTGTGCGAGTCACGACGGTGGCGGTTGGATCGGCGGAAAGATTTTTCACGAGACCAAAATCGAGCACCTTCGCCACATCGTATTCGCCGCCCACCCGGCACAGCATAATGTTGAGTGGCTTAATGTCACGATGGATCAGGCCTCGTGAGTGGGCTTCACGTAACGAAGCAGCAACTTGTCGCATAACGAAAAGCACCCGAGGCACCGGTTGCCAGCCGTTCTGACGCACGAGTTCTTCTAGGGTGACGCCATCAAGGTATTCCATCGCGTAGTAGAAGATGTTTTCTGGCGTCTTACCATAGTCGTATATCTCGACGGTATTGGGATGCTTCAACTGACTGGAAAGCTGGACTTCACGTTCGAAGCGTTTGATGATCTTCGGATCGGTTTTATCGGGGCGGACTAACTTTACTGCCGTTGGCCGTTTAAGCATCTGGTGGCGGGCAAGGTATACCTGCCCCATGCCACCTTCGCCGATTTTCCGCAGCAAAACATAGGGCCCGACGACCATGTTGTCGCCAATCGAACGTCGCATGAAAACCATGGAGTTGGCCGCGTAATAGGTGATGCCTGCGAAGGTCGCGATCAGCCCCAGCAGCACGTACTGGCCGATGGAAATGTAAATGAAGGGGCGGAATGCTTCGTGTGCCGCGGTTTCGTAGGCTACGCCGAAGTGATAGTCATCCAACCACTGCCAGGCCCCCACAACATCGTGCCCGGCATAACCGACGTACGGTTCGAGGATGATCCCAAAGTTCTCCTGATCCGGTTCACGGTCGCGAGCCATCGTGACTAGCCGAGTGAGATGCTGGCTGGGACCGGCTGGATGCGAGGGGCCCCGCGCTGGGGATAATGTGAGGTGGGTCCGCGTCGGCTTACCGTCGGCGAGAAGTTGCCGCTTCCACAAGTCTTTGGTGAAGCGGCTTTCGGTTAGCATCCGTCCTTTTTCATTAAACGCATACGCTTCGCCGGTGGTTCCTGTGCGAATGTTGGTCAGGGCACGCGTGAAGTTACCGACGGAAAGATAACCCAAGCCCAGCATCGCTTTGGGGGGCTCGCTTTCTTCTCGAATAGGAGCATAAGCCCAGACGTACGACACCGTTCCTGAGCTACTCGTATTTTGAGAGTTCGAGTCAGGCTGCATCGGTGGAATAAAGCCGGTCGTGCCGTTAAGGATATCTAACGCCACTTGCGGATGTAGCTCCTGCCCAATCTTCCGCCCGATTCTGGCTTTCTGATTGCTTGCCAGGATGAAGCCAGAGGTGTCGGCAATGACGAAGGCGGCTTCGTCGTCCTCAGTGATTGTCCCCGTACGAAGCTTTTTGTTGGGACTATTGGAAGAATAGACGTCGATTGAAAGAGGGTCATTTTTTTGAACGAACGCTTTCGCTTCTTCGTCGGACTTGCTGAATTCTGGCAAGTGCTCGTCTATGACCGCCAGCTCTGGCTCGATAGCGGCGCTCGAATAGTTACCTTTCAGTTCGGCGTGCTTCTTAAGCATACTGTCGATGGCCGCGACCACCTCTGGATCTCGGGCGACCATTTCCGCTTGTGTCTTGCACGAATCGATCCACAAGGTCAGGGCCTGGACTTCTGCCGTTAACAGGGCCTCGAATTCCTCCTGACGAAGTTTACGCAGTTCGTTCCATACCATGTAGCGCGAGCCCAGGCCAAGTAGCACAATCAACGCTACGAAGGTGGCAATCGCAATGCTGCGGTATACGCGCGAAGCCCACACATGCACGATGATATTGGTGGTCGATAGCAAGCGGCTACGGCGATTACGTGGTTGGACCGAATGGGGTGAAGAGGTGCCGCCCGCACCATGCGTTTGAGCCAGGGCCAGGGTGCCCTCAGGAGAAGGTGAGAGTAGCTTCTCGACATGCTGCCGCAAATCAGCGTCGGTGCCGCAAGTATCCTCTAAAAAGGCCTCGCGCTGTGCCCCTGAACGACGACGGGCCTCGGCGGCGATTCTCTCCACGACTTTCGTATCTGGTTTCGTCATAGGGTCCATTAGCTAGGCATTGTTGGTAGCTATCGGAGTTTCATGTTAATGGCATTGGTGCGCAGGAGGGATAGGTTTTGTGTTGTTTTTTCGGAACTGGTGGCAAGATGCAACAAAAAAAGCGGCTCTCTAGAGAGAGCCGCTTTTCAAGCTTTTGTGTTATTGCACAGGCAGCGTAATTATTTTTCGACCGAGAACTTATGGACCGTCACTTCGTGGAAAGTTTCACCCGGCTCGAGTGTGGTTGTCGGAAAGCCTTCTTGGTTAGGGGTATCAGGATAGTGCTGGGTTTCCAGGCAGAACGCTTCGTGCTGCTTCAGACCTGCATTGGCATCGGTCCCATCCAGGAAGTTGCCGCTGTAGAACTGAATGCCCGGCTGGGTGGTCCAAACTTCCATCACGCGACCCGAAGTCGGTTCTTTGACGGTGGCGGCCAGAGCGAGTTCGCCAGATTGATCGTTCAAGACGTAGCAGTGATCGTAGCCAACCGGATCGCCGCCGGTGGCTTGAATGTCCTTACCGATCGCCTTGAAGGAAGTGAAGTCCATCGGGGTTCCCTTAACCGTGGCCAGATCGCCGGTCGGAATCAGGGTTTCGTCAACCGGCAGGTACTTGTCTGCTTCCAGCTTCAACTTGTGATCGTAGTTCTTGCCACTTTGGGCACCGGCCAAGTTCCAGTAGTTGTGGTTGGTCAGATTAAGCACCGTCTTAGCGTCGGTCGTCGCGGTGTAGTCCATCACCAACTCGTTGCTGGGGGTCAAGGTGTATTTGACCGTGACCGTCAAGTTGCCCGGATAGCCTTCTTCGCCATCTTTGGCGGTGTAGTCGAACTGAACACCAACCGCTTCCGGGGTTTCGATCTTCTTGGAATTCCAGACAACCTTATCGAATCCCTTTTCGCCGCCGTGCAAGCTGTTGGGGCCGTTGTTGGTTGCCAAGGTGTATTCTTTGCCATCCAGCGTAAACTTGCCTTTGGCAATGCGGTTGGCATAGCGACCCACCGTGGCACCGAAGTAAGGAGGACCAGCCAGGTAGCCTTCCAGGTTGTCGAAACCAACGTTGATGTTCGTTGCTTCGCCATTCTTGTCTGGGGTGGTCAGGCTCGTCATGATGGCGCCGTAGTTGATCAACTCCATCTTGATTCCGTTGCCATTGTCAACCGTGTATTTGACAATCGTGGTTCCATCCGGCAGGTGGCCGAACTCACTCGCAGTGACGCTCATGGGGGACTTTTTTCCTTTGGCTGCGGGCTCCTCGGCCAGAAGGCCAGAGGCACAAAAAACAATCGCCGCAAGGTACATCGCGGCGGGCGTAAAGCAGCGGTTCATCATCGGAACTCCAAGCATTTGGGGCTAGTAGACTGACAACCAATTACGTTGCCAGGAGATCAGCAAACGGGACGTGCATTGAGGTCTATTATCAAATCCAGTTTGACGGAAGTCTAGAGAATCATAGGTTTTACAGAGCAAACCATTTCGGTTTTTCGTGCGTATAGCCTTTGTTTGAGATTGATTGCACAACTGCCTGAGATATTTTGCTAAAAAATTTCTCTCTTTACCTGCAAGATTTTCAGCACAGCGGTAACTACCACTTCAGATCAGGACGAAAGCCATCGAGCGTTCAGGAGAAAACGTGAAGCCTCAGCCCGCAGAACTGCTTCAGCAGCACGAGCGTTGGTTGCGGACTGCGCTGTACGCTCGCTTGCATAGTCCTGTGGAAGTGGATGATGTGATGCAGGAAACGGTCACCGCAGCGCTGGAAAACTGGCAGCAGATTAGGGACCCCAGCGCTGTGGGACCGTGGCTTTACAAAATTGCCATCCGTCAGGCATTGTTGTATCGCCGTAAACAAGGACGTATTCGGAAGTTACAGGAAAACGTCCAGCGTAACGCCCCGCCGCCTAGCGAAGGGGGCACCAGTCCGCTGGACTGGCTTATCGCCGAAGAACGCAACGAGATGGTTCGTCGAGCAATGAGCGAGCTTCCCCGCCGTGATGCTGAAATTCTGCTACTCAAATATACCGAGCAGTGGAGTTACCGGGAAATCAGCGAGCGGTTGGGGGTTAGCGAAAGTGCCGTCGAGGCCCGGCTGCATCGCGCCCGGGCCCGGCTCCGCGAAAAGCTATTGGCCCGCGAAGTGATTTCGACGGGAACTTAAACGAAAACGATTTCGAGCCATGAACGAACTACCTTCCAACGTCGATCACCTGACTCTCGACCGCCTGGTCGATGGCGAGCTTTCTCCTGAGGAGTACCGTAAGGTGCTTTCCGAATTGGATGGCAGCCAAGATGGTTGGCGACGATGTGCCCATGCGTTCCTAGAAGCCCAAGCGTTAGGTCACACCCTGCCGTTAGTGATGGAGCCGACTCGGCAATCCCCCCATGCCGAGTTGGCTCCGACGGCTCCTGCCCGTACCAAGCCGTCTTCTTCCTTCCGCGGACTCGAGCGTCTTTCGGCTCTGGCCGCCTCGGTTGCCGTAGCCTTTGGTCTGGGATGGTACATCTCGACCCTGGGCGATGGAGCCGACGGTGGCGGGACCGGTCCAGCGCCGATCATGATTACCGACAACAAGCCATCCAATCTGCCGGTTGCTAGCCCACAGCACGAAGCAAAGAAACCTGGCTTTGTGTATGTGAGCCAATGGGATGGTCAAAACACCACCGGCATTCCGATTCCGGTCGACCCCAATCGCCCCTACGATCCGCAGCAGCCGTGGGACGACTCGTGGGGAATGAATGCTCAGGATTTACAAAAGTTGAAAGATCAAGGGCATCCAGTCGAAACCCACAACCGTTTGATTCCCGTTTCCCTAGACAACGGAGAACAGGTCGTGGTTCCGATGCAGGAAGTGATTCTGCACGACAAGCCGGAGCTTCCTTTTTTCTGATCACCGCTCAATTCTCGAAACCTTTAGTTTGAGAAAAAGTTGCCAAAAGGAGTGAGTTCATGAAGGTCCGTTATTTGTTCGCGACAGGTCTTCTCGTAGCCGGTGTTGTTGCGGCGCCCCTGTGGAACAATGCTACCGCCGACGAAAAACCAAAGGTCGATGCGTCTGCGGAAGCCAAGCTGAATTCCGACAACGGTAAGGCAGAGGCCAAGCAGTATTGGCTCGGAGTTCAATTAGCACCCACGCCTGAAATTTTGAAACGCCATGTCGAGCGCCTCAAGGATGGCGGGGCGATGGTTGCCGGTGTCGCCTCGAACAGCCCTGCGGAGAAAGCAGGCCTGCAAGCTGGCGACCACATTTTAAAGATAAACGATCAGGTCGTTACGTCGCCTAATCAGGTGGTCGAGGTGGTCCGTCAAGCAGCAGGCGAAGCGTTGGTAATGCGTGTTTTGCGGGGCATGGAGGTTGACTCTTTCACCGTGAAACCTGAAATCGCGCCAGAAAATCCCATGCTGCCGCAAGTTGTTCCTGACATGGCAGGGATGTTGCCCCCGGCATTGAACGAGGATGTGCCCGGCGCACGTTTCCGTTTCTTTGGCCCAGGGCAAATGGTGCCACCCCAAGTTCGTGTGCGTTTGATGGAAGATGATCTGCCGCAAAACTTGCTGATTCGTGTCGAGAAGCAAGGTGATGCTCCGGCCAAGTTGCACATCGAACGCGAAGGCCAGGCCTGGGATGTTACGGCGGATGAAATTGACGAGCTTCCCGAAGACCTACGCCCGATCGCGAAGCGTTTCCTCGCGAAAAATGCGAACGGCCCGGTCATCTTTGGTGGAAAGGACGTTCCCTTTCATGACTTGAAAGACATGATGCTCGAAATGCAGCCAGGCAATATGGGGCCTCCGCAGTTCGATGCTATTCAGCAGCAAATGCAACAACAAATGCGGGAAATGCGCGAGATGATGCAACGCATGGACCAGCACATGAACCGCATTCAGATTCAACAAGATCAGCCGCCAATGGACTTGGCCCACCCTGACGAAGTCTAGTCGTTCGCTGATCTTGCCCAAGCCTGCCTGGTTGGCTCTTGTTCTGAGAGCCAACAGATCAAACGCCGTCAGTTCGCAATCGTGGACTGGCGGCTTTTTTTGTATAACGTACGCTGACGCTTTGTTTCGTCTCTTTCTCGCGGTAACGTCTGCTGACCATCAAGTATGAATCGATCTCCTCACGATCTCCTGGCCTCGCTCAGCGAGATGTTGCCGTCGCATCCTCAGTTAGGAACGTTTCTCGCTGCAATTTGGAACGAGGTGGAATCGGCGAACAATCTAGCTGATTTTTGCCGAGGCACCGCTCAGTCGCTTCAAGCCGCCACCGCAGCTACCGCCGTTCAATTTCAGCAGCAGCAGCCCAACGGCGAATGGCGAAAAATTGCGTCGAACGGTAACCCTCGCAGTGTCACCGCATCCCAGTTCGAGAAATGGCTGCATGCCGAAATAGTCCCCGGTGAAACGGCCTCGCTGCTGCTGACCTTGCCCGACGAACCGAACCGCATGCTGATTCTCGACGGGGCAACGCGGCTGTCGCCTGGGTACCTTCAAGCAATTCGCGAAGTAGTCATCTTAGCGCTCGCTCGGTTCCTACAAAGCGTCACCCAAAGCCAGCGAGCCACCCACCTCAAAGCAATCCTTTCCATGGTCCAGCGTTGGCAGCAAACCGACGACCTGCCGTCGCTGCTTAACCAAATGGCGGAGTCTTCCACCGAGTTCTTTCAGGCAGAACGAGCCAGTATTTTTTTGTGGGATAAACCCAAGCACCAGCTTGTCGGCCGTCCGGCGTTAGGGGTCGAAGATGGCAAGTTGGTAGTGCCGGACGATAAGGGGGTCGTCGGTGCCGTCGTGCAAACGGGCCAGTCACGCCGCGTTGACGATATGCTCGGGCACGAAGTCAATCGCGACATCGACAAGCAGCTAGAGTTCCACACACACAGCTTGTTGTGCGTTCCCTTATTAGATCGAAAAGCGAAGGTTTTCGGCGCGTTCGAGCTGATCAACAAGCGTTCCGGCAATTTCACTACGCAAGATCAGCAAGGCTTGGAGGAGATCGCCGTACATGCCGCAGCTGTGCTAGAAAGCTCGCAGCAAATTGCCGAGCTACTGGAAAGCCGCGACCGAATCGCCGCCGCCCAGGCCGCCGAAATTCAACTCATCGGCGAATCTCCGCCGATGTTAAAGCTCCGCAAAAACATCGAACGGATCGCCGCCACCAAGCTGCCAGTGCTCGTCTTAGGCGAGAACGGAACCGGCAAGGAAGTTGTCAGTCGCATGATCCACTATCACGGCAATCGGCGTGGGCAACCGTTGGTATCGGTAAATTGCGCGGCGCTGCCAGATACCTTGCTCGAAAGCGAATTGTTCGGCCACGAGAAAGGGGCATTTACCGGGGCGCACGAAACGAAGCCGGGCAAGTTCGAGCTAGCCTCAGGCGGGACACTCTTCCTCGACGAGATCGGCGACATGAGCTTGCCCGGCCAAGCGAAGCTGCTCCGCGTTTTAGAAAACCAAGTACTAACTCGGCTAGGTGGTCAGATCGATATCGAGGTCGATGTACGCGTGATCGCCGCCACCAACCAAGACCTGCCGCAGTTGGTGAAAGAGAACCGTTTCCGGCAAGATTTGTTCTACCGGCTAGACGTCGTCTCGCTGTACCTGCCGCCGCTGCGCGATCGAGGCAACGACATTTTGATCTTGGCCGAACGCTTCCTTGTCGAGTTTGCGCGGAAGGCTCGACGAGAAACCCCCACGCTTTCCAGCGATGCCCAAAGCCGCCTCTTAGGGCATGCCTGGCCAGGCAACATACGCGAACTACGAAACACCATGGAGCGAACCGCTTTCTTATGCGATCGCGATATTGTCACCGCCGAGATGCTTCCGATCGATACCAACCGCAGCCCCCAAGTTCAGCAAGTTCCCACGCAGCTCGACCTGACCGAAGCCACGAACCGCTTTCAGGCAGATTTCATCAGCTATCACTTGGAAAGAAGCGGAGGCAACATGAGCCAAGCCGCCAAAAACATGGGCCTGCACCGCTCGAACCTCCACCGCAAGATGAAACAATTAGGCCTGCTGGAAGAACGAGAATAACCCCAAACCCGCAGCCAGACACCATTTTCATCCCCCAACCCAGCGGCCTAGCCCTGAAAAACTTCAAGTGGGCACTTCACCCAGACCGAAAAAAGCGTTACATTGTGCGTTTTCCCAAAGGGCCAGAGAGCCATTAAGGGAAAAACAACCCAGAAGCAGCGAACCCTCTTGGGACCTCACTGCTCCTAACACCAAGCAGACAGCTCCCTTAGCTCAATTGGCAGAGCAACTGACTCTTAATCAGTAGGTTGTTGGTTCGATTCCAACAGGGAGCACTTTTTAAACCTCGTGAGTGATTGCACTTACGGGGTTTTCTTTTGCGCTGATAGCTGGTGGCTTTAGCGAGTTGTCGTCTAGATTTCCGCTCTTCGCAACCTTGGCTTCGAGCGTTTTTCTCAATCCAACAACACCAATGCATCGGCCAGTTCGTTCACGTCGTCGGCTGCGCGGGGCAGGGGGGCGGAGAGGTGTTGGCCGGCGGCGGTGATGACGGTTTGCAGGGCTTCGCTGGGGTGGGATTGTTTTAGGGTGGTGGTTAGTTGCTCGCAAAGCTGGTCGAGGACCGGTTGGCCGACCTTATTGAGGAGCTCTTGATCGCCCAGGACGACGGCCATTTGTTCGTACAGCGAGACGTAAATCAGCAGGCCGGTGGCGCCGCTGGTGTGGTGAACGCGTTGGTCGAAGAAGATCGCGCGGGCTCGGGCGTTGACTTCTTCTTCCATTTGTTGTCGCGGCGTGAACAAGCGGCGGAGCCAGCCGACTTGGCTGCCGGCGAACGCCCCGATGATAAACGCGACGACGATGCTGATGATCATCAACAGCAGCCCAAGATCGAAAGTCATGCCAGACCAGTCGCCATGGTCATCGGCTGAACGAGGGAAGGCCAGCCAAACGGCGATCGCGGCAATCACGCCCAGCCAGAGGCCGACCATGTCTTCGGCTCGGTCGTAACGGCCTGACTGCGTGGCGACGACCGGGACGATTTCGCACGAGGTTTGCGATTCGGCTGCGGTAACGGCGGCTTCAATTTCTTGCCGCTGCTGAGAATTAAAGAGGTTCGTTGCACGCTGCATGTTTTGCTTTCCTTACCAAGAGCCTGTGGCACCACCGCCACCGGAAGAACCTCCACCAAACGAACCGCCACTAAAGCCTCCGCCACCACCACCACGGTTGGACGCCATTTGATAGAGGATGGTGCCAATGACGGCAAAGACCACGCCCCAAAACAGCCACGCCCAGCCGCTCGATCCACGGCGATAAAGGGAAACGGCCGTGAAGATGGCCAGCCCGAAGAAGCCGATCCAAATCGCATAGCTCCACCACGGAACCGGCGCCGCCGGCAATTCGAGTTTGCGGGCCATTTTGTCGAGCGATTCTACCCCGGCCAAAATTCCAGCCGAGAAATCCCCTTGTTTGAAACGGGGGACGATCTGTTCGTCCATGATCTGACGACAAAGTTCGTCCTCGCGTCGTCCCCAGCCGCCCCCAAGTTCGATGCGGGCCTTACGGTCGTCGCGGGAAACCAACAACATGATGCCGGTATTCCATTCTTTTCCGTTGATCGTCTGGTGGCCGATGCCCCATTGGTCGAATAGCAGCGTCGCAAAGGTTTCGATTCGCATCCCTTCGCCGCCGTACTTCGCCATCGATTCAATCGTGATGACGATGATCGGCGTTGCTTTGTCGGTAAGCAGCTTGTCGCAAATCTCTTGGATTTTCTTTTTGTCTTCCGGCGTGATCATGTGGGCCATGTCACGCACGAACTCGCGTTGGCCAGGGGGCTGCAAGTCGATGTGGATCGCCCAGGCGGACGAAGCCAAGCTGCCCAGCAGCAGACCGAGCGAGCAAAGCACGATCGCAAGCGACTTGGGGTGACGTTGGTTATTCATGAGGGGTAGTCTTGCTCCATTATCGCGCAGCTATCGGAACGCAAGCGGCGCACCAAGTTCGCCAGGGGAGAGAGGTTGATGCTTTGTAACACGATTGTAGCCCCCGGGCTGGGGGCTACTCAAGGATGAAGAAGCTCTGCGGTTGTGGCAAAGACGATTGTCTTACACTTCTTCCGGCGTTTCCGGTGGTGGTTGTTGGTTTTTGTGTTGGATTGGCGACAAGCCTTCCTTCTGCAAGACCTTCATCACCACGTAATAGAATACCGGTGTGAAGATCAAACCGAAGCCGGTCACGCCAAGCATACCACTGAAGACCGCCACGCCCAATGCGTAACGCATTTCAGCACCGGCTCCATGGCCCCACAGCAGCGGAGCCACGCCCAGCACGAAGGCGAAACTGGTCATGACAATCGGGCGAAGTCGCGTTACACACGCTTGAACGGTTGCTTCTAAGAGTGGCTTGTTCTCTTTCTCCATCAAGTCTTTGGCGAACTCGACCACCAAGATCGCGTTTTTACACGCTAACCCCACCAGCACCACAAACCCAATCTGCACAAAGATGTTCAGGGCCATGTGGGCGATCATCACCCCGGTCAGGGCAGCAAGCACGCACATCGGCACCACCAGGATAATCGTGACCGGCAATTCCCAGCTTTCGTACTGGGCAGCCAGAATCAAGTAAACCAGGATGACCGCGCCAATCAATGCCGAGATCGGATTCTGTAGCACGTCTTTGAACGAGGTAAACTGGCTGGCCTGTTGTTGTAGGAACGAAATTTCGGTCCACTCGGCCTCCATCGACTCTGGCAAGCTTTCCAGGGCCAAGTCGTCCATCAACGTGAGAACTTCGCCGGTACTGATGATCGGCACGTTCACGCCGTTGATAGCCGCCGCAGGGAAGTTGTTATAGCGGTTGATGAACATTGGGCCGGTACTGTCTTTGATCTGGCAAAGCGTGCCCAAGGGGACCATCTCTCCGGTGCGGCTTTTCACTTTGAACTGTTTGATCGATTTGGCATTGATGCGGAATTTCGACTCGGCCTGGGCGTTCACTTGCCAGGTTCTGCCGAAACGGTTGAAGTCGTTCACATAGAACCCACCAGAATAGACCTGCAAGGCTTGGAAGACGGCATCGAGTTCGACTCCCATCGACTTGCATTTTTCTCGATCGATATCGATGTAAAGCTGCGGCGTGTTCGCTCGAAAACTGCTAAACGCCACCACGATGCCTGGTTGTTCGAGCGCCGTATTGGCCAGACGATCGGCTTGGGCTTGCAGCGCGGAATAACCGTTGTCTCCCAAGTCCATCACCATCAGCTTGAAACCGCCAGCATTGCCTAAGCCGTTGATCGGCGGGGCTTCAAACACCGAAACACGTGCCTCTTGAATTTCACCGAATTTCTTTCGCAGGTCGCCAGCGATGGCTTCGGCGGTCAGCTTGGGGCTGTTTCTTTCTGAGAACGGTTTCAGCACCAAGAAGCCGCCCCCGAGGTTCGAGGTAACGGCATTCTGCACGAACGACTGACCGGAAACGTCCACGATATGCAGGATGCCGGGTGTTTCCAGGGCGATGTTCTCGATATGTGCCATAACAGCATCGGTTCGTTCGCGCGAGGCAGAGTCTGGCAACTGCACGTCGAAAATTAAGTAGCCTTGGTCTTGGGTGGGGATAAAGCCGCCTGGCACGATAGAGAAACCATATCCAGTCAGACCAATCAAACCGACGTACACCACCAAGGCAACGCCGCTGATTCGCAAGAGGGACGCGATTCCTCGGCCGTAATGATCGGTTGCCCAATCGAAGCCACGGTTGAAGACACCAAAGATTGAGGCCAGAATGCGGTTGACGGTATGCGAAAGGAAATAACCTAGGATCGCACCAGGGACAAACAAGGCCGCTTTCATCCACAGCGGAAGACCAGCTTCGCCATGATCGCCAGAGCCACCCATCACTTTGCCAGCTATCCAAACGACAAGCATGCCACCTAAGATCGCAATGCCCCACCAAGGGAGTGCTTCGCGATGTTTGGTGTGATCTTCGCCAGGGACGGGATCTTTAAAGATCGACGCGGCTCGGGCTGGGGTCATCGTCATCGCGTTCAATGCCGAGATCAACATGGCCGCCGCAATCGTCAAGGCGAACTGACGGAAGAACTGGCCCGTGATGCCTCCGAGGAAAGCACTAGGGAAGAACACGCTGCTGAGCACCAAGGTGATCGCGATAATCGGGCCGGTGATTTCATGCATGGCGTTAATCGTGGCATCGCGGACCTTATAGCCCATCGCGATCCAACGCTCAATGTTTTCGAGCACCACGATCGCATCGTCCACCACGATACCAATCGCCAGCACCAACCCAAACAGTGTCAGGTTGTTCAACGTGAACCCCATGATGGCCATGATGGCGAACGTACCCACAAGAGAGACGCCAACGTCAATCAGGGGCAGCATCACCGCTTTCCAGTCTTGCAGGAACAGCAGCACCACAATCGCGACGAGAATAATCGCGTCACGCAGAGTCTTGAAAACTTCCTCGACCGATTGCTCGATGAAAGGAGTCGTGTCGTACCCGATTTCGTAGCGGAGCCCTTCCGGAAAACGCTTCTTCAATTCTTCCATTTCACGTTTGACGCGTTCACCCACGTCCAACGCATTCGAGCCTGGCAATTGGAAGACGCCCAGCCCGGCGGAAGGTTTTTTATCGTAATGGCAGATTGTATTGAGGTTTTTGGCACCTAGTTCCACACGGCCGACGTCACGAATGCGCGTGATCTGCCCGTCTTGACCGGTCTTGATGATGATGTTTTCAAATTGCTCGGTTGTGATCAAACGCCCGAGGGTGGTCATTGTGAGCTGCATTTCCTGACCGGCGGGCACCGGTGGTTGACCGACCTGACCTGCGGCCACTTGCACGTTTTGTTCGCGCAGGGAGTTGACAACGTCCCCTGCGCTGATCGAACGCGAGGCCAGGGCGTCTGGGTTGAGCCAGATCCGCATGCTGTAGTCTTGTTGCCCCAGAATCGCGACGTCACCCACGCCATCTAATTTGGCAAGACGGTCGCGAATCTGAATGGTGGCGTAGTTGCTGAGATACAGATTGTCGAGCATCGGCTCGCCTGTTTCCGGATCGTCCTCTGAGAAGAGATTCACCGCCAGCAAAATGTTGGGCGACTTCTTCTTGGTGGTCACCCCGGTTTGTTGAACCACATCTGGTAGCAACGGAATCGCCTGAGCAACACGGTTCTGCACAAGCACCTGGGCCATGTCTAGGTCGGTTCCCAGGGCGAAGGTGACCGTGAGGGTATAGCTGCCGTCGCTGGCCGATTGTGAAGACATATATAAGGAGTCTTCGACACCGACGACCTGTTGTTCAATCGGGGCGGCTACCGTCTCGGCTACCACGTCGGCGCTGGCACCAGGGTATTGGCACGTCACCGAGACCGTGGGCGGAGCGATCTCTGGGTATTGTGCAATCGGCAGAATCCAGAGGCAGATCGTACCGATCAACACGATGATGATCGAAATAACCCAGGCAAAAATTGGGCGATCGATAAAGAAGCGAGCGAGCACGTTGCTTTCCTTCTGCGATATGGTTCGGCGAGTTCAGTGACGAAACCTTGAGATAACCGGAGTCTAAGAATCCATCGGAGCCGGAGCGGCTTCCTTGGTTTCGTCCTTCGGTTTGTCCTGAGGTTTCTCAGCAGAAGGTTGTTCCTCGTCAATTTCGCTACGGAGCAAATTTTTGTCGATCGGTGGGGGATCGGGCATGGTGGCGTGGTCGGCTTTAACAGGTTTGCCTGGCCGCACCAACAGTGTGCCGTTGATGATCACTTCTTCGCCAGCTTTAAGGCCGGTCTTAACAACTTGGAGTTTGCCTTGCTTGGTGCCGAGTGTCACCGGCTTCACAATCGCGTCACCTTTGTCATTCATTACATAGACAAACCGATTGCTTTGATTCGCTCCGATTGCCTGTTGAGGAACGAGAACGGCTTTGTACGGGTTGCCTGCCGCTACCTTAACGCGGGCAAACATGCCTGGCCGCAAGGTGCCGTCCGGATTGGGAACAACCGCCCGCACGGTTAAAGTGCCGGTGGCTGCGTTCACTTGGTTCGAGCCAAAGTCGACGATGCCACGATGGGGATAGATGGTGCCATCGGCCAGGCTGAGTTCAACAGGGATCTTTTGATCGCGGAGCGAGCCATCAGCACGGTCGTCTGTATCTTGGTTGGTTTGCTCGATGTATTTCAGCAAGGCCAGTTCGTCGACGTCGAAGTAAACATAGACCGGATCGACCGAAACAATCGTCGTTAGCAGTGTAGGATTGCCAATGCCACTTTGAACCAGGTTACCAATCGTGACGAACGTGCGATCGATGCGACCATCGATGGGGGAAGAGATGGTGCAGTAGTCGAGGTTGACTTTTTTGGCGGCGATATCCGATTTCGAGGCGGCCACTTGGGCGGTTGCTTCATCGGCAGCGGCCACGGCTTCATCGAAGGCTTCTTGGCTAACCGCTCCTTTAGTGACCAGCTTCTCGTTTCGGGCCAAGGTAGTCTTGGCGAGTTTTTCTTTTGCTTCAAACAAAGCTAATTCCGAGACCGCTTGATCGTATTCGGCTTGATACGAGCGTTTGTCGATCAAAAAGAGCAGGTCGCCAGTTTTAACGAGGGCCCCGTCTTGAAAGGCGACCTTTTCTAGGTAGCCCGAGACCTTAGCGTAAACGTCAACGGATGAAATCGCTTCGACGTGGCCGGTATATTCGTCGAAATCGACTACTTCGCGTTCGATGGCCGGGGCAACGGTTACCGGCGGTGGGCCTGCTTGAGGCAATTCACGACGACGACCACAGCCCAAAAGCATGAGGCCTAGTAAGGCGAAAGCAAAACAGGAGTGTAACGTGCGAGATTTGATCATGGGTCTCTCGGGTGCGTCGCCGGAAGTCACGGCACAATATCGTTTTAACGGGGCCACATCGATCTCAATTCGATACCAGGCAACTGGCTTGGCTTCGTTTTCTGACGGTTTTAGCAGTAATTTGCCTTCCGGAGTTGTACCACCAACAGCAAATCATGGGTACTACATGCCGAAATTACCGAACGTAATAGATTAGCATCCTATTTGTTGCCGTTTGGGGTAGCTGGGAAAGTTCTTCGTCGTTATGCCCGCCTGCGATCGAGTCTTGGGGCGAGAACGATACCAGCGACATCGGTGGAAACCCGTAAACCGCCTTCGCAATGTCGGCATGGAGTGACAAATAAACTTGACTTTAGGTGTGTCATGTTTATTTTACATTTGCGGTGAAGCTGGATACTTTTCAGACGAAAGGGGTTTCTTATGAACGCAATGGAAAAGATGGCCTGGACCGAGTTGCTGGTCTCGGTGACGACATTATTGATCGTATCGGCGTTGATTCCCTTTTGGGGGAACGCAGCTTCGGGGGCCTTCGGGCTTTTGGGCTTGCTGGTTACGGGGCTTTGGTTCGTTCGTGGGCGCGGCGATACCGTCATCGTTGACGAGCGAGATCGAGAGATTGAACGTCTGGCCATAATTCGCGGCGTAGGGGCGGCATGGATGCTTCTATTTCTTTCTCTCATCGGAATCGTTTTATGGTCTAGCTTTTTCAATGATACCGTCGTAGACGTTTGGATGCTCTCTTGGATAATTTGGCTACAATTTGCGACTTGCTATCTTGTGAAAGGGCTGGTTGCCGTTCACGCCTATTGGAGACAACGGCATGCCGCGTAAACGCGAGCCTCGTTTAGATAACCGCGTCAAAGACCTGAGAGCTGCCAAGGGGAATGTCACCCAGCAAGTCTTGGCGGATGAGGTCGGGGTCACCCGGCAAACAATCGTGGCCTTGGAGGGGGGAGCCTACACGCCATCGCTCACCCTGGCGCTCAAGATTTCCAAGTACTTCGGCAAAAGCGTGGAAGAAATTTTTTGGATGAATGAAGTGTAAACGGCATTCATTAAGTGCAGATAGCTCTTCCCTGGGATGCCTGAGGAATCAAGGCAGATTAGTTGCTTGGCCCACACAACGAAACCCCAAGCAGCGACCTCGGGCCCAGGGCTCGCGGCCCCGGCGATACGAAGGGCGGCAAAGCTCGGTCGGGCCAACCCAACTGCCACCTCGTTCGCTGCGGATACCAGTGGGCTGTGTGTTGACTGGGTTGCGATCTTGCGCCGCAGGGGTTTGGTAGAAGTCTTCGGCGTACCAATCGCGGCACCATTGCCAAACATTGCCGGCCATGTGATGAAGCCCGAACTTCGAGACCCCCAGTAAGGCATGCACCGGGGCCATTCGCATCGAGTCGGCTACATAGGTAGTTCCTGGCTCATGCTGGGCGGCGACATAGGAAAGCGCTTCCGTTTCGTCGTTCGCTACTTCCTGGTAGGCCCCTTGGGCGGCGTATTCCCATTGCGCTTCCGTGGGCAGGAACCCGGCGTGCGATTGATAAAAATGCCAATCCCAACGGTTAGTCCACAGCGAGTAGGCATTGGCTCCCCACCACGAGACCAGCACCATCGGCATCCATTCGGTACCGGCCAATGGTCGCCAAAGGTTTCCGGTAAGTTCAATCTGCATTTGGGCAATACGGTCGTCCGTTTCTTCAAGCAGAAACCAATCTCGCCATTGCTTTTCAAACGAATGAATGGAATTCAGAAACCGGCAGTGCGCGGTCGTCGAAACCGGTTCGGCGTCGATCAAAAACGAATCGAGTTCGACCGAATGAACCGGCCCTTCGTCCGCCTGGGCGATTGGGGCTTGGCTGCCGAGCGTTACTTGGCCGCCGGGCAATTGAAAGCAACGCATCCCATCCGAAAATCGCCGAAAGAGCGGAACGTCAGTCTCGGCTTCAAGTCGCTCGTAAAGCAAGGGATCGGGCACGGGATAGCTCGTTTGAAAACGGCCGCTTAGCTGGGTGAACGTAAGCTCCGGGCCGCTACTGCGAGCAACCACTTGCCTGCGCCATCCGCTCCGCTGAGGGCAACAACTCTCTTGCTGCAAATAAACGACCTCAGCCAAATCGCGGATACGAAAAGGATTCCGTGTAAAGACCGACTTGGCAAATGGGTTGGTTGGCTTGTTGGGGATTTCGATATCGAATTCTTCTTCCACGGTCATGAAAAGCTCGACCATGCAGAGGCTATCCACATGCAAGTCCTCGATCAAGCGACTCTCTGGCAGCACCTCGTCAAGCTTCAGGCCAAGCACTTCGGCCGCCAGCTGGCAGACGCGCGGTTCTATCTCGTTTAGATCGTAGTAGGGGCTGTCTGGCATGGTCTCACCTGGAATAAAGCAGGCACCGGAGGCTGCGTTGTCCGATCGACGATTACTTTGACTTCCAGCTGCCAGTTACCGCAACTTGTTTGCTGGCACTCTATAGCAAACGGGCAATCGGGCTTGCCGGCAATTTTCTTCACGCAAAACCACACTCGCGCCGGCTTCGGACTTGCCGTTGGGCTACAACCTGCCTGGCAGGCCGCGAGCGTGAATATCCTCGCGGCCTTGCGTTCGTCTTAGGAGAAAGTGAAGCGGTGCCAATTAAGACGCGGCCGTTTGGCAGGCTTCCGAGGCAATTTCGAGGCACTCGCGGATGTCGGCTACTGGGTCTTTCGGGTTTTCTTCGTATTCCAACGAGAGACAACCATCCACCGGGAACTCGACCTGACGCAACGCCCGGAAGACGCCGACCGTGTCGAGATGCCCTTTGCCTAGGATCACCCCTTCGGTGCGTTCCTTTTGTTCGGCGAAATCTTTCAAGTGAATGCCATACAAGCGACCCTTCAACAGGCGAATCACTTCCACCGGGTCTTCGCCACTGCGGATAAAGTGCCCCAAGTCGGCACACGCGCCGATACGAGGATCGTGCGGTTTAACGGCGTTCAGCACGTCGAGGGCCGTGTTGTAGCGGTGCGATGGGCCATGGTTGTGAATAGCGATCCGAATGTCGTACTTGTCGACGAGCTTGTCGAGGCTATCGAATGAATCGGGGGCAGGGTCGGCGGAAATGTTCTTTATGCCAGCCGCTTTGGCGAACTTGAAGATCTTTTCGTTCGCCGCATGATCTTTGCTGAAACTGTTGACGCCATGCCCAAGGATCACCATTCCTTGGTCAGACATCTTCTTCTTCATCGCGGCAATTTGTTCGTCGGTCGAGTTCAAAGGGAAGTGGGCGCTGTAGAACTCTAAGTGAGCCACGCCGAGATCGCCAGCCAGTTGGATGGCTTTGTCGACATCAAAGCCACGCAGCGAGTAGCTTTGCAGGCCAACTTTAAAACCAGGGAAACGAGATTGGTCGTACGTGGCCCAAGCCCGGCCAGGCAAGGCGCATGCGGCCACAGCAGCGGAAGTTGCGGCGAGGAAGCTTCGACGAGAAAGCGTCATGTTGGATAGTCCTTTGCAGGAGGAATGAGGAGAGATGGTGCGAGTGGGCATATTATAACCACGCCTAACACACGATTCAGCCATCCACGGGGCAATTGCTCAATTCACTGCTTGGCAGGGTTAGGTAAGGAAAAATCGGCGCGAACGTTACGTCTTCCCAACTGTCTGGTACGTAGCCGAAGTTTTTGAACCGATCCAGCAACTCGCATGCTTGAATGGGCAAACTGGGCGCTGATTTTGCCAGTGGGGGGAAGGCTGCGCCAGCGGTGAAAAAAGCAAGCTTGGCACGCGAAAGGGAAGGCTGGCTGCCCTTAGAATCCGAATAGATCGGAGCTGCATGTTGTTTTTCGTAAACAGAGCAATCTGAATAGTTGCTGTAAAAGAACGAAAGCGACTTTGAGCCGGAGTTTTCCCGGCTCTTAAGGCAAAAAGGCCTTAACTTAATTAAAGAGATACTTATAGTGATGTTTACGCCCAATGGCCAAGCACAATGAACTCGCAGGACGCGAATTTGGTACGTAGCACGAAGCAACAGACGTCATGTGCAATTCGTCGCAACACGCCGCCAAGGAGAGCATTTTGCGTACTGAACAAGAACTCACACAGCCGACCAGCATTCGCCAATACGCCGTCTTTCTGGTCATTCACGCGTTGGTATTTGGCCTTGGTTTCGCGATAGCGTTTCTGCCGTAGCCGCGCGGTATGGTTTGGCCAGTGGTGGCTGGTTAGGCCGACGTCTTCTCTAGCAGAGCCTGGACAATCTCTTTCGCGGTTAAAGCTTCCGCGGGTACTAGGCTTCGTAACGGTAACGGCATGTCATCCAGGCGAGACGTCGTTCCCTGGTCGCTAACGCCAGGGCGGGCGATGGGAATAAAGATCTGCCGCTCGCCGATTGGCCCCTCGGTTTGATGCCCCAGCATAATCGTGGGGATCTCGTTGAGCCGCTTGATGGCAGCTTCAGGCAGTTGTTTCAGCCAAGGGCCCGTAAACAACATCGCCGCATCGACCCGTCCAGCGGACAGCAGTTGAACCGCCGATCCGTTGTCAGGATCGAACTGCGGTATGCCTTGCCCGAGGGAAGCTCCGCCGGGGTAGCCGGTGCGGGAAGCGACCACGCCGCCAGCCCCTACCCAGTTCGGCCCTGGCCGCAGAATGGAAATTGCCCCACGCGTTTTTTCATGCAGCGGACGAACGTACTGCGAGAGCAACTCTAACGGAACACGGCCCAGGTCGCGCCGCAGGAAGCCTTCGCCTAAGACAATCACAAAATACTTCGCTGCTTGAATCTGTTGATGCAATTGGGCCAACGCTTCGACTATGTTGCCTAGCTGAGCTTGTAGCGTGGTCTCGTTAAGCGGTTTTCCCTGCGTCCACGCGACCAACGCATGCAGGGCGGCGATTTGCTGCGCAGGGGAAAGCGAAAGGAACGTATCGCACGCTGCGGTCGTGGCATTCGGCTGGCCAATGCCAACGACATGACGGTCTGCTCGCCCGTGGGGAATGAAACGCCCTGTCGGCTCGACGCTGTATCGTTCCCAGTGCCGGGGATGGGTTGTTTTCGGATCGCATCCCCAGAAGACCACCAAATCGGCCCGGTGACGAATTTCACCAAGCGAACAAGTCACCATCCCAGTCGTTTGGAGGACACGTCCTGTTGGATCGAAATAGGTTGGGTGCGAGGCGTCGAGAATGCCTCCGGTTTGATCGGCCAAATCAACCACTTTCCGCACCACTTCGCTGCTCGTTTCTCCTAGGCCAAAGTAAAGCGGAACGCGGGCGTTTTGCAGGACAGCCGCCGCAGCCTCGATTGCTTGTTCGCTGCTCGCTGGTTGGCCATGTACGCAGCAATCGGCGGCTGTCGCCAGGGGAGCTTGAAGATAAGCAGACGACAGCCTGCAAGCGGGTTGCGTGCCGGTAACCTGACCGGCAGTTGTTTCCACGGTCAAGTCATCGCACAAACAGCCACACCCAGGGCAGGGGACATCGTGATGAAGTTCAGGCGTCGAAGAACGTGTCATGGCCGTTTGGTCGAGTGCAAGGGAAGTCGAGAAAGTACCGCCCTTAGTATAACGCCCCTGCCAACATTTTCCGGGCTTACGTCGAACGAGGGGGCAAGATCGGTTAATCTAGAACGAATACCGTGCTGGCAACACTTGTTTTCCCTTAGCAAACGAACCGAGTTCATTCTTCCATGAAATGCCCCAGTTGTGGCGCAAGTTTTCCTGAGAAAGGTTCTGTCTGCGAATATTGCGACACACTACGACCCGTTGAGCCGGTGCCGGTAACTCACACGCTGAATAAGGCCGAAATCTTTCGCCGCATTCGAGAGTCGCCGCAGTATGCTGAGCGAGAGAAGAAGCCACGCCGTAACCGTGTTCCTCAGACCGATTCCATGCCAGCGGTGGTGGTTGGTGTTTATGTGGTGATAGCAGGTGGAGTCGGGTTTGTCGTCACCAGAAATCTCTTTCAAACAGGTGGGGCTTGGGGATTTGTTCCTCTAATTGCCGTGATTTTGGGAGTGGTGATTTACCTGTTTTTTCCGGGTAAGTCGGATCGAATCAGTGGTGGCCAGATAAAAGTCGAGCCTGTGATCGTGATCGGAAAACGAGCAGAAGTCCGAGGAGGCCGCTATGCCTCCACAAATTACTACGTAGCCTTCGAATTCGAGAGTGGAAAGCGACGTGAGCTCGCCGTATACGAAGGAGGGCTGTTCGGTCGAATCTCGGAAGAGGATGCTGGCGTGCTCTATTTACGAGGCAGCGACGAAGTCGGGGCCGCTTTTCTGCGTGGCAATTACGTTGCTGATTTCGAGCGTGTACAAATCGAGTAGGCTAGATGCTGTTCGATTTACCGCAAGGTTGGGGAAGTTGAAACGAATACCCGCTTGGCATTGCTTTGAATTGAATGCTGACAAGAACAAGGAGACTTACGCCCCATGAAATGTCTTAGTTGCGGTGCTAGTTTGCCAGAAGATTCTCTGACGTGTGAGTTTTGCGGAAGTGTTACCGCGACTCCTAGCCAGCAGCGCGACAAGGATACGTTTCGACGAATCAAGGAGTCTTCCCTGTATCGGCAGAGGAACGAGCCTCAGCGAATTGAGCGTCTGCCTAAGCCAGGGGTGGGGCCCAAGATTTTCTTGGTGTTCTTCTTCATCGTCTTTTGTGGCATCAGTGGGGGCGGGGTGATCATGACACTTTTCATGTCTGGCATCATCGGAGCGATGGCTGGCCTACGTGGCTTTGCGCTCATTCCCTTTTGCATGGGAGTAGTCCCCCTGGGGATGCTGGGCCTGGGCGTTTATCTGGCGATCACACAGTTCAAAAAAATGCAAAGTCTGGAAACAGGCGAACTCGCGACGCTGCCTGCGATTGTGGCAGGCAAGCGAACGATGCTCTCTGGCGGCAGTGGCGATAGTTCGGCGTCGACCTATTACTACGTCACCTTTGAATTTGAGGATGGCCAGCGGCAAGAGTATCCCGTGTGGGACGGCAGCTTATATGGACGAGTCTCGGAAGAAGATGCCGGCGTACTATTTCTCCGAGAGCAACACGCCCTCGATTTCGATCGCGTGCGGATTTAGCCGGAAACTGGTTTAGACATTAAGTTCATCGAGAACACCGGGGAAAGCCGAAAAACGGTGTAACTCGTGGTCCCTCTTTCTATTGCTGTCCGGCGTTCTCGGGATGCGTGGTGGTGAAATCCTCTCTCTTTCTTCCCGGGACTTGTCGCTAACAGCGAACGTGGCATAATCGTGGGCTACGTGCTTGAACCGCTGAATCGAACCGGAAAGATGCCGAAATGCTCGATCTTTACGATAAAATCCAAGACGCCATCCAAGTCATCCGTGGGAAGTGGGACAAAACCCCGAAGGCGGGGATTATCCTCGGGACTGGCCTGGGTGGTTTGGTAGAGGAAATCGAAGAAGAAGCATCGTTCGAATACAGCGAGATCCCCCATTTTCCCGCGTCGACGGCAACCAGCCACCGCGGGCGATTGGTTTGCGGAACGCTTTGCGGCGTACCGGTTGTGGCGATGGAAGGCCGCTTCCACATGTACGAGGGGTATTCGCTCAAGCAAATCACCTTGCCGGTTCGCGTGATGAAAGCCCTCGGGGCCGAACTGTTGCTATGCTCGAACGCAGCTGGCGGGATGAATCCTTTCCACAACTGTGGCGATATCGTCTTGATCGACGATCACATCAATTTGATGGGGGATAACCCGCTGATCGGCATCAACGACGATCGCCTCGGTCCACGTTTCCCTGATATGTGTGCCCCCTACGATCAAGAGCTGATCGACAAAGCCTTAGAGATCGCTCGCAAGGAAGACATTGTCGCGCATCGTGGTGTCTTCGTGGCGGTGGCTGGGCCGAACCTGGAAACGCGGGCCGAATACCGTTTCCTGCGGGCCATTGGGGCCGACCTGGTGGGCATGTCGACGGTACCGGAAGTGATTGTTGCCGTCCATTGCGGCTTGAAGACGGTTGGCCTTTCGATCGTAACCGATTTGTGCCTGCCCGACGCGTTGAAGCCCGCCGATGTGGCTGAGATCATTGCCATTGCCAATAAAGCCGAACCAAAGCTGCGCACACTGGTTAAAGGAGTGCTTACGGAATTCGCCGGCAAATAATTCGAGGTAGCTCGTCGCGTCGGTTCGCAGGGCTGGGTTCGTTAAACGTATCCATTCAAGCTCGGGGAAAAGAATTCGTTACCCGGCCTTTCCCGTTTCAGCAGAAAAGGAAAGGCGACAAGAGGAAAGTTGGTTGTTCAAACTCAACGCCCAGGTCGAAGAATTGGCGGCAGCCATTCGCCGGCGATGGAATCAGTGCCCGCTGGCTGGCATCATTCTTGGTACCGGGCTCGGCACTTTGACCGATGGGGTCGATGTCGAGGCAACCATCGATTACGAAGATCTCCCCCACATTCCTACATCTACAGCCCTTAGTCACAAAGGGCGACTCGTATGTGGACGGCTGGGCAGTGTCCCAGTCTTGGTCATGGAGGGCCGTTTTCATGTTTACGAAGGGTACTCGCTCGAAACGGTTACCTTACCGGTTCGTGTGATGAAGGCCCTCGGGGCCCAAATTCTCGTCGTGAGTAATGCCAGTGGCGGAATGAATCCGTTTTATCAAAGCGGCGACATCATGCTGATGGAAGACCACATCAATTTCATGTGGCGCAATCCGCTGACCGGGCAAAACGATCCGAGCTTGGGCAATCGCTTTCCCGATATGTCGAACCCTTACGACGACCAACTGTTGGAAGCTGCCGCGCGGATTGCCCGGCGGGAAGGGATTCGGCACCATCGGGGTGTCTACGCCGCGATGACCGGCCCCAATTACGAAACGCGGAGCGAGTATCGTTTCCTCCGCAAAATCGGGGCAGACGTGGTCGGGATGAGTACGGTACCGGAAGCGATTGTTGCTGCCCAAGTCGGACTGCGCGTGCTGGCCCTTTCGACAGTTACCAACATCTGCCTGCCAGACAACCTTGGCTGTGTAGGCAAGTACGATGTCATTCATGCCGCCCAGGCCGCCGAGCCCCGTTTACGTTATATTGTGCGAGAAGTGCTTTTAGAACAACAAGGTTTGCTGGCGACCGTTTAGCGAAGCACGCGGCGCCTGAGCGAATGTTTCGCGAAACGAGTCAGGCGTGAATTCTTCCTCAGCCAGAACCAACTTGCTGCTCTCGCTGCTGATTGTGGCCGTGCTGATTGGTTTGTATTGGCCGGTGATGCAAGCCGTGTATGGAGCGGCGGACGACTTCCCCACCTTCTTTCCGGTCGACGATCACATTCCACAAATCTATCGTGCCGATGGTCGACCCGTTCTCGAAATGCTGCTCGGTCTGGTTGACGGCTGGGTGCAACACTTAGCTGACCTGAGGCTTTTACGCGGTATTTCGGTCGTCGGCATCGGCCTGCTTTGTGTCACGCTCTTTCATGCCACGCGGCGGCTGTTTCCCCTGCGCGAATATCGTCTGGCCGTTTGTATTGCCGTGGGGGCGTTGCCGACGTTGGTCGTTTTCGCGGCGTGGGCTACCGTCTGGAGCTATTCGTGGGGGGCAATGCTGGCGGTGGTGGCCGGCATGATTAGCTGGCGAGGCTGCCGTCTATGTGTGATTTCTAGAGGCAAAGCGGTCCTTTGCTGGCTGGGGGCATCGCTACTATTAGTGCTGATCTTTTGGACGTATCAACCGCTGGTCAGTTGGTTTTGGCTGGCAGGGCTAATCGCAGTGCTCGACGACCGTTTCCTGCGGAATCGGTTTTATCGCCGCGAATGTGCTTGGTTTGTGGCAGTTGGCGTGGCGCAAATGGGCGTCTGCTTTGTTGCGCTCAAAGCCTTCATTTTGCTGAGCGGCGTGGAGGCAAAATCACGGGTTCAGCTTTTAAGCGACCCGATCGCCAAGGTGTTGGCCCTGGGGCGAACGACCGTCACGATGGTGCTCGACCAGTGGCAAGTGGTCGACGTCGATCGCAAGGTGTTCATGCTCTCGGTCGCTGCGCTAACGGCGTTGGTAATTTTGTCTGGGTTTGTTGTGGCTTGGCGAAGCTGCGCCAAGCAGCGCCGCAGCACGGTGGGGATTCGGCTGTTGTGGCTGGCGGCGATTGCCGTTTGCCTGGCCTTGAGCCACGTGCATGGGTTGGCGGTCGATGTCAACGTGAAGAACTATCGTACGATCGGGGCACTGTCTGTCGGCACGACCATTCTTCTGGCTTGGGCTTTGAACCGTATCGTGACCGCTTGTTGTTATCCCACGCAGCATCGCATCGTACTGCGAATCTTGGCTGGCTGGTTCCTGCTTGTGTCTTTGGGGATGGGGCAGGCTAACCTCGTTCATTATTGGACTTCCCCCTATCCGCAAGGTTATGCCTATCTGGTCGAGCAACTGCAAGCAAAGCTCACGCCGGCCACACAGCGGATTCATCTCATCCGGCAAACGGTAGACGACGGGATTGTCGCCCAGCGGGCCATCCACGCGTTTGGTCGCCCGCTGACCGAGCCAGAGTGGGTGATGCCAGGCATTGTGATCGCTGCGCTGCGCGACGTGCCGGGGGATTGGCCTTTAGACCGAATCGAACTGACCGAAAGCCTCGACCCAGCCGAGGCTCCCACCGGCAACAATGTGGTGGTGATCGACATGCGCGAACTGAAGAGCTTACGAAATTAACGCCCAGCCGATTTCTTGTCAGGTGAACAGATTGTTCGTAGGTTGGCAGCACGGCATACTGCGCGCAATCAGAGGCAAGTTGGGGGCAGGGATAAAACTATTCGACAAATGCTTCTCTTATGTCAGACAATCAGAACTTCGCGCGACACCAGTCCTCAGCGACCGGAGATCGTGTTAACTCACTACCCAGCGGCATGCTTGCGACGAGTTTTGAGTATGAAGTTGAAGTCGTTCCGCGTGGCAGCTAAAGAGTTTTGAGTATGAAATGAAAACGAAGATCGCACCTAACAAACGAGATCGACGGCATAAGTGAAGCCGACGCATAAGCTGTGTTGCTTTCTAGGTTTAGAGTTTTGAGTATGAACTTGTTTCGCAATTAGCTTGGCCTGGCAGCGAAGCGAAACCGAGTTTTGAGTATGAAGTTGAATTCGTTCCGCGCGGCAGCAAAAGAGTTTTGAGTATGAAACCAAATCGTGGATTAGTTGCCTCGGTGGATGGTTTTCAGGCTGGCTTCATTCGCCTATGAATTCCCGTTTCCCGGACAGAGCTGGGGACAAAATCTTTCTCGCTTACGAGGCTGGCTCGGACTCAGAGGGCTGGGTCGAAGGCTGCCAGATTTGGAAATCGGCGTTGCTCCAGACCTGCGTAAATCCCTCGGCTGCTAACATGGCCGGGACTTCTGGCGGGTCTTCGCTGCGGGTGACGGCCAGCTTCACGTTGTGATCGTCGATGGTGCGGTGCATCGCCGCGGCGTCGTTCAGATCAATCGGATAGCCGATCGACTTTCGTTCTAAATAGAAGGTCAGTACACGCGGTTTGAAGAAGAGACAGACATCGTTGGGATCGTCCGGCATTCGCTTCTCGATCTGGGCGAAGACCTCCTGCGCAGTGGCATCTTCCGGACCAGAGATCCGGCTGAAATCGGCGAAGTAATAGTAGCTGGCGTAGCAGCCAAACGTGTAGATCAGCAAGGCCGAAGTAATGAGGTTCCGCTGCCGCGCGGTACGTGGGAACTTATCGCAGGCGTAAAGGAACCAGCACAGAAAGCCTGGATAAAGCGGCCAGATCATGCGAGCCCAGGCCGCGCCCGGCCAGATGACAATCAGAATGAAGTAGAGAATACTCGCCACGAACAAAAACTGCGGCTTTGGCCAGTTTGCTTTCACGCAGCCAGCAATCGCCACCAAGGTGAGCGCAATGCCAGAGACCTTCGAGAGCCACTCCTTGTAGCCGTTATCCCAGACGTATGTGAACGAGCCTCCATCAGCGTAAAGGTTGTAGAGAATCGAATGAACGGAGATCTGCGAAAGCTGATCGAGATAGCCTGAGCCGCCTGAGGGGACGAGCAACTTTTGAATGGCATAGCAAGCCACCGCCGACGTGATACAGACCATCATGTAACGCGTTAGCCGACGATAGAGAATTAGTTCCGTCAGAATCAAAGCCGGCGGCAGCACAATCCCAACCGTGCGGGTGCCAATTGCCAAATAAATGACAATCCCCAGCAAAATGGCACGCGGAATACTTTGTGTCGGCTGCGAAGTGTCTTCGCGATCACGCTGGTAAAGCCACATCGCCAGCATCCAGAACACCACAAACAGATGCTCAGAGATGATCCAGTGATTGAACTCCCAGAAGACCGGCATAAAGCCTAGCAGGGCGACCAAGGCCAACGTATTTCTGGGAGACAACTGCCGGGCAAAAAAACTACTGCAAATGACTAGCGTAACGATCGACAGGGCGATCATCGCGATCTTCAATGCTTCGTAATCGACACCAAAAATGGCGTAAAGGGGAGCCAGGAAAATAGGAAAAAGAGGTGGATACGCCCGGGGCCCAATCACCGGTGCATCGGGATTGTAGACGTAGCCCGTGTCGTTCATGTCGTGAAAACGGGTAACGTTGCGAGCTTGGCTTAAGTATTGGGCAAAGTCGCCTCCCCAGTCGGTGCTTTCCCGCTGCATGCCGACTTGAAACAAAAAGACCGCCGTCAGCAGCAGCGCTAATACTATCTTGTGTGTGGGGGACCAAACGGTCGCTTCTTGCGAATCGTTGACATCCATGGCGGTCGCTTGGGTCTAGGTTTCTTGGACGAACTTGTCCTGGTCGATGATTTCAAACATATATCCGTTCGGGTCGCGAAAGAAGAAACGCTCGAACGGGGTCGGACGAATCGGCGGAATGACTTCCACGTTCTGTTGAGCCAGACGCTCGCGAATTTGCTTCAGCTTAGCGGCGGGAAAAAGAAACGCAAAGTGCCGTCCGAACTCTTTTTCAAACGGCGAGACCTGAAATTCGTCGACCAGCAACACGTGGACTTGCTGCCCGCAGCCAATGTCGAGCCAGTAGGTGGTAGGGTCGACATTGGCCGGGCGAGGGACCAAAGGCCAGTCGAAGACCGTTTGCAGGAACTCGGTGGTCGCGGCCGAGTCTTGGGTAGCGATGGTCAGGTGAGCTAAAGTCATGTCGCTTGCTTCTCCAGCACTTCAATCATCGCACGGCAGAATGCCGGTAAGTCGCCTGGGTTGCGACTGGTGACAATGTGCCTATCGACCACCACTTCGGCATCTTCCCAGCTAACGCCAGCGTGGACCATGTCGTCTTTAATCCCTGGCGAGCCGGTTTGACGCGTCCCTCGGCAAATACCTGCCGAAGCGAGAAGCCAGCCGCCGTGGCAGATGGCCGCTACCAATTGGTCTTTCTCGTGAAAGTGGCGAATCAATTGCTTCACCTTGTCTTCGCGCCGCAGCTTATCTGGCATGAAGCCGCCAGGGCACACGACACCGTCGAACGTGCTGGGATCGACATCGTTAATCGCCACATCGGACTTGGCAGGATAGGTATGCTTGCCGTCATACGTGACGCCTGCTTCCAGCCCGGCCAAAACCGTTTCGGCCCCGGCTTCCTGCAAGCGAAGATGAGGATACCAAAGTTCCAGGTCTTCGTAGATATCGCCCACAAAGATCAGAATACGCTTTCCCTGGAGTGTCTTTTCAGATGGCATGAGGAATCTCGCTGAATGGGGTAATTGAACATTGTTTCGGATTATGCCCGCAAATACCACCCGTCGGGCGGTGTTGTCACCTGAAGAACTCGTGCGATCCGCGTGCCAATCGCGATAATCCTACCGGGGATCTGGGCGGAGAAGAGCCATTGGCTCGACCCGAGCGAAATGGGGGTTAGAATACAATTCGGTTTGACTCGTCTTTTTCTCGTCTTACGGAGCTTTCCACGTCATGCTTTGTCGCTTGGAATCATGGAGAAAAAACTCGTTCGGATGGATGGGTATCGTACTGCTGAGCGTGACGCTGGTCGCTGGCTGTGGCGAAAATGTGGAGTTCAGCAATCCCTTCGACAAAGAGAAAAAGCCCGCCGCCAAACAAGATGCCAAGCCGGCCTCGCAGCCGAAGAAGCAAGACCAGAAGCCGAAGGTCGACAAAGAAGCACTTGCCAGGCAGCAAATGATTAAGCAGACGTCGCTGCGTGGTGGCGGAACGAGCCGTTTTGGCGAAAGTGGTAGAAGCGTCGGCGCGAACGCCACGGTGGGGGACAATGTCTTCCGCATGCAAAAGGAAATCGCCAGCAGCGTCGATTTCGCCCCGACGATGTTGGTTTGGGTGGTCGACTCCACGGTCAGCGCGACTGAGTTACGCGACGACTGGGCGAAAGCGGCCAAGAAGCTTTACTCGGAATTTGACAAAAACGGTCTCCCGAGTGGCAAGCCTCCGAAAGATCTTGCTACCGCGATTGTCAGCTTTGGCGAGAAAGCGAATTTCGTGCTGGAAGAGCCGACGTCCGACTTCCAGGAAGTGATTGCCAGCATCGATAAGATTCCGCGTGATGATTCCGGCAAGGAAGCAACCTTCGACACGATTAGTCAGGTACTCGACAAGTACGGTCCCTTAAAGTCGCAACAACTGCGCGAGCTGCTTGTGGTGGTGGTCACCGACGAAGCGGGGGACGATTGGCAGAATGTCGATGCCGTGGTCGAAAAGGCGAATTCGACCGGCGTGCGTTTGTATGCGATCGGCGTGCCTGCTCCGATGGGGCGGATGGTGGCCGAGGTGCCGCCCGGCGAAAGCCGTAGCGATGGCCAGATGGCGATGATTCAAGGGCCAGAGACGCGGCATTCGCAGCGCATCAATATGAAGTTCAGTTCTGGCGGCTTCGGTGGCGAAGATGTTGATAGTGGCTACGGTCCGTTTGGTTTGGGCTATCTCGCTTATCAGACTCGGGGCGAGTTCCTGGTCTCGCGGCTGCGATCGGCACCTTGGCCAGGCAGTGCCATGCGATTCAGCGACGAAGTAATGCGGAAGTACCCACCGCAGTATCTTACCGAGCAAGCTTACCAAGCGATGCTGGCCGAAAACAAAGCACTCGACGCACTCGATCGCGCGGCTGGGCAAGGTCAAGTCGAAGCAATGGCTTATCCCTCTTCGCAGTTTGTGGTGCTTGATGAAGCCCGTTTGAAGAACGCTTTGGATGGCGCTCAGCGAATTGCTGCTCGCTTGGAGCCCTTGGTGAATGCCGTCTACGAACCTTTGGCCGCTGGGGAAAAGGATCGTGACAAGATCCAAGATAAGCGTTGGCAGGCAAGCTACGATTTGGCCCTCGGCCGTGCTGCCGCGAACAAGGCTCGTGTCGATGGTTACAATCAAATGTTGGCGATCTTAAAGGGAGGACGCAAGTTTGAAGATCCTACGCACAACACTTGGAAGCTAGAACCAGCCGATTCCTTAGAAGAAGCGGGAAGCCGTTTAGAGAAGATGCGATTGCAGGCCAAGCAATACTTGGAACGGGTCATCAAAGAGCACCCTGATACGCCGTGGGCTTACTTCGCGGAACGTGAACTGGAAATGCCGATTGGCTGGAAGTGGGCTGAGTACTAATCGATTGCTTTCCGCCTCAACATCGAAGGCCGACGACTGCACGGTCGGCCTTTGGGAGTCATCAATGTGGTGGCTTGCCTACCAATCTTGGGCAACCTGTCGGCGGTCTTTCTCTTGGATCTCGGACGGCGGAACTTGGCCACTAGCCATCATGCTGTCGACCCGACACGGCATGCAAGGCATATGGACTTTACGACCACAACGCGGACATCGCTCGACAGGGCCGTCGAAGTAGTTGATTGCATCTTTCTCCGAAGACGGATCATTCTGGGCGTCAGGCGACTTATTAAGGATCTTGTGGATCGTCGTTCGCGAGATGCCGGTGATTCGTTGGATATCGACTTTCGTGCGACCAGAGGCTCGCAGGCGATGGATTTCCGCGATCTGAGAGGGCTCGATACGATAACGGTGTGGTGTTGAACGTCGTGGCATTATTTCCCTGGCTCCACAAGATGGACTCGTTCGGATTAGCGCACTGACATGCCGCAGAACTTCCCGTTGGGCACAGCGCACAAGTAAACCAATGAAACTCGAAGGCGATTCCCCAGATGGCTCTACGCGACGCGATTTGGTCGTGCGAAATAAGCGAAATTGGGGGCAAAGATGCGATCGGGCGGCGATCGCTGCCGGCAGCACCCGGGCTGACTAGGTTCTGTATTTCAGACAAGCACTACTGTACGTTAGTTCAGTAAAGTCTGCAAGCAATACCTGGTCCAAAGTCTTGGGGCAACGGTTGCCGTGAAGCACAATCTTGGCAGGCTAAAGGAAGCCGGTAGCGCAGGAAAAAGGGACCAAGTTGGCCCCTCGGTGATTCAACAGAAAAGGCACGCTTTAGGTCACGCTGGACCACAGATCTTCGACGTCTTTTTTGACTCGCTCGAGTTCCGCTTTGAGGGCGGCGATCTCCGCCCGAAGTTCGCTGATTGCCTCGCTATCGTTAGAACCAGCTGATGCAGCGACAGGCTGTGAGGCAGCCGGAGCAGGGGAGGCAGCCGGAGGACTGGCCGAGGGCGTGTTGGCGGCAGTCTCGCTTGGGCCAGGAGGACTCGTCTCGGCAGCAGCTGGGCGACCGTCACCATGTTGTTGGCGCTGCTCGGCGAGTTCCTTTTCTGAGTAGAGACCGTGGGTAACCATTTGGCCACGGCCTTTGGGCGTCAGCGGAATGACTAACTTCTTGCGTTGCAGTTCGTCGAGCAAGGGCTGCAAGCTAGTCATATCAGGAATTTTGCCCATGCGGGCCGCCCGGCCGCGAAGTTCGCCAACCGTTTGTGGGCCACGCAGGAGTAGCTCGGCCATGATAGCTAATTCGTTGCCATCGCAGCCCAGCCAGTCCTTCATGTAGTGACGAAACTTGACCACGCGCCCATCGCCGTGGACTTCGGCAACTGCATTCATGGTGCGCAGTTGCTCCAGCGCTTCTTCGACTTCCCAGCTTTCAAGGTTCATTTGTGGGTCGCGGTTGCTCTTTTGATTGCAACCGGTCGTCAAACCGTTGAGCGACATGGGATAGGCGTCGGGGGTAGTCTTAGCCTTTTCTACCAATACCCCGATAACCCGCCGCTGAATCTTTGTGATTGGACGCCAAGCGGGCTCGGGAGAATCTAGTTCCTGGGACATGGGATGCCTTCCTGCTAATACGACAAGATGTTTGCCGCGCAAGATACGACGCACGCCCCCAAAAGGCAAGGTGATAGGCGTTTGAAGTTTTCAGCGTTCAGTTGTCAGAACGGAAGAAAGCGTGTGCGTGTTTACGAAGCGCGCAACAAGAGGTTTCTTCACGGATCGCCAAAGACCAAAAACTTCAACCTACATCAACTACTACGCCTGGGGAGCATTGGCCTGGGCATCGCGAGCAGCTGGAATCAAGAATTCCAGATGATGCTGGCAGTGCCACAGGTGAACCTGACGCCATTGGTCGGCGGTAAGATTACCAAACACAGGCGAGGTGACGAACTGCGTGCTCGGATCTTGGATGCGAGTAATTGCTTTCTCCAGTTGAGGCAATGCGTGGGCATCTTCGGTCCATTCGTCTGGTTCCAACTCTTTAAGGGTTGGCATCTTGGCGGGGATCCGTTCGTTTCGCAGAACCTTGCCCATGTACATCATGCGAAAAAAGGGACGCACCAAGGGGGCGAAGCGGGGAGTCGATTTGAAGCCATCGATCGAGTCGTCCATAAATCGCGAAACGTGATCGCAGATCTGGCCGAGTGACCATTTGGAGACGCGATGGTAGCCAACGCGAGACAAGCTTCTGGCTTCTGCCAAGACTTCGTCGAAGGATTGGAGATTTAGCTCACGCCGCGACAACCGGTCGCTAGCGCCGTTACGATGAAAGCTCATTTTGCACCGATGGTAATATTCCAGTGTGTGGCCCGCCCCGGTGGCGGACACATGGCAAGTTGCTGGGTGCCTCTGGATACCAAAAAAACAACACACGGTTCCGATCGCACGTTGTCTTTTACGTCAGGTGGTGCCTAGCTTGGCAGTTCCTTCCGCTGGCCTGGAAGGTGTCGATTTACTTGAAGACTTTATGAGCTTTTATTGAATGATGCGATCGTCTTCTGGCTTGTCGACACGAGGGGTCTGACCTCCCCGGAGAACACTGTTTCCTTCGAACAACGATCGTTGATCAATAGGTTCAGGGGAAAGCCAATCCGATTCCTCGAACTGACCGCTCTGGCCGTAGGCTGCCAAAGCGTTCTTGTAACAGGTTAGCTCAACGTGCTCTTGGGGAATACCCCGCTCTAGCATCAAATTGCCAGTTTTCGGGACCGCTAGCGGATCGGACACACCCCAGTCGGCGGAGGAATCGATAATGATTCGCTCAGCGCCATATTTTTTAACGACTTCTACCATTCGTTCGTTCCCCATTTTGGTCTTCGGATAGATGGTAAACGCCGTCCAGTAGCCGCGTCTTAAGACCTCTTCACACGTCTCTTCGTTGTTGTGATCGATGACCACCATATGGGGTGGGATTTCATGTTCTTCAATGATGTCCATGCTCCGATACGTTCCCTGCTTTTTGTTGCGATGAGGCGTATGGATCAAGATGGGTAGATTGACTTCTTTGGCCATTTCTAGCTGAATACGCAGGTACTTTTCTTCTGCGGCGGTCATGTCGTCGAAGCCGATTTCGCCGACGGCCACGACGTTTTCTTTCGCCAGAAACAGCGGCATCAATTCCATGACCTGTTCGGCGAGCGCCTCGTTGTTGGCTTCCTTCGAGTTGAGGCCAATTGTGCAGTAATGGCGAATCCCAAATTGGGCTGCCCGAAACTTCTCGAACCCAACCAGGCTGCTGAAGTAGTCTTGAAACGAACCGATATTGGTCCGCGGCTGACCGAGCCAGAAAGCCGGCTCAATAATCGCCGCAACGCCGGCCGCAGCCATCGCTTCGTAGTCGTCGGTTGTACGCGAGGTAACGTGAATGTGCGGGTCGATGAATTTCATGGTTGGTTACAAGCAAGTGTGGGGTTGTCAGTGTTCAGTTTCAGCAAAACGCCAAGCGATGTGGCATGCCTACGAAGGGTAAGCTTGTTGGGCAATTTCTCGCCAAGTGATGCTACCGCTTTCGGCTCGCTTGGCTATTTCAGGATCGGTTTGCAGGATCGCGTCCGCTTCGTCTAGGGCGGTGGAAACAAGAGCCAAGGCGATTGCCGATTTCTCTAGCGTCTCGCCGGTTGCATACAACGCTTTCATGTCTTCCAAGGCGATCTCGTCGGCGAACGGGGCGGCGACTCGCCACAGCTCGACTGGGATAGGCCGCTTCGCGGCACGGCGTTCGTGGGCAAAGTCGATTAGCATGCGAGCCAAGTCTGGGTTCACACGCTGGTCGAGCCCTTCAATCGGATCGAGCGCCGCGCCGATGAACAGGGCTTTTAAGACCATCTGGTTCCAGGCCGGCTCTTGCATGAGCTCCATCGGCAAAGGATTGCAGTGGGCGATCGCACAAAAAACCGTCTGAATGTTGGTGCGGATTCCTTCGGCCAAGCGGTCGTCGAACAGTTCCTGATGAGGCAGCAACTGCAAAGCTTGATACAAGCAGATCTGCTCGCGAACCTCGGCCGTTTGAAAGAGTTTCTCAATCGTCGCGAACCAGGCCGCATCGTCTTCGCTGGGCAACGACATCAGCAGCAAGACGCGAGCCGCTTGATCGATGGTCCAGGTCTGAGGTTGCCAGCCAGGGCGGGCCTCGGCGGCGTCGTTGATGTCACGCTCGGTTAGTTGCAGATCTGCTTTGCCGATCTTGCGAGGGGTGAAACCGAAGGCCATGTACAGCGACTTGGGTTCTCCCGTGGTGACTGCTTCGCGCTGGGTATCGAGCCAAGCTTGACCGTCATCGGAAGCTTGTCGCAAGATCCAATTCTCTAGCAACTGAATTGGCGTGTATGACATGTTGATCAAACCTGGTTGTCAAATGGAGGATACCTTGCCGCTTAGTGCCGCGTTAAGGGACCATTCTGTAGCCTAAGCCTTGGAAGTCGCTCTGGCAAGTTATTCGCAGCAGCGTCGTGAGTTCCCACTAAGGGATGTAAATTGTTGTGGTTTAACGATTAACCTTTTTGCAGCAATTCGGCTGCTTTAAGGGCGTAGTAAGTCAAAATGCCATCAGCTCCGGCGCGTTTAAAGCTCATCAAGCTTTCCATCATCGACTTTTCTAAATCGAGCCAGCCGTTGCCGGCTGCGGCGTGCAGCATCGCGTATTCGCCGGAGACCTGGTAAACGTAGGTCGGCACCGAGAAGTTTTCTTTCACGCGATATACGATGTCGAGGTACGGCATGCCCGGTTTGACCATTACCATATCGGCCCCTTCCTTCAGGTCGAGCGCCACTTCGCGGAGGGCTTCGTCGGAGTTGGCGGGATCCATCTGGTAGGTTTTTTTATCACCGCTGCCGAGATTGCCCGATGAACCGACCGCATCGCGAAAAGGGCCATAGAAGGCCGACGCATACTTGGCGGCGTAGGCCATGATTTGGACATGCTGATAGCAGTCGTGATCCAAAGCGTTACGAATTGCGCCGATTCGCCCGTCCATCATGTCGCTGGGGGCAATGATATCACAGCCAGCTTGGGCTTGGACAATCGCTTGCCGGCAAAGCATCTCAACGGTTTCGTCGTTGACCACATAACCGTCACGGACCAGGCCATCTTGGCCGTGGCTCGAGTAGGGATCGAGGGCTACGTCGCACAAGATTCCCAGATCAAGGTTCGCTTCTTTGATGGCTCGCACCGCTTGGCAAACCAAGTTGTCTGGATTGATTGCCTCTTCACATTCCGGAGTTTTTAGCTCGGAAGGGGTAGCAGGGAACAGGGCAATGACCGGGATTCCGAGCGAGGCGGCCCGGTGCGCTTCCTCCACGGCAATATCTACCGTCAGTCGATCGACACCTGGTAACGAGGGGACCGCAGTTCGCTTGCCTCGGCCTGGCTGGACAAAAATAGGCCAAATCAAATCGTCAGCCGTCAGCGTGTTTTCGCGGACCAGTCGGCGAGACCAGGCCGTTTGTCGGTTGCGGCGAGGACGGTAGCGGGGGTAATCTCCGAGGTGACCCGTGGCGGACATGGCTCTGGCGTTCCAGGTTAGGATTTCAGCGATGGATTGACTTTTGACGACGCTAGGAAACGATTGTCGTTAAATGAGTTATCGACAATTCTTGTTTCGCTCGCGAAGGGAATTGTTGAGCCCTTAAGAGGGGTAGGCAACAATCGGAAGTCAGGGGCGAGATATTCGTTAGTTTACTCACTAGGCCCCCTGGTGGGCAGCCTCCTGCGAATTGTAACGCATTCGGTTTCTGGGGCATCTCAAGACGGGCTGTCCGAAATTCGGTATCATGAAGCCCCTTAATAGACGGTAATTTTCGGTGGCCACGCTCCAATGGGAAGCCGCCTCCTTTGATAAAAACAGCGGTTGCCCCCTCGCGAATCTGCCGGTCTTAGACTTTGGTAAGTTCCAACCGCTTTGCATTTCACTCCGCCAAGGATACCTAGATGACTCCTGAGTCTCCTTTGTCCGCGCAATCTGGTTCGGCCGCTTCGTTGGCTGGGGATGCGATTCGTCCCCTGGCCATGGACACCTCTCCTCGTTTGCTGCCCGATGTGGCAAACGATACCGCTCCGCAGTTTCAATCGGCGATCGATCGGGTGGGGATGTCGGGGATCGAGGTGGCCATTCTCGTGCGCGGCGAAGATGATGTGTTAATGCGAACCCCTGCCAGGGTCGATGCTTACGTTAGCCTGGACGATCCGGCCATCAAAGGCATTCACATGTCGCGGCTCTATTTGAGCCTGCAGAACGAACTGCACACCGAGTTCTCGCGGAAGCAGATCGAACGCATTCTGGGGCGATTTCTGGAAACGCACCAAGGAATGAGCGCGTCGGCATACCTGTGTTTTTCGTTCGAGCACATGATTCAACGGGCCTCTTTGCTTTCCGATAACTTGGCTTGGCGGAGCTATCCCATCCAGGTCGAAGCGTTACGCAAAGGGGACGAGGTCAAGTATCGCGTGCATGTACGTTTGACCTATTCGAGCGCCTGTCCCTGTTCAGCGGCTCTTTCTCGCCAGCTCTTGCAGCAGCAATTTGAAGAGCAGTTCTATGGTCATAATTGGCTTAGTGCTTCGACGGTGCTTAGTTGGCTCGGGGCCAATAGCACCCTGATCGCCGTACCGCATAGCCAACGCAGCCATGCCGACATTACCGTAGACTTGGACGAAACTCGCAGCGACTTACCAATCGAAGAGATCATCCAGCGGACCGAAGGAGTGCTCAATACGGCTGTTCAGGCCGCCGTAAAGCGAGCCGACGAGCAAGAGTTCGCCCGTTTGAATGGCGAGAATTTGATGTTCTGCGAAGATGCTGCCCGGCGGATGAAATCGGCCATCGACCAGATGGAAGGTGTCACCGACTACCGCATTCAAGCCAGTCACTTCGAAAGCTTGCACCCGCACGATGCCGTGGCAATTGTCGTAAAAGGTGTGCCAGGCGGGCTGAAGCCGTAACCCTGGGTCGCAGTTCTACGAAGGCAAGCAGTAAGACTCTTTCAGCAATTTTGAGCGATAAGTGACTCACCAAGATCAGCCTCTAACCCTGCGTCAGGCTCAAGATGAAGTCGATCGGTGGATTCAAACGATCGGCGTGCGATACTTCTCGGAGTTGACCAACTTGGCGCAGTTGGTCGAAGAGGTCGGCGAAGTGGCCCGTGTTATTTCCCGCACGTACGGCGAGCAAAGCTTTAAACCTTCGGACGAGAAAGTGGAGCTCTCCGACGAACTCGCCGATGTCTTGTTCGTGCTGATTTGTCTGGCGAATCAAACCGGAGTCGATCTGACCGACGCGTTAAAGCGGAACTTAGACAAGAAGACGAAACGCGATGCGACCCGTCATCAGCAAAACGAAAAGCTGAAGTAAGCCCCACACAGGCAACACCTACGAATCAGGTGTCCATCGGGCGGAAGAAATACTTCCTGCTAAAGCGGCATGATCTGCCGTTGTTCTAGGGAAAGCACGAAGCGAAGGATGATCATCCGCTGTTGAGCAAGTCTGGGGAGCGAACTCGATAATGCTTCGGTCGTGAATTCCTTCGTCTGTATTCTTGCCGAGCGTGGTCGCCAAGCTGATTGGTGGACAGTGGTTACGTGAATTGTGGTTGGACTTTACCACCGTGGATTGACTTTGGTTTTTCTGCTTTTGAGGCTAAAGCTGCCGGGCACGTCGTCTTAGTCAGCGAGGATGGCCAGCAAGCGCGTTGAGGTGCCCCAGGGAGCGTCTAGACGCGTTACCCCCTTTTATTAGGTACTAGCAATTCACTGTGAAAAATGGTACGATGGTCGAAGCTGTAGAAAGCACTACCGCGTTATGAGAGGGGCATGAGGTCTCCGGTGGCGAGAGTAGTGTTTTCTTTTCTGTACGATCGCGTGAGTCAATTTCAACGGACTTCACAGGCTACGGACAGCCATCTGGCTTTATGGAGAAAGTCATAACGTACAAGCAGGAGGCTAAGCTCTTCGAATCCTTGTATAGGAGCTTCCCATGCTGACCGATGGTGAAAAGAAAGTCCTCAGAACATTCCGCCAATACTTGATGGATCCAGGCCGAATGCTCTGCTTCACTGGCCCCATGCTGGCGACCCATAAAAATTCTCTCGCGAAATTGGTCAAGCGGGAATACTTGATTCCTGAAACATTTAAAGGCGCCTACAGCCTAACCAACGCTGGCTTTCAGGCCATGCGAACTTGCGGAAAATAACAGCCTGTTCCAAGGTTGAATTGCTATATTCGGGTGTCGGGATGACTTTACCAAGAGGTCGCCCGGCACCCGTTTTTCGTTCATAATTCTAAAGTGTGAACCCCGCTGCCAGGACGGCAAGTCTGGCTACCCGGACAAGTGGCATGGAAGCCGCTTGCTCCTGACAGGTGGCCTAAGTCATTGAATCTAGCGCAGTTGCGAAGCGAATGCGCTTCCGCCGCGACTTGTGTCTAACGGCAGGCAGGCGTTTCTTTTGTTCGGGTGTTTGCTGATTGATCTTTTGAATCAGCCTTGTGGGGAGAAGCTACTGGTGATTCGCGACTGCTTTTTGGCGTTGGGGCTCTCGGTGGTTCTTATGCCTATTGCAAATGTTATCGGGGAAGAAAGGTCTTGTGCCTGGAAGCAAACTGCTACGTTAGACGCTCCAGAGGCCAATCAGGCCGCAGCGGCAGACGAGTCGTTTGTTTATGCGATCAATAACACCATGGTCGCCAAGTACGGACGGGCTAGTGGTGAGCTTGTTGCGAAAAGTGAAGGGGACGCGCAGCATCTTAACAGTGGATTTCTCCACGAAGGGAAGCTGTACTGTGCCCACTCGAATTATCCTTTCAAGCCAGAGTCGAGCATCATTAAGGTGCTTGATGTCGCGTCGATGCAGTTGAGCGACTTTCATCGCTTCGGGCATTCGCCACATGGCAGCCTAACCGTGGCGGTGTTTAAGGATGAGGCATGGTGGTGTGTGTTCGCGGTTTATGGCAAAGGGGACAATGCCCGCACGGTTCTAGTGAAGTTTGATCCCGCGTGGCAAGAGCAAGCCGTTTGGACCTTTCCCCCAAGCGTCGTGTCCGACTTGGGCTCGTCTAGTATCTCTGGTGGAATCTGGTTAGGGGACGAGTTCTTGGCGACGGGACACGATAAGAAGGTGATCTATCGGCTGAAGTTGCCAGAGACGGGTTCGGTTCTGATGCATACGGCAACTTGCCTAACCCCATTTCCCGGACAGGGGATCGCGATGGATCCGAAGACGGGCGGCTTAGTGGGAATTCATCGGCAGAAACGCCAAGTGATTTTCGCGGAGCATGCCTCGGCCAACCCTTAGCTCGCGCATACCGGCCAACGGCTTGCCGAGTAGGGATTGTGGAGGCTGGCAGCAATAGTGCAAGAGATCATCGCTTCTTTACTTCATGGAGAAAGCAAGATGAAAACGTTAGAGAACAAAACGGCGATCGTTACTGGAGGTTCGCGTGGAATTGGAGCCAATATCTGTGTCAGCCTAGCCGCAGCAGGGGCGAAGGTGGTGGTCAATTACGCACGGCACCAGCAGGCCGCCGAGTCCGTCGTCGCGCAGATTATTGCGGAAGGAGGTCAGGCAGTGGCTGCGGCAGCAGACGTTGCTGAAGCTGCCGACGTGAAGAAACTGTTTGACGTTGCGGAAGCGAACTTTGGAACCGTTGACATCTTGGTAAACAACGCAGGCATCGTGCATTACAAGCCAATCGAGCTCACCACCGACGAAGAGTTTGATCGGGTGATGAAGGTAAACGTCAACGGCACATTCTATGGTCTGCGTGAAGCGGCCAAGCGATTGGCAGATGGGGGACGTGTTATCAATCTGTCGAGCTCCGCCGTGCGGATGATGTTGCCAACCTATGGTCCTTACTGCGCGTCGAAAGGGGCTGTCGAGCAGATGACACGGAGCTTCGCCAAAGAGATGGGATCGCGCGGAATCACCGTAAATGCCGTTTCGCCCGGACCAACCGAGACGGAGATGTTCCTGGGCAACAACGAAGCGGAAAAGATCGAGCGGATGCGTAACCTTTCAGCTCTCGGACGGCTCGGCAAGGTCGAAGACATGGGCCCGGTGATCGTCTTCTTGGCCAGCGCCGACGCCGGCTGGATCACAGGCCAAATCCTGCCGGTCAATGGCGGCACGGCCTAGTTCGGCGGTTCACCAAGATGGAAGTGTTGAAACAAGATAGGGCTGGTGGGGGCATCCTGCAGAATGCCGCAAATCGCAGCATTAGTTCTATGTGGGGAATCGCCTCTAGTAGGCTGGGCGGGGGGCGGTTGTTTTTGTTTGAAACGCTGAACAAAAGCCTTGATTTACCGTTATATCAGTTTTGCAGGCAGGTTAGTAAATTTACGCTTGTTTATTGGGCAACATAACGAAGCAACACTCATGCGAGGGGGTAATGGAATTGCGTCTTTCTAAAATACTTTGGGGGAATACTTTATCTTAATAGGCTTGTTTTTCTTCTTTAGTGGGGCTTATTTCTTTTTGTGTCCGGGGGGTGCCCAAGTAGGCTATCGAGAAACTCAACTGACAACATGATTGTGGAACAGGTTTTGTATTAAAGAGATAACGGATTTGTTTATGGCTTTTTATTTGCCAATCCTGTTTTTTTCCTTTCCATAATTCTTGGAGTCCTCAATGGACAGTCGTACCCCACGGCGACATGCTTTTACTTTGGTTGAATTGTTGGTGGTGATCGCCATTATTGGTGTCTTGATTGCGTTGCTGCTGCCTGCCGTGCAGCAAGCGCGTGAAGCGGCCCGGCGAATTCAATGCACCAATAATCAGAAGCAAATCGGTCTGGCGATTCACAACTATCACGACACCTTCGGCAAGTTGCCTTACAACGCAGTTCCTCAGTCCGGCAGCGTGGGTGATCGTCAGCGTGGCCCATCTTGGCTTGTGCGGCTGTTGCCTTTTGTCGAGCAGAATTCGGCCTACGATCAGTTTGTGTTTACTGGGGACTGGACCATGCAAGACGGTCCCAGCCCGAATGCGGCGGTCTTAGGGCTACTGCGTGTTCCTGGTTTCAATTGCCCTTCGAGCCCGCTGCCAGAAACTGAAAAGCAAAATACCAACGCTAACGGTGAGGTCGAGTTGCAATTAGTCAACTATGTCGGCATTACTGGTTCGTACTGGCAAGGTGGAACGTCGAACGTTGTGTCGACATCGCAACAAGATAGCAGCTACGGCGACGCCGTTTACAACGGAATGATCGTGCCGGTTAGTTCCAAGAGTAATGCGATCCGCTTGGCCACCGTTTCCGATGGAACAACCAACACAATGATGGTCAGCGAACAGAGCGACTACTTCTACAACGCCAGTGGTGCGAAAGTTGATCGCCGTAGCAGTGGCCACGCTGGCAAATCGTGGGGCAACGGCGGTGGCGCTGGCAGTTGGACGGCCAACGTAACCACCGTTCGTTATGCGATTGCAACCGAAGGGGGAACGGGAAATGGCGCCGACTACCATGTCAACATTCCCTTGGTCTCGGCGCATCCTGGTGGCGTGTTGATTACTCAGGGGGACGCCAGCGTTCGCTTTCTGGCAGAGACGGTCAATTTCGCGATCTTGACTGGTCTGGCCGATCGCCAAGACGGAAACGTGCTGGGCGAATTCTAAGTGACCGCCTCTTAATCACAAACCAATCGAGCAGGCTCATCCTACGTGGTGAGTCTGTGTTTTTTTCGACCGAGTGTCGCTGGCGTTTGGTTTCAGCGATCTCGGTACGAACTTTTAGATTTCATGGAGCTTAATCAAGAATGACTTCTTGCAACTTTCAACCAGGGATCGCCACTTGGATTGTCATTTTGACGGTGAGCATCCTGGGGTGTGCCGAGCAAGACTACGGAGATTTGGGCAAGGTGACCGGCACCGTTACGGTCGATGGTCAACCCTATTCCGGTGCATTGGTTACGTTTACGCCTGAAGAAGGTCGTCCTTCGCGAGGGATGACCGATGCGGCTGGAAACTACGAACTGATCTATATCCGAGATACCAAAGGTGCCGAGCCTGGCAAGCATCTCGTGGCAATCACGACCGTACCGCCAGAGCAGCCGGATGATTACAAGGGGCCTGAGTTTAGAGAGCCAATACCCGCCAAGTACAACGTGCGTTCAGAATTGGACAGGACGGTTGAATTAGGCCCCAACACGTTTGATTTCGAGTTGACGAAGAAGTAGGCGGCCTACGCCAAGCATTGTTCGTTTTTGAAAGACGCCTCGAATCTAAAGCGGTTGGGGCGTCTTTTTCATTTCTTGTCTCGGGATAGGATGGAAGGGCAATCCGCTTACTTCTGCCGAGGCGACAAGGATGATCGATGAGCAAGAGCCTAATCCGAATTCCCACGAACAGGACGAGCCGTATCGTCCTTCGGTCGAGAGCATGAACTTTGGTCAGGTCGAACAAGAACTGCGTGACGTGTTCGGTGTTGCGGTGATGTATCTGCTGGTTCCGATCTTTTTGGTGGTTACCGGATCGATCACTGCCATGGCCAGCGAGTGGTTGGTACGCGTTCTGCCTGGCTTGGCCGCCGTGTTTGTTTGCTACTGGGTGTTACTCAGGGCTTTCGGTCCGATGTACGACGCCGCCCCGGAGTTAGCAATTCAATACGCGTTGCTCGTCTCGCGTCTCGGGGGAGGTATTATGGATACTTCTCATAGGCGCCTGTTGGCTCTCGCTGCGAGACGTGAAGAGTTGAAGACGTTCGACACCGAGAATTGAGATATATTGTGAAATCACCTAAGTGGGTTATTCTCACCTTAGCAATCTGATAGATGATTTGCAGTTGAAGAGCAGCGTTGGATTGCCCCTTCCGGTGGAGGGGGCTTGTCTGGCCTGAAGCAGCGGAAGCTCTTCGACGGCAGCTTAATAAGTGACTTCTCAACCCCTAGCTTTTGCCGCAATTCTCTGCTGGCTGACCGCTGATAATGACAAGCATCACCTGTTGCGTGTTTACCAATAACACGTTCTTGTGGTGAAGTTTACGGTTAGGAATCGGGGAAGTCCTTACCTCAATCGAAGTAGGTTGTGTGAAATAGTCTGCCGTAGATGTGACTTTGGTTGTGTCAGGGAAAATACTTTCTTATAGTTGCGCAAAACCGTAGCTGTAAGGTAGAGAAGGTGAGTATAAATGATATTGCGGTGGCTTGGTTTTCGAGCTTGCCTAGGGCAACGTTCTAATTCCTGATCATCGGGAAGAATTGCCGAAGAGGCGCGGAGGGGGAGGATTCTCCGTGGCGATTCGACCGGCTCCTTTTGTTCTTCATAAGCAGAGGAGCTCATCCACATCTCAATTTTCTTTTTTTGTCTCTGGGAACAGAGAAGGAGACTGTAAGTGACACATTCCTCGTATGCCCGCCGAGGGTTTACCTTGGTGGAATTGCTCGTCGTGATTGCGATCATCGGCGTCTTAATTGCCCTGCTGCTGCCGGCTGTGCAGCAAGCTCGTGAAGCTGCCCGTCGAATTCAGTGCAACAATAACTTGAAGCAAATGGGTTTGGCAGTTCAGAACTATCACGATACCTATCGAGATAAGATCCCATTCAACACGATGGGAACTTCTGGCTCGAATCCATCGTTTTTTGTGCGATTGCTGCCGTTCATTGAGCAGACAGCTGCGTACAACCTGTTGGAATTCCCGGTTAACAATTTCGTCTCGACGACGACTTACAACGGCCAGTCGATTGCCAATGCGAACACGCTGTCAGCGTTGCGTGTGGATGGCTTCAAGTGCCCATCCAGCCCACTGCCGGAAACTTACACCGACTCGAACCTAAACAATTTGGCGTTCCAGTTGACCAGCTACGTCGGCATTAGCGGCTCGTATATGCGTGGTGGTACGGCTCAGCCGTCGACCTTCCCGCCGACCACGCCAACCGGCACACCGAATTTCGGTAGCAATGGCGGCACCGTTTACAACGGCCTGATCGTGGGGGTTAGCCCTCCTGGTTCTAGTGTCTCGTCGCGACCTGTTGGGTTGTCGAGCATCACCGATGGGACTAGCAACACGATGTTGGTCAGTGAATGTGGTAACTACTACTACGATCAGAACCGTAATCGCCAGTCGCAAAACCTGCGTACGGCTTATGGGCTTGGTTACGGTGGTACTTGGAGCAGTGCTTACTACAACACTAGCGGTACGGTTGCTCAGAACGTGACAACCATTAAGTACCCGATCAACTATCCGTACAACAGCCAAGCTGGCTACACCAATCCTGGTGACGAAAACCTGCCATTGGTTTCGGCTCACCCAGGTGGCGTGATTGCTGCTTTTGCTGACGGATCGTGCCACTTCCTATCGGAAACGATCAATTACTCGGTGCTGACCGGTCTGGCCGATCGTCAGGACGGAACCGTTCTGGGCGAATTCTAATCGCAGCAGAATGACTTGCATCGCATGAATAAAAGCGGGGACGCCCACCAGTGTCCCCGCATTTTTATGCGCGGTGTTCGAAAAGCATCGCCGTTATTACGTCTCTAGTGAGAAGCGGTCTTCATCCGGCGACATCGGTTCCGGCTCTTTCAAGCTTTTCTGGTAGGCGATCGCACTGACCGCTCGTCCGTAATAGTTTTCCAGCGTGCCCATGACTTCTTGTTGTTCGCTCTGGGTTTTGCTCAGCGGCAGCTTGATCGTCTTGCTCTTGCCGTTTCGTTTCACGACGAGATCGAGTCGGGCTCCCCACTGATTCTCGAAAGTCATCGATTCGATTTCACGGTAGTAGATAGGTGCATCCCAGTCTTCATAGGTGACTTTCTCGAAGTCGAACGAGACCGGGCGATTTTTGGCGGCGGTGAGCGTGAGAGGAGGGAAGAACTTTTCGACGAGCTCTTGTTCTTGCTGGTTTGAAGGGATGTAGCGGAAGGCCAGAATGTTTTCGTGGAACTGACGGAACTGCTCTTCATAGGCTGTCCACTGTTCTCGTTCGAGCAGTTCCGCGTCATCGATTTTTTGGAACCAGTTGCCGATCGATTCGTCGTAAAGGACACTGCGCATCGCGTCAGGAGTCGCGCGAAAACCGATCGCTTCCAGTCGCTGTTTAAGTGGCGGGTGCGAATCGAACGGGTGAGCGGTGGCTAGTTCGCCGACGTTGTGTTTGTCGACGAATGAATTGGTATAAGCCAGAAAGCCGCCGTCGATCCGTTCCGACAAATTGACCTGTTCGTGGACTTCTTCCGCTTCAAAGAATTCCTTTTCAAGCTCGGCACGGTATTGGGAGTAAGCGGTGATTCGCAATAAGGCATGCGCCATGTCGTGGGACGAGGTTGCCTCGGCAGCCAGGCGGTCGGCACGGAACTCGCGTTGCCGGCTGAGGCTGCCAAGCGAGATTTCGTACAACGCACGAAACATGACCGCAAAGTAGAAAACGGGACGCGACACGCCACCTTCGTACAGCCCTTGCAGGAAATGATCGTAGCGAGCCAGGAGCGGGGCGATTCGTTGGGAGTAAAGGGTGTCATTGCCGCTGAAATGCGCCAGTTCGTGTAGCAGCACGGCGTCGGCTTCCTGCCCAGGCAACTTCTTTAAAAGCGATAAGCTAACAAACAAGTTGCGACCCGTGAGCGTTTGAACTTGTTCGTGCTTGTCTTGCACTTTGACCGGCAGTTGCGTGACAAAGAAGTTGTCGTCGATGCCAGCAATCACATGATCGGGCGGAGCCGTTTGCATCTTGCTGCTGAGTTGCTCTAGGTCGTACCAAAGCTGCGGCGCCATTTCGCGCGTGAGGATCTCTCCTTGAACGACAAAGTCGTCGTTGGGTCGTTTAAAGATCGCGGCTATCACCACCCCAATTGCCCCCAACGCGATAATCGCGAATAGAAGGAGAACTTTGATGATGTAAACACTGAAGAAGAAAGCGGGAATCCAGAACGAGAGCGAGAAGACGAGCAGCCCTTGGGCGATGACTTCTAGCGTGCAAAATAAACGCAGCGAATGCCAACCAACCCATAAGCTGCGGTACTGCATCGCTTGCGATTGCAGAGAAAGAGCGACGCCAATACCGGTCAGCACAAACGCGGCAATGCCTGCCCAGATGCACAGCCACGAGATGCGCACCGCCCAGGCCAGCGAATATTGTTCGATGAGATACTGCGTGTCTTGAAGCTCGCGCCACTCGGCCGCGCCAGGCTGGTTACTAACAATCAGACGCGACGGGGGAAACGTCTCGTAAAAGGCGATTAAACCCCCTTTCTCTTCCGGTGTTAGCTGCTGATCGTTGCGAATATCTGCTTTCGCCGCTTCCAGGAACTGCTGATCATAAGTCGATTGAATGTACGTGTAAAAAACAAGACAACCAATCGGAATCAAAAACAAAGCCAAAGCTGGGTAGATATAGGTCTTGGCGAACCCAAGCTTACTGAAGTTTTCAGACATGACGTGGCATGCTCGCTATTAGGCCCAGGGCGGACAATGAGAAGGAAGAGAATCGCATCGCAGGAAATCGATGTTTCCGCTGTGCAGTATGAGAAAATCTGAGCCGCCAAGCAAGCAAAAGAGAAGCAAACCGCCAGCGGGTTTGTGCTCCCCCATAAAGAAAGCCACAGCCGATTGTGCCGGCAGTGGCTTTGGTTGCGTGCAATTTTTAAGAGAGGTACTTTTTATTGGGGAAACGCTTTTCCATCGTTACGAATAAGCATCAAGTGCCAGATTTCAGGATCGACCGTGTTAGTCAGGGCAGTAACGGAGCCATCGCTCCTAGCGGCGAGGAAGATACCAGGATGAAAACCGCCCAGTTTCGCGACGTCGGCTTCTGCTAAAGGGAGGTCTTCTGGCTTGGTCCAGGGGACATCCTTTTTGGTTTGAATCAGCAAGATGGTATTGGCTAGTCCATCGGGGAAGTCGTTGTACGTCGGGTTATCCCCAATGCTGGTTGGCCTCGGTGGTGTCTGGGCACCGTTCGCCTTCGCAGCCTTCAAGTCGACTGGCGCCAGGGCCGTGTTGGGGCCGGTTACGGCAAAGAAGGAAGTTGAAGTTCGGTCGGGGGAGCCGCTCGCGCCAAATATCGGTGGCATTTGAGCAATCAGCTTACGATTCGCTTCGCTATCCCATGGTTCATCTTTGCGGTATTGCTCGTACAGATCTTGCTTTCCTAGGTAGGGCAATAGTTCAACCCGCCACGAACGTTTCTGCCCACTTTCAGCATCCACCACAACCGCTTGGGGGAAATGCCCGTAAGTGTCGTGGTAGTTGTAAAAGGCAAGTGCCAGTTGGCGAAGACTGTTCACGTCGGCCATCCGCTGGGCAGCCAAGCGGGCCTGGTGCATGGCAGGCAGAAAGGTGGCCAGCAGTTGTTCGCTGGTCATGCCGGTCGAGCCTGTAACGACCACGTTAGTCCCTTGCGTTTCTATTTTTGTCGTCTGTAAAAGATTGCCAGCAAGGTCTATCAGTTGCTTAATATGTGCCGCATCAGGAGCCGATTCGGCCAGTTTGGTGAACTGATCGGTGGCGAGAAGGTTTTGAATCAGCGTTCGCATCGAGGTAAGCGTTGCTTCAGCCTGCTTCGCTTCCTCTAGGGTGGTGAACTCGCCGGTTGCTCGTAGGGATGCTTTCTTGTTGGCGTCCTGAGGGACAAGTTCTATGCTCCAGCGTTTGGCGGTCTTGGTAAGGGGAGCAATCATCAACTGGTTCGGCGAATTGGCAAAGCCTGGTTGCGAGAGCAGCCGTTTGCCAAAAGTGGGCCAATCCACGGAAACACGCAGCGGGGAATCACTGGCAGAAAGGTGTTTGGACAGTGAATCGCGTGTTTTTGAATCGGTGCGATTGAATTCGGAAATTCGTTTGAGAACTTCGACATCGGTGCTCTGATAGTAGGCGTACTCCGTGGCAAGAACATAGCTATCGCCTTTCTCGAAAATCGCACCTGCTGTGACGGAATCACTCAGGGATGGTAGTGGTTTGCCGAGATGTTTGACGTCGTTTTCGGTCAGGTCTTGCTTAAGACGCACTATCGTAACGCGGGTTGGTGGACCACTGGCGTTCAGTTTTTCTACGTACAGAACCGATTCGACTTGGTTCGTAGGAAAGAGGGTGACTTGTTGCTGAAGAATATCGCCGAACGACGTTTCTGAAGTTCGGTTGATGCCGTCAGGCGGCGAAAGCATTTCTGCGACTTGGGGCATCTGCATCAGCTCTGCCAGTTTGATTTCGATCGCTAATTCGGCCAGGTCGTTGGGCAGGAGTTCGGCCAACGAGCGTGGGGTTCGCACCTGGGACTGCGGTGGTACTGCTTCCTTTTCGGCGGTGTTCTCTGGCGGCTGAGCCGAAAGAGGGCGGAGGCCGCCTACGGCCAAAGCGGCAACCAGTAACAAGGCCAGCGAGCCGAACTGGAGAGCTCGCTCGGTGGCTTGAGAGAAGTGACGGGGGACTTCACGTAACATTTCGAGTCTCCTGAGAAACATGGAGCGAGAAGGGAGAAAAGCCAAGGTCGACCAAGCCGGGGCAGGCGGAGCTTGACGCAGAGCCAACGTAGCCAGGCTTTGCAGATAGCTCTCGCGATCCCCTAGCCAATCGCAGGCCAGTTTGTCGGCGGCCAGTTCTTGTTCGAGGGTGTATCGTCGCGACAAAGCGAACGCCAAAGGGTTATAGAAATGAAGTGCCTGCAACAGCACGGCGATGGCCCGCCACCAACCATCGCGGCGAGTGATATGCGCGAGTTCGTGGGCCAGCACGGCATCGCGCTGAGCGCCATTCCACTGCGAAAATTCCGCTGGCAGAAGGATCGTAAAGCGTCGCCAGCCGACGACTGCTGGAGTTTGCAGGCGATCAATCACAGCCAGCTTCAACGGGGCTTGGATTCCGCTGGGGGAACTCAATCGCGCCAAGCGGGTTTGCATATCGACATCGTCGCAGGGGCGGCTACGACGTTCCAACAGCTTCAATGCCCACAGCCCCCCTGCGATGCGTACCACTGCCAACAACTGCGCCGTGATAAGAATCGCTGTGAACCAAAGCATCCAGCTGGCCGAGCGAGGCGTTGGTTGGGGCTGAGCGGCTTGAGGCTCTAGCGCTGGTAGTTCGGTTGGGACGAACCAATCTGTTAAACGTTGCCACTGTATGGCCAGGGGCTCGGCGGTTGTTGGCGTGGCGTTGGCCGGCTCGGTAATTGTAGGTGCTGTTTCGACTGCTTGAGGTTTCTGCAACAAGCTGTCTTCCCTAACGGCAGACTGCGACGGGGAAGCCACTTCGGGCGAAGGAACCAGCCAGCCGCGGCCAGGAATAACGCCGGCCATCAGAACGATCCCCATCGCCGCGAGGCCGGACAACGCTAGCCGGCCACGCGTGTCAGGCAAAGAACGCGCCAGGGGGAACAGTAGCACGATGGCGATCAACCCGACAACACTGCACTGCAGGACGATCCACAAGAGCCAAAGGGCAATCTGAGCGAACATGGGGAAGAACCTTACGAAGAGCGGGGTGGTTTGCGTTTCGACTTACCGGGCTGCTGCGGCGGCCCTGAGGTCCGTTGTTCAAGGAGGGCCTCGATTAGCTTCTTTTCTTTTGCTGACATTTGGCCAGGAGCGAACAGCCGGGTCAGTAGTGCCTCGCGGCTACCGCCAAAGACACGTTCGATCAGGTCCGAGATAAGCCGGCCGCTGACCTCCGAAAACGAACGTACCGCTTGAAACTGGTAAGGGCGCTGGTCAGTGACTTGTTCCAGAAATCCTTTTTCTTCGAGGATCTTCACCAGCGTACTGACGGTGGTATAAGCCAGCGGGCGGCCAGCGTCCTCCAGGGTTTGCTGAACTTCTGCTACGCCACAGGCATCTTGCTGCCAGAAGACGTGCATGATCTCGAGTTCCCGCTCGGTTAATTCTTTGGCTTTAGGGCGTGCCACTTGGGTCTCCTTGTGTCACGTGTTTTTGGTTTCTTAGTTTTGGTTTTATAGAAAAGATGGCTGGCATGCAATGGAATTATTCTAAGAAACCAAAAATAGATGGGCAGCCGGCCACGCAGCAGCCAACAGGCGGCTGAAGCGTGCCGCCTGGGAAGCAGAAGCAGAAGAGAACGCGCGGCCGCTAAGCTAAGTCAAAACGATTACTTGGCTCGTTTAAGCGGGCGGTATTGCTCTGGGATTTTTACTCGCTTGCCGTCGGCTTTGAGAAGGATGTTTTGCCAGCTTTCCGGGGAGAAGTCTTTAAGCAGGATCCAGGTGCGATTGTCGGCTGTTCCCACTAACACCTGATCGTTGTTCCAGATGCCGAGTTTATTCAGATCGATTGTGTCCTCGAAATTCAAATCTTCTGGCATGGTCCAGGGGATATTGCGATCGGCACTGACAATCAAAACGGTTTCAGAGCGAGGGTCTGTTATTTGATCTCGGTTTGGTTCTTCATCATCGAATGGAGTTCCTTCGCCCAGCACATAATAGAAGCTGGCCGCATGGGGATCGGTTTCCCAACTGCTAGAGAAAACCGAGACCGAGGCATCGAGAAGTTTCAAGTTCGCCTCGCTATTCCAAGGCTCGTCCTTGCGGTATTGCTCGTAGAGATCCTTGAGATCGTCATCCTGCATGAGCTTGAGCAGCTCGACACGCCAGGACCGCGCATGGCCTGACTCTTCATCGAAAATCACCGAGGGTGGGTAGTGGCCATGAATTAGATGATAGATTTCCAATGCCGAGAGAACCTTTCGAAGGCGAAACAAGTCGTTCGACCTGGCAGTTACTTGAGGCATTTTGTTCCAGATGTTGACGAGTGTATCGTAGAGGTCTGGATCGCACTTGGTTTGAATGACGCAGTCGTTGCCGTTGACTTCGACCTGAGCATTTTCCAAGAGCTGTTTAAGAGCCAATACCAAATGGGGCCAGTTCTCGACGGCTGGTGAATCGAATGTCGGGGGGAGTTTGGTGTCTTCCAGGTAGAGCTCAAAAAAGGAGTCGAGCATGGCTTTGCCCATTTTGTATTTTAGTGACGCATCTTTGGCAGCCTCAGCTGAATTGAATTGTCCTTCTAATTTCAGCAATAAAGAGTGGTCGTCAGCGACGCTTGCTTGAAAGACAAGTTGAGTAATGGTGCGATCCAGCGAGCCGATAATTTTGAGGATAGGATCTTCCGATATTTGCTCGTCAGAAATCACTTGCTCTTCTTGGTCCGGCCGCTTTCTTTGGGCATAGCGGAAGATAAAGTTAGATTCGGAAAACAGGCTTGCACCTGACTTGCGTCTATTAATTGGCTTGTCTTGAAATTCGACAAAAGTGTCCATGTGCTCCTGACTGCTGGCGATCACGATCCGGTTGGGAGCAATCATTCTCGCTAAACGGCCTCCTCCGAAAGGCTTTATTTCGAAGGTGTTTGTGAGATCAAGATCGGGGGCCAACTCATGAGTTTTTTTGAGCTCTGCCACATCAATGTTACGAACCGTTTGAATGAGGAGCAGGCTAGGAGCACCGTACCGGTAATCGGCTGCATTCGCCCATAAGAGTTTCTGAATCGATCCTAAGGGGACGAGGACTGCTTGGTCTGTGATATTGCGGTTTAACCCAGGAGGAAATTCCATCGGTTTGGCATGAGGACCAAGTGGACCTGGCTCTTGATTACGCTGATTTAGCTCGTGCAACAAACTAAAATTCGCTTCGCCAACCATGTAACAAAGATCGAGCGGGACGACCTCTGCCAGCGTTGGAAACTCACTTGTTGCTTGCTCAGCCAGGGCAGACGTAGGCAATAAACTCAATAAGGTGGCCAATCCCATTAGGGTTGGCAGCAAGTAGAGACGTAACGAGGAGAAGCGTGAGGCGGTGAAAGACTGGCAAAGCATCGTGATGTCGCATCTAGGTTAAAGGCAGGTGATTTTCCCCCTAATGTGCCTGGATGTCAGTGTGATCGCAAGAAAAAAATCAACCGAAAATAAGCTGCTTTCGGTTGATTTAGGTCAGTCGAACAGAGCCGTGGAGTTGGTTCCCTAGGTTGATGTCAGCATTGGCTCTGTTTCTGCCTGGAACTTGAATTGATGGACACACTCGCGCAGTTGGTGGGCCAGCTTTTCAAGGACATCTCCTTCGCTGGAAAGTTGGTCGCCGTTTTGACGAGTGGATTGATGAAGCTCTTTCAGGTTGGCAATCTGTTGGCGAAGGCGTTCGGCGGAATCGCCCTGATCCTGTGTAAGCGTGGAGATGCCGCTGGTTTCGTGATTGATGGAAGCAACGGCAGAGCAAACTTCTTTAAATTGATGACTGGTCCGACTGCTTTTCTCGACGCCGATTCGAATGTGTTGGCGGGTTTGGTGAATCATCTGGGTGACCAAGGCCACGTTCTTATCGCAGTGTCCTGCTAGTTCTTTCACTTGTTGAGCGACCACTGCGAAACCGCGACCTGCTTCCCCGGACCGGGCAGCCTCGATCGAAGCGTTTAAGGCCAGCATGTTCGTCTGCTTGGCGAGTTCTTGAATGGTGCTGACCGTAGCAATCATTTGGTCGGCGCTTTCTTCGATGATCTTCATCGAGTGTTCCGATTCGGCCAGGCTTTGTTCGCCTTGAAGGGCAATAGTATTGGCAGTCTCGGTTGCGTTTTCGGCTCGACTGACATTTTGGCGAATCGATTGAATCGACTGGTGAAGTGATTCCACTTCGTTCAAGATTGCATTGAGCGAGTCACTTTGTATTTGAATCGACTGCGATAGATTGGTCGAGCTGGAGTAAAGATGACTTGAACTGGTGGTGACGCCTGCCACGCTTCGCGAAAACGTTGCGATCACGCGATTCCAGGAACGGATTGTACGATCGAGATCTGTTTGCAGTGATTTGACATGCTGGTCTTGGATTTCCGGAATATCGACCGTCAGATCTCCTTGGGCAGCGCGATCGAAGACGGGACGAAGCTGGTCGATTGCCATGTTCAAGGCCAGATGTTGTCGGCGGTTGGCAACTTGTTGGCGGCAGCGTCCGGCAGCTTCTTTTAGCGACGCATAGATACCCACAAGCAGGACGGCAACTTCAATCACCAACCAAATTGCATGTTCCACAACCAACAATAAAGCGGGATCTGCTAAACCAAAGATCGAATAGGGCCAGAGCAAGCCACGCAGTATGTGATCGGCAGCGATGATCACGGAAGATAGCAGGAGGACTAAGGGATCACGGTAGAGCGACAAAAATGCTAAGGAAAGGAACACATAGAAATGGACCTCGGTTCGGCCACCAGAGATATGGATGAATAAAGCAGAGAACCCGGCTTGCGAGATCGCCATAACGTAACGAGTCATTGGGTTTTTCGCTTGAAACCACCCTAGGTAGGCCGGAATGACACCGAGCAAGATTGCCAAAATAGCGGAGCCCCAAATGTGAGGATGGGTGCTACTGGCTGCACCGGCCCATGTTTGGGGAGAGATCAAAAGAGCTAAGCCAAACGCAGCGCAAGCCTGAATGAGCATGAGCACTGCGAACAAGCGATTCGTGCGAGAGTTAACGACCTGCTCTTCTTGATACAGCAGCGAGGCTTCCTCGGTGTCCAAGCCAGCATATTGAGGAAATAAGATTTTGCTAAGCATGGAAGTGTCCTTCACGATCATCGAGCAGCATGGTCTGCCGATTGGTGATATCTGAGGGTGGGGGATCGCATGGGATTTGCTGTAAGGGGCAGCCGAACACCGGATAGGTCGCATCGGTCAGCCCTTGTTCCGACAAGATTGAACGTAAACTGGCCAAGCCAGAGTTCGCTCCGTGATGGCCACGACTTACCGTAACGCCACCGCTAAAGCGGAGCTTGCCTGCGGTATCAAATAAAAGGCAGTACCCACTCGTTAACGCACGAAAGCGTTCCGCCTCTTGATTCTCGTTGTCTGAAACCAAAGTGACGTTGGGCAGTGTCTGCCAACGAAGTAGTTCTCGTCGACAACTTCCCAGATCGCTGTTCTGTGCCGGTTGAGATAGCTGGAAATTACCGGGGTAGATCACAAACGTGGAAACAGAAAAGTCCGTGATCATTGGTTCGAGGTTATCGAGAGTTGCCCGCGTACAAGGGCATTCAGGGTGTAGAAAAACTAGCAGCGTGGGTTTTGTCGTATCACGCGAGATGATGGAAGCGGTTGGCCACGATGTCGGCGGCGTTTGTGTCGCCCCCGCCGCGCCTCCGTAAATAATCATAGAAGCCAACGTTGCCGCGACGGCTGTGGTCCAGGCAAGCAAAGCGAACACCGCGGTTCTTGATATTGATGGTTGCGCTGTCATGGTTCCACTGAAGGAAGATGGAATGGGAAGGCAAGCCAAAATTACTTCAAGGTTTCGGCACACTGAGAAAGAGTTGCGGAAATCCGCTCAAAAAAAGAAAAGAGGATAATTGCAATTACTGAGCGATAGATTCAGTGAAGTCGATTGTGACGAAGATGATGCCGTTTTATGGCAGGGCATCGCCAGACGAGCAAGAAACAAAGCAGGCCAAGGCTAATTGCCTTGGCCTGCTTTCGCTTGGTTTTAAGCTTGTTAATCCGGCTTAGCGGATGAACAGCATTTCTTGGTAGGTTGGCAACGGCCAGAGGTCGTCGGCGACGTAACCTTCCAGTTCGTCGGCAAACTTGCGAACTTCATTCATTGCTGGCAGTACTTCGTAGCAGCAGCAGTTTGCCTTCTTGTGCCAACATTCGATCCCGTCGGCCTTGGCGGCAACGGTAATGAGTGTTGCGACGCTGTCCTGAAGCGATTTGACCAACTTGGTCATCGTATCCAGGGTATCCTTGTCGAACTCGTAGCCGAGTGCTTGGAGGTTGGCACAAGTTGATGCCAGTTCGTTCTGGTAACGGATGGAAGCTGGGAAGATCATGGTGCGAGCCATCTCGATCGTGAGATTGGTTTCGACCGCGATCGACTTGCAGTACTGCTCCAGATAGATTTCCAGACGGCTTTCCAGTTCGCGTTCGGAAAGTACACCGTACTTGGTGAACAATTCTTTGACTTCCGGCTTTTCCAGGTAAGGCAAAGCGTCGGCAGTCGTTTTCAGGTTCAGCAAGCCACGTTTTTCGGCTTCTTGATGCCATTCTTCCGAGTAGCCGTCGCCATTGAACACGATCGTACCGTGTTCTTTCATGATGTCGGCCAGAAGACTTTGGATAGCACCATTTAGCTTCGAGCTGTCGCCACCGGTGGCTTCTTCCAGCTTGGTCGCACAGTAGTCCAGCGACTCGGCAACGATGGTGTTCATCGCGACCAGCGGACCAGCAATCGATTGGTTGGAGCCAACGGCACGGAATTCAAAGCGGTTGCCGGTAAACGCAAACGGGCTGGTACGGTTTCGGTCGCCAGCATCCTTCGGCAGCGGCGGAAGAACGTCTGCACCGATTTCCAGAGTGCCCTTCGGCAACGAGCTGTTAGCACCGCCACCTTTGACCTGTTCAAAGACGTCCGTCAACTGGTCGCCCAAGAAGATCGAGATGATCGCAGGAGGAGCTTCGTTGGCACCCAAGCGGTGATCGTTGGAAGCCGAAGCCACCACGGCACGCAACAGACCTTGGAACTTGTGCACGGCCCGGATGACGGCACCGCAGAAGACGAGGAACTGAGCGTTTTCGTGCGGGGTTTCGCCTGGGTCAAGCAAATTGCCTTGCGACGAACTGCCCATCGACCAGTTGACGTGCTTACCCGAGCCGTTGACACCAGCGAAAGGCTTTTCGTGCGTCAAGCAAGCCATGCCGTACTTTTCGGCGACCTTACGCAGGGTGATCATAATCAACTGCTGGTGGTCGGTTGCCACGTTGGCGAACTCGAACAACGGAGCAATTTCGTACTGACCAGGAGCAACTTCGTTGTGACGTGTCTTGACCGGGATGCCCAGCTTGAACAGTTCCCGTTCCGATTCCAGCATGAATGCCAGAACGCGATCGGGGATAGCACCAAAGTAGTGATCGTCGAATTCCTGACCCTTCGGAGGTGCCGCACCAAACAGTGTGCGACCAGCGTTGAGCAAGTCAGGGCGAGCGAAGAAGAAATTGCGATCGACCAAGAAGTATTCTTGTTCTGGACCAGCAGTCGAGCTGACCATGGCTCCATCGGTGTGACCGAACAAGGCCAAAATTCGCTGAGCTTGCTTGTTCAAAGCTTGCATCGAACGCAGAACTGGGGTCTTCTTGTCGAGGGCTTCCCCTGTCCACGAGACGAAAGCCGTGGGAATGCACAGCGTGGTCCCGTTCGGGTTTTCCATGATGTAAGCAGGGCTGGTAACGTCCCAAGCGGTATAACCACGGGCTTCAAACGTCTGGCGAATACCGCCGGAAGGGAAGCTTGAACCGTCTGGTTCCCCTTGGATGAGCTGCGACCCGCTGAACTCAGCGATGGCGCTGCCGTTGCCATCTGGACTCAAAAAGCTATCGTGCTTTTCTGCGGTGCTGCCGGTTAACGGGTAGAAAACGTGGGCGTAGTGAGTAGCCCCTTTTTCGATGGCCCAATCCTTCATTGCAGAGGCAACGTAGTCGGCGACGGTCGTATCTAGTTTCTCCCCGGTTTCAACCGTCTTCATCAGCGACTTAAAGATCGGCTTGGGAAGACGGTCTTTCATGACCGATTTGCTGAAGACGTTTGCACAGAAGAGTTCCTGGGTCGGCGTCTCCAAAAAATTCATGGCTGGGGCGGAGGGCTTGTAGTTGGTAACAGCGGCGATGGCGGCCATACGTGCCGATCCGCCAATGTACCCGTTACTATTGCCTGAGGTTGTTGTTCCGTTGGAACCCGCCTTACCTTTCGATGCCGTGCTCACTAGTGTGTGACCTCCAAAGCCTAGCGCGAACGAAGACCATACGAGAGATCCGCGTCACGCTTTTTATTGATAAAAATCCGTTGCCGTCAAAACAGCTTCGCGATCCCTGCAGAAGCGTTGTGCGGAATGAGAGCAAGTGTCATGCCGCAGTGTCATAAGTTGCAAAACCGCTAGGAAATGACCCCAGAAGAGGTGCCATGTGCGCGCAAAGCGGGCGTGACCTGCATAGAAATATAGCAAAAAAACCTTGCCGAGGCCTATTTCTTGAACTTTGCAAAAAGGGTGCCGATGCCGTTTTATGGGGTGTATAACTTTTGCCCACCACGTGGACGACAGCGGTATCGAGTCTAACGACCCTTCAAGAATGGCTTCTTCGTTTCTATGGCTCGATCTCCTGATCAAGCGGTCGATTGCGGTCAACTTAAAGTGCGTTCAAGCGATTTGGAAGTAGGCTAGGCCTGGATTCTTGGGCTCTGCCCAAAAGGGGCTGAGGCGATGGCAGGCAAGGCCTCCACAGCTCTGAGACGAGATTGCCTGCTTCCAGAAAGAAACGACAAGGTGCCGTGTTTGACCTATGTGTCCGAACGTACGCGGGTAGCAGGGGAGAGAGGCTGATGGTTGGGGGCAGAGAAGCCTGTGTTCGCTTTGAGCAGTTTTTTTGTGAGGCCTGCTATCCTATAAATGCGTTATGGCTACCGATCCAGAAGGTTTCTTGTTCCGTTCGTAGTTCGAGTGCTCTATTGAGGTCTGCGCCATCAATCCAACATGGCTACGGACCGATTGGCCACGAATCCGGGGCTTCCGTTGGTCGCCCTTATTGGATTGATGGCGCAGACCTCAATAAGTAATGGCAAAAGCCTGAGTAGAGATCGAACTCCACTCAGGCTTTATTGGTTTGGCTTGGATAGTCGGCATGTGTCGCTTCTTGGCAGAGAGTGCTGCCAAGCGAGGTATCGGCTTAGGGGGAAGGCCGTTACAGGCCTTCGAGGTGCTCGATCTGTTCAACATGCTCGACCGGTGGCAGCATCTCTTCTGACTGCGGATTGGTCAGCATTGCTGGAGCCGGTTCCTTGGGGCACTGATAACCCCACCCTTCAGGGAAGGTTCCCCAGCAGGTTGCTCGGTAACCGTAGTGGAGATAGTCAGGACCGCAGGGCGTTCTGCGGACCGCTTCTTCACCGACTCCGCAATACAGGTTGCGTGCATCGATTGGGCAAGCCTTTTTAGGTGTTGTTGTGCATCCGACCATGCATAGGATGGCTGTTACCAACAACAACTGCTTTCCCCGTGACTCAATTCTTTTGAAATACATCGTAACTACCCAAGCTTTGAATTAAGGAGGTAAGCCGCTCTAGTTAACTTTCGGTTTAGGCGAACGAGCTTACCAGGAGATTTTGCGAATAATCGAACACTACGGGAATCGAAGTTAGAAGTTGTTTAAGTTGGTATTGGTTCGGTTATACAGATGGATCGTACGAGCCGTCTGGGTACCAAGCAGTGTCACACCGAGGACTCGTTCGATCGGCGAGATCAACTTGGCCAAAGCTGTGTCGAAGGCAACCAGCTTGTTTTCAGCCACGAACACGCGGTCGCCAGGCATCAACTGATAGTTGGTTGTAATGTCGCCCCGTTGGGTAATCCCTTGCCAGTCGATCGGAAGGATTTGATCGCCACATTGCGAGTTGGCACCAGGACGTGCAATCCACATTCTGGTTGAATTGGCACTCGAGAGGCTTTCGATCTGGCTAAGTGCATCGAGAGCGGTGTCTTTACCGGTAATTGGCATAGGAACGACGCGGTCGCCGAGGCCTGCTCCTTGTAGCACGACATAGTAGATTTTGCTGTTGTAGCCGTAGACGTCGACAGCAACCTCTGGGTTAGCGAAGCGTTCGGAAAGGAATGACTGGATCTCATGTTTCGCTTGATCGACGGTCATGCCAACCACGCGAACGCGTCCATAGCTACCCAGCGTCACGGTTCCATCGGGAGCAACTAAATGTTCCCCGGAGATCTCTTGGTGAGCTGAAATTCCTGCTAGGCGGACCCAGACAACTGGGTTTTGGACGTGAACTGCCAGACGTTCATGAATCACCTTTTGTGCTTCGGGAACTGTTAGGCCAGCGATACGTAGGGGACGGTATTCGCCACCAAGTGTCTGCTCGTCGTAGCCAAAGCCGAGCGTCACGGTTCCGTCGATGCCGACGGTGTATTCACCGATCACCGGTTGCTCTTCCGGGAGACCACTTGTTTCGACAACAATCGTGTCGAGCGGATGAAGCGTATAAGGAGCTTGAGGGATCAGGTTGACGGCCTGAATGCTCAACAAGTCAGGCGGTTCGATGACGTAGTCAGGCATCGTAACCATCTGCAATTCCTTCGGTTGATCAGGGTAAACCGGAGCATTGTGATTGGGATGGTCAAGATAACGATCCATTGGTTGAGAAATGGTGTGGCAGCCCATGAAACTGCATACCAGAACTGTAAACAGAGCCACGAGTTGATATTTGCGCATGTTCATGTAAGCAAGCCAGTTGACGGTACGTGTTGTCTCAGTCCAGGGAGAAGTCAAGTCGAATTCGACTTGTTCACCCTCTCGAAGTGTGTACAAATTGAGTACATATGGAATTGTCGGCGTTTTCCGGACAATCCTTCAGGCCAGAAGTGGGATCTGGCCGATTTTTATTGCAGGAAAGGCAGGAACTCTGCTTGCCCGCCAACTGCCTTGTAATGGAGAGTGCTTAGAAGATGACGGTTGCATCATTAAAAAAGAAAACGGCTGTACTAGTTCGTTGTGGGCTATTTCTGCTTCTCATCGGAACCGTTTGGGTTGTGGGAGAGAGCCAAGCAGAAGCACAGTACGGGTACCAACGATATCGCCCGAGCACACCAGTCCTAAGTCCTTACTTAGGGTTGACGGCAAATAACAACGGTGCTTTGCCGAATTACTTTGCGTTTGTCCGGCCAATGGAGAATGCGCAGCAGACGATTCAAAACGACAATCGAATGTTCAATCAGCAGCGACAAGAGTTGCTAAAGCAGCGAAATGAGCTACAGCGGTTACAGAACGAGTTTGGCCAAGGAGTGATTGCGCCAACTGGGCAAGCTGGTTGGTTCAAAGTTGGGGCTCGCCAGGGTGGAGGTTTCCGAAATACCTCGCACTATTACCAGCGATGGCAGAAATAGCCTCAGGGGAGCTAAATGGCCGTAAAGGCAATTACATATCAGTCTAATGGACTAAATGAGCCCCGTGTCGAATCGGCACGGGGCTTATTTAGTTCATGATTTAAAGTTGTCTAGCAGGTTTTTGGATAAAAGTGGGAAGATGGACTAAATAACCGAGAATCTTGCGCTCGTTTATCTTACCCGATGTGACTATAATGACGCTGGTTAGGATAACTTTAGCGAATTCAACTGGCGCAGTGGGGTTTATCACGAATGTACGTTTTTCGTGTCATAGTAGGGCAAATGATTGCCCTAGCAGTGTGCGCACCTATTTTCGCGGGTGAGCTTTACTCCACCTCGAGTTCAGGACAAAAGGTTAATGTCTTGGACCCAACTAGTGGCGAACTCTCGGAATTTGCGTCGTTCGAAGACTCCTTATCCCGCGGGATCGCTTTTGAACCTAACGGTAAGCTGTATGTGACCACATTCTTCGATGATCACTCGATTTTAGAAGAGCTTGACCGAAATTCTGGTTCTAGAACAACTATCGGTCGGTTTGCGGGTGAAACTTTCGTCCAAGCCATTGATTTTGATTATCAAGGCAATCTTTTTGCCCTTTCAACTGCCGGGCAGCTGTTTCGGATGGATCGCGATGTTGGATCTCCGTTTAGAAAAAAGCCTGGTACCGATATTTTGGATATGACGCTTGTTGGGGACACCGGCATTCTAGACTCGACAGATTTAGCGATCGATTTACCAGGACGCGTGTTTACGGTTACCGGTAGAGATCTTTATCAGATCGATCCGTTTACTGCTCAGCAGTTGTCAATGAAGCAAATTGTCATTGTTTCTCCGGAAGAATTACCCAAGCCGGAAGATGAAGACCTCAAAACGCTGGAAGTCAGCTTTCAGGTTGATGAGGGACCGACTTTCGCAGGGTTAATGTTTGATCAAGACGGGACGCTGTACGCTACCTCGAATACCTGTCCCACATCCATTTATGAAGTTGATCCTGAAACGGGAAATGCCATTTTTGTTTCCCAGACTGATATGTGTGACCCGTGCAGTGGGGACTTTCCTCCAATTGAATATGTTGGCACGGGGATTGGTGATTTCTGGGGAAGCAGTTCAACGGGGGGAAGTTATACCCTTGGCGGCCCTCTTGGTGTTGCAGGAGGGGTATTCGGTGGCGGAATAGGCGGTGGTTACGGCGGTGGAGGTGGTGGCGGAGGCGGCACCAACAATAACCCACCCGGCGGGCCTACTGATCCTGGTGGGCCAACGGACCCTGGGGTGACTCCAGTACCAGAACCAGGAAGTCTTTCTATTTTAGGGCTTGGTTTGGCAGGCTTAGGGATCGCGCGATTAGTTCGTCGCCGGACTCGTGCGGAGTTAAGCCAAGGTTAGCTTTGTGCTTCACGCTAGCTGTGGCTTTCCTGTAGGGAGCCCTTTTTGGTGGCAATTCACGGAAGTTTTGCTCCAAATTTCTTTCATTCGTAGTTAGAATGATCGAGAGGTGTGTATTTGCTTGAGGCAATGTTCCCGAATCGTGCGATTTCTGGCTAAAAAGGTCGTCGATTTAGGATTGCTGGAAGGTGGGGGGGCTGATCTCTCTAGAGGGCAGGTTGGGAGATCATATTACTTTTCGGATAAAGACTAGTTTATTTGGGTGGCGTGCTTCTGTTTTTTTTGCACAACGCCGTTGAGGATAAAGGGTTTAGGGCGATTCTGGGGAGTGTAGGGATTGGTTTGTTTGCGTAAAGATAGCAAGTAATTGCTTGACTTCTCAGGATATCAATATTTAAATATGGGTCGTGAAACTCGCTAATTGGTGGGGTGTCTACCGGCGAACAAGGTTTGGTTAATAGGAGAAATGGTATGGTTTTAAGCTGTTTTCAATGGGGAGGCATGAGAGCATTTGCGTTAATGCTCGTCCCCGCACTGTTGCTGTCCTCTGTCAGCGTAAGCAATGCTGCGATGGTGGTTGCAACGGATGACTTCTCGGCTGCTGGTTCTGGAACTGGTTGGGCTGCGGGTAGTTCGTGGAATTTTGGCAGCAATACCGCTGCTGAGACTGCCACCTACGCCAATCAAGCCATGGTCGTCAACAAGACTTCCACTAGCTACGCAACGCGTGATCTGGATTCGTCGCTCAATGGCGATTTCTTCTTCGCCTTCACCATGGACACAAGCAGCTTGAGTGCGAACCCGAACGACTTCGTGACGTTCTGGTTCGATTCCGCTGGTGGTGCTTATCCTGGTGATTCCTACATGTATGCACCCACGATCGGCTTGAAGGTCGATGGTGGCAATGGATCCATGACAGACGACTTCATGGTTCGTTTTGGCGTGGATGGTAGCACGACGGAATACTCCGACGCGTTCACCTTGGCTGACGGCAACCTTTTCGGAATCATTGGTAAGCTTAGCAAGAGTGGTGCCAACGGTAGCTCTTTTGACACTCTCGAGCTTTGGGTGACCGACGCTCTGGGTGGCTTCCCAGATTTCAACTCGCTTGGCGCAGCTCAGGCAGTTTCAACTGGTAACAGCTTCCTTTTGTCCTCAGTTCAGACGGTTGGCGTTCGCTCTTCCGGTTTGACTGGGGGTGAATCGGTGTTGTTGGACAACATCACCATCGCCACCGTTCCTGAGCCAATGACCATGGCTCTATGGGGAATCGGTGGGGTTGCTGGTTTGGCCTATTCGGCGCGTCGTCGTCGTAAGGCTGCTGGCGAAACTGCTGCCTAAGTAGTTCGATAGCTAATGAGAGAGGCTGTCAGCTTTTTGTTGACAGCCTCTTTTTTTATTGTTTCCGTAGAAATGGAAAAACAGTGGACGTCACAGCTGGCGTGGTTATGCTTGGTTGATAGGGCTGGATGCCCCAGACGAGGTAAATTTATGTGCGGTCTTGGGGCGAGTCGAGCCCAGGGAATAGCGAGACCTGCATTGGGAGGCTGCCATTATTGGCAGTGCACAGACGGTACCTTATTAATATGTCAAGCAATCAGCAGGCTGCTTCGAGTGGAGTTTCCCCTCAGTTTTTGATTGCGAGTGCGGTGGTGCTCGCGCTTGTTGCTTCGTTCTGGTCGGTCGACATTAAGCTGCTCTCTATCTGGTCGACGCAGTCGGATATGTCGCATGGTTTTTTTGTTCCCGTGATCTCCCTTTGGCTTCTCTGGTTTCGGGCTGACAAGGCGCCGAAATATGATCAGCTAGGGGGATGGGGAGCGTTTGCGATTGGCCTTGCGATTATTGCCCTGGGCATTGCAATGCGATGCTCTGGAATACTATTTCGCACGACAATTATCGAAGCATGGTCGATTATCTTGGTCGCACTAGGAATGGTGGTGGCTGTTGGGGGGATTAAAGGGCTCCGGTGGGCATGGCCTTCGGTGCTTTTTTTGGCCTTCATGCTTCCTCTGCCGGCGTCGATTGGCGGTGTTTTTGGAGCCAATCTCCAAGCGGTTGCGACCGTTGTAAGCAATTACACGCTTCAGCTCATTGGCGTGCCGGCTGTTGCGGAAGGTAATGTAATTTGGCTTTCGACTCGGCCACTCGGTGTTGCGGAGGCATGCAATGGCTTACGCATGCTAACTGCTTTCTTCGCAATATCGGTTGCATGCTGTTTCATTCTTGATCGTCCCTTATGGCAAAAACTAGTTTTAGTAGCCAGTGCCCCGGTTGTTGGCATTGTTGCCAATGTGTTTCGGATTACGCTTATTGGGGTGATCTACGAGCAGGGACCAAGCGAGGCGACATCGGTATTTGTCCATGATCTTGCAGGTTGGCTGATGATGCCACTTGCGATCGTTATTTTGATGATAGAACTATGGGTCTTATCTGGCATTGTTTTGCCTGATGAGTCTGAGTTTTCTTATCCCGATGAAGTTTCGGTGTAAGCGATGTTCGGCGTGTAAGGCATTTACGCGATGAACTGGTTTGGGTGTTGTTTCTGAGTAGAGTGTTGTTTCTGGGCAGTGAAGGGCAAAGAAGATCGCTATGTCAAACGGAAACTTGGTGATTCCATCTGATAACAATCGACAGGCAGCGAGTGTCAATGTCCCCGGCCGAGTTGTTGATGTGCGGTCCTCCGATGAGGACAGCAATCGTATGGGACAGGTCGTTCATTCATTGCGGCGTCAATGGCTCGCATCAGTAGTCCTGGGAGTTTTGCTTGCGGTGCCTATTGGTGTTGGGGTTTGGCTATTGCAAGCCCCGAAGTATTCCTCTTCAGCTTATCTCCGTATTTCAGCAAATGACCAACCTTTGGCATTCAAAACGGTAGAGCAAGCCGCGAGGAATGATTTTCGGACCTTTAAGAATACGCAAGTCCAGTTGATGATTACGCCTTTTGTCTTGAGTAAGGCACTTGGCAAAGATGGCATCATAAACCTTCCTGTAATTGCCGAGAATGAAAACCCTTTGGAATGGCTGCAAAAGGAGTTGCAGGTTCGCTTTCCGGGGGATGCGGAAATTCTGCAAGTTTCTATGTCTAGCGCAGATCCCACTACCGCAATGAAGATTGTTAATGCGGTGGTTGGTGCCTACCAAGAGGAGGTCATTGAGTCAGAGCGGATGGCTCGTGTCAGACGTTTGGACAACCTCGAGCGAGTCTATAACGAAACCGAGGCAAAAGCACGCAGTAAACGTTCCGATCTGCGTACGCTTGCAGAAACGCTGGGAACGAGTGATAGCGACACGCTGAGTTTGGCACAGCAGGGCTCGGTTCAGCATTATGGGCTGGTACGTAATGAGCTTGCTCAAGTGCGTTTTGATTTGATGAGAGCTCAGGGCGAGCTTGATTTTCTTACTTCAAGCAACAGCTCAAGCCAAGCTGCGGACAAGGCTCAAGCGGAGCCTTCAAAAGAAGTAGAAAAGACTGTTTCTGGAGAGAATGCCGCATTGCCTGTTGGTTCTGATCAGGCATTGGTTGCCGATGCAGCTACGGTAGAAGGAGAGCAGTCGGAAGAGATAGAGCCTCAGCTTTCCGAGGTTGAAATGAACGAGGCAATTTCTAGTGATCCGATCTCGGTGAAGTTGCAGGCTGAATTAGATCGCTTTGAGGAGCCGCAATATACCCTGACGCCTGCTGCTTACCAGCGTTATCGTGAAACGAACTCGGCTGCAATTAAATCGTTAGAGAGTCGCCTGAAAGAACGTCGCGAGCATCTTGAGCTGCTTGTTAAGGAACGTATTGCTCAGGATTTGGCTGCCCAGGCTAAAGGTGAAATTGCTCGCAAAGGCTCTAGTATTTTAGCAGTTCCTGAGGTGGATAACACCCTGCCGGATTTGAGGGTTCGTGTGGGCGTTCTAAAGCAACAAGAGGAGACTCTTGCTGCAGAAGTTGCTGTGCTTGAAAAAGAGGTGCGAACTTATGGGCGGTCGTCGGTTGAAGTTGAGATGATGCGTTCCGAGATCGAGGGCTTGGATAGCATCGTTCAGCAATTGAGCGCAGAGATTGAACGCACCAAGATCGAATTACGGGGAACTCCGCGTATCACGCTTTTAAGCAAGGCAGAACCAGGCACGGTCACCGATAAAAAACGCCCAATCATGATTACGGCGGCTGCTGCGTTGGCTGGGTTGGTGCTTCCTGGTGGGTTGCTTGTTTTGCGTGACTTCCAGAAGAAACGGCTCAGCGATTTGCCAACGACTCGTGACGAGCTTGGTTTGGAAATTCTGGGAACCATTCCCCGGTTGCCTCGCGGAATTACCCGAAAGCCTAAGGCTTTGGCGGTCAACCTGGGGCCATTTGAGGATCGGGTTCGCGATTCTTCAGATTCGGTAGCCGCGACAATTCTTCGTCGGGCTGCAACTCAGAAGTGTCAGGTGCTCTTGATTTCGAGTGCGATGCCGCAGGAAGGCAAATCAAGTTTAACTTGTCATTTAGCAATTAGTCTGGCTAATGCTGGTCGGCGTGTTGTTATTGTCGATTTTGATTTGCGTCGTCCCAGTATGCACCGTATTCTTGGCTTGCCAATCGGGCCGGGGGTAAGCGATCTGCTTGCCGGTCAGGCTGAACTCGCCGACGTTGTAAAAGCAACGGACATTCCGAACGTTAGCTTTTTACCCGCAGGGGTTGAAGAGCAGTCTATCTCTCGTGGAGCTACTTCTGGGGTGCTTGACGCAATCTTGGGTGATCTTCGAAAGCGATATGACTTTGTCATTGTGGACGCAGGCCCAGTTTTAGGATCGCCAAGTACACGTTTATTGGCTCAGCCACAGTACGTCGACGGCGTAATTCTTTCCGTATTCAAAGATGTGAGTCAGGTCACTCAGGTCGAGGATGCGAAAAGGGTGTTGACTAGCTTTGGAGCGCCTATCTTAGGGACCGTTCTGTCAGGCTACTCAACGGGGATGTATTACTCCTATACGGCTCGCACGAAGAGCACAGTTGAAGTCGCGAAATAACCACGGGCCTGTTTCATTATGAATAATACCTTGCTTCGAACCGTATTGGTTTGTGGGTTTGTTTTGCTTTGCTCTGCCGGGGTTGCCTTGGTGGAGATGAAGTTTGATGTATCTATCCGTCAGCCTGCAGTTGCCATCGATAGCCTTCCCGAAACACTCTCAGGGTGGAGTAGCGAGGATGTGCCTATGGATCCTGAGGTTACGCGATTCGCTGGTGCTGAAGCTACCGTCAGCCGGGTCTATCGCCGTAATGGTGAGATTCCTGTTTCCGTGTATGCAGCGGTGTGGGCGGATGAAGAAACCGTTTCCAGTATTGCTCCGCATCCGCCAGGCGTTTGTTATCCAAACGCTGGCTGGACATTGGAACGCGAAAAAGTTGTTGTCGTTGACGACTCAGTGCCCATTCAATTGTTAGAGTTTTCGCGAGCTGGAGAGCATGTTATTACGGCACACTGGTATCAGCTCGGAGAGCTGCGGTATGTAGATCGTGACAAAGGACGCTTAGGGCTGGCATCGCTTTGGGGGGAATCGAGTTGGCCTCCCTTAGTCAAAATCTTGCTTCAAACACAAGCTTCAAGCATTGAGGAGGCCGAAAGTCGTTTGACTGCTATTGCCACGGACGTCAATCAATTTACGAAGACAGTACAGTAGTTGATTGCAACTGCTTCCGTGTGACTCAGCCCCACTGGGTATTGATAGCGTTAGGAATTCAATGTTAGCACGCCTGAATTATCGCTTTATCGCATTGCTCTTTGTGGCTCTAGCTCTCTTTGCGGCAATCGTTCACGGCATTCATACCGTCCAGTTGTCAAGGCATACGGCTTCGTTCTTGCGAGAAGCGAGGCGTGTCCGCAGTGAAGGACGCATGCTGGACGCCTTGGCTCATTATCGCCGTTATACGTTGGTTGCCCCCAATGATGTTGCTGCTTTAACCGAGTTTGGCTATCTCCTGCGGGATGCGGGCAGCCCCGATCAGGCCTATTTGATTCTCAGCCGTTCCTTTCAAATTGACCCTAATCAGGATGGGCTTTGCTTAGCGTTGGTTGACCTGGCGATTGCCCTGCAGCGTTTTGCAGATGCACGCGACTATTTGGCGAACGTCTTAATTCCCGCATCTCCAGACGATCCTGAATTGCTGGGGAAGTTGGCGGTTTGCCAAGCAGGGCTCGGTGAATTTCGACAGGCATGCGACAATCTTGAGCATGCGATTAAGGGGGATCCTAGTAATATTGGCTTGTATCTTCGTTTAGCGAATTTGCAGAACTCGTCACTGAATAGTTACGGCGACGCTAAGGTAACGCTGGACGAAATGGTAGCGAATAATGTTCGTGATCCATTGGCTTATGTTGCTCGCGGGCATTGGGTGATGTCGGCCGTCTCGGGGAATGCTGTAGATGGGCAGGGGCGCACCGGCGGTGGGGCCTTACAGACGCTTGAAAGTCATCGGTATGCCGAAGTGCAGTCCGATTTGAATGAAGCCTTGCAGCTTGCCCCGGCGTCTGTAGATGCTAATTTGCTGGGAGCAGAGTTGGCGCTCACTCAGATGGATTTAGATAAGGCCGTTGAGTTTGCAACGCGGGCAAAGCGGATTGCTGCCAACGAGCCTTACCCGGTTCGTCTGCTGGTTCGTGTTGCCAGTCTCAAGGGTGATCACAATAAGGCAATTGAAGTAGCACGCGAAGGCTTGAAAAATTGGCCGAATGATTTTCAACTTCAATGGATGCTGGCGAACCTTCTCATTGATGGTCAGAAGATCGATGATGCTTTGCCGGTCATAGAGCATCTTCGTGTGTTGTCTCCTGATCCTTCTCTTATTGCCTTGCTTGAGGCGAGAGTCTTGGCGGTAGAAGGAAAGTGGCGAGAATCGGCAAAGTTAGTTGAACAGAATCGGGCTCGACTTATGAATTGGCCGGCAATCGCCAGTCGTGCTGACTTTCATCTTGGACGCTGTTATCAGCAATTGGCACGTCCCGATCAGGAGTTGAATGCCTATCGCCGAGCGCTTGCAGTTGATCCGAATTCGAGGGATCTGCGTTTGGCAGTTGCGAATGCTCTTCGTAATTCCAATAAGTTTGATGAAGCATTTGAAGAGTATCGGGCGATCGTCGAAGGTGGTTCTCAGGGGGCTGAGGATGAAAAAAAAGGAGTGCCGCTTGAGGCAGTTGTTAATTACTTTCGCTTGCTGGTACGCGAAGAAAGCCTGAAAACAAACGGAAAGTCGCTAGAGCGTGTTGTCGATGCAATGGATCGTCTGGAAGAACGTAATCCGGGGATCATGTATCTTCCGATCTTGAGGGCTGAGCTATATGTTGCTCAAGGGGATCTTGAGAAAGCCTCTAAGTTAATCCATGACGCGAGGGGTAATAATCCAGAACTCTTTGATTTCTTTTCGGCAGAAGTCATGCTGGCTTGCCAAAAGGAAGATTGGGACGCTGTCGATCGACTATTGGCTGAGGGCAAAGAGACCTTTGACAAAGATCCACGATTTTGGATGCTGTCGGGAAAAAGTGCGGTGCTTCGGTATGGAATCGAGTCCGGCGACACTATTCGGGATATTGCTAAGGACGAGAGTCTCAAGAGTAGCAAATCGTATTCTGATGTGTTGAGTTATCTGGCGTCCCTTGCATTTTGGATTCAGGATGCTGAGCTGACCAAGGAACTCGGACAGCAAGTCATCGCAGCCGAGCCTAATCAATTGGCGATTCGGTTATTGCTTTTGGAAAGTGCATTTCGCGAGAAAAATCTTGCTGATGTCGCCCCTTTGCTGGCAGAAGTGGAAGTAATTGATGGCCGGCATGCAACATGGAATTATGGGGAGGCCATGCGGCTTGTACTTGAGGTGCAAGCAGCCGATGGGAAAGATGAAGATAGGAAAGTTTTAAAGGCTTTTGCGCACTTGGCCGATGCCCAGAAGTTGCGTCCAGGTTGGGGGCGTGCGATCACCTTTGAGGCTCAGCTTTTAGAGCTACAAGGGCAGGAAGATATGGCGTTGTCGAAATATCTTGATGCCATATCGCTTGGTGAACGTGATCCTAAAGCATTGCAGCGTGCGACTTTTCTTTTGTTTCAGCGAGGCCGTTATGCCGAAGTTGATCGGTTGCTTGGCCAGCTGAATGAGAACGGCAGTAGCTTGTCTACCGAGTTGCTCCATACAGGCGCTGAAGCGGCCATTCAAATGGGAAAACTGGGACGTGCTTTGCAGTTAGCTCAGGATTTCGCGGAGACTTCAGAACGCTCTGAGGATCATGTTTGGCTTGCGCAGCTTTTGGTGATGCTGGACCGGCACGACGAGGCAGAAGCTGAGATGAAGAAAGCTTCTGAACTGGCTCCTTCGCAGCCTGGGCCATGGCTTGGTATGGTTGGAATCTACGCGCGGCGAAATCAGCGTGAGCTTGCCATAAAAGCGATGGAGGATGGGAGCAAGGAGCTAGAGGACAGCCAGAAAGATCTCTTTCTCGGGCAGTGCTATGAGATTCTTGGGGAAAGAGGAAAGGCAGAGGCTTCGTATCTAGCCGCAACCCAAAACCAGCCTGACAGTATTCAAGCTCAGGTCTCGCTGGTTAACTTCTATTTGCGTAATTCGCGACGGGTTGAGGCTCGGCGCGAGCTGCAGGTTTTGCTTGAGCGTGATGAAATCGAAACAGACATGGCTTGTTGGGCTCGTCGTAATCTTGCAATTCAGCTTGCGACCGAGCCCAATGAGGAAAACACGAAGTTAGCCTTAGATCTGCTTGACGAGAATGAGAAAGAGGTGGGCAAGATAAAGGGCGATCAAATTGCTCGCGCCTCTATCTTGGCGTCGCTTCCCTCTGAAGCGTCTCGGCTTGAGGCGATCAAAGTCCTAGAAGCCGTTGGAATAGGTAATCTGAGCCTCGACGAGCAGTTTTTGTTGGCCAAGCTCTATGCGAGGCATGGGCAACTGCAGAAGGCTACCCATCTCTTGCGGCAGCTTGCGATCCGATCTTCGGCTGACCCAAAATATCTGCGGACATATGTTGCTGCTTTGATTCAGGTCGGCGAGGAGAGTGAGGCTATTCTTTGGCTAGATAAGCTGCGTGAAGCATCCCCGAATCACTTTACGACGGTTGATTTGGAATCCAGGGTCTTGTTTGCTCGTCAGCGATACGAGCAGATTCCCAGCTTGCTAAACAGCTGGCTAAATCTGGAGGCATCTGCTGAAGAGAAAGGGATTTCTGGTCGGACGGTGCAATTGGAGTGGGTGCTTTCTCGGCTAGAGGGGTTTGCGGCGGAGTTAAAAAAAGAGGAGAAAGCGAGCGTTGCTGAATCCTTTGAGATTGAAGCACTAGGGCTTCGTGATGGCTTGGATGAGCCTCAAATGAAACTAGAGAGGGCAATTGGGCTTGCTGCGCGAGGCAATATGCCTGCGTCTGTCACCCTCTTAAAAGACCTGCCTGGCAAGGTGCCTGCACGAGATTTAGGGCGAGCAGTTTCCTATCTCGTCGCATTGGGGCCAGATGGGGATTTGCTGAAGGATATTGAGCAACTTCTGACCGCGGCCAAGCAGGAATATGCCAGCGATAAGGCGATCTCGTCGGTTATGGCAGACGTGTTGTTGATGGAGGGTAAGTTCATGGACGCGCAAGAGATCTATCTCAAGATAATCGAGGAAGATCCGGCAGATGTTCATGCACTAAACAATTGTGCCTTGGCGATGGTTTATGCGGGGGTGAAGTCTGAGGAGGCAATTCATTTAGCAAGCGAAGCAATCGCCTCTAAGGGGGAATTGCCCCCGCTGTTGGATACGCGTGGAATGGCTTATTTGGCTGCAGGTAAGAATGAGTTAGCGATCCAAGACTTTCAGACGGCAATTGCCAATAGCCCTCAACCGGAGTATTACTTCCATCTTGCTCTTGCGCAAAAGGCCGCAGGGATGATGAAAGAAAGCAACGCTTCCTTTGATGTGATCAGATATAGAAAATTTAATGAACTGCAGCTGCATCCTACCGAACGAGGTGCTTACGAGGAACTATCTGCCGTTGAGTAAATGATTACGGTCGCTCTGGTCGGGAGTGTGTCGTGTTGGCAGTTTAAGCTTTGAGATTTCTTGTGATCGATAGTTGACTTGGGTAAACATGGTGCATAGTCTGGCCTTTGTGGTTTGTTCTCCTACTGCTGCTTTCAAGATGGTGGCTCATGCCCTGTCGATTGTGGTTTTTGTTCTCCTGACTAGGATGTGAACGGACAGCGATTCGTAGGAAACTTAAGCCCTTGGGAATATCTTATGGCAGGTGAAAGTACGATTGTGCTTGCTCCAGAACGTGTAGAGACCAGGATTTCAGCGCCTCCGGTAGATGATCGTCATCTATTTCCGGTAGGCCCTCAGGCTGCCTCCGTGGCGTCGAGCATGGAAGTGCCGATGGCACGGCGACTTGCCGACTTGTCGTTGCGGCAGTCCTTTTTGTTTGGGCTTCCGTTGATGGCCACTGATTTTGGTGTCATGTGGGCAACGGTATATCTTGTTAGTTATTGCGAGTCGCTCTTGCTGGCTCCACCTTATGCCGGTATCAGTGCGACCATTGCCAGTTTTGCGGCCTCGCTGTTAGTGCTTATCGCTTACGGCTCTGGGCTATACCCTGCAATTGGGATGGCTTCGGTTGTTGAATTTCGTAATCTGGTCAAAGCAGCGGGCATCTCTATGGTTGTCTGTTCTTCGATCGCGTTTCTTACGATCACACGAAGCGATTTTCTCTTTTACATTTTGCTGGGGATTCTTGCTCTGCCGCTGTTGCTGTTATTGCTTCCCTCAGCTCGATTCGTCGTGCGTTCTTTTATGACGCGATTTAGCTGGTGGGGGGCGCCGACGCTCATCTATACCAGCCCAGAGCACGCGAAATACCTAGTGCAGCACTTGCGTGGCATGGCAGAGCGTGGGCTTAAGCCGGCGGGCATCTTGGTATCTCCTGGGCAGTATTGGGATTCTGGCAGTAAAGACATCGGCTATCCCGTCTTTGATGTGCGGGATGCTATGACTTGTGCGTTAGGTTTGAAGTCGACTTGGGTGTTGGTGGGTGAAGATCATGAAGCGGAGTCGGAATGTGAAGTTCCTTCGTCGCTTGATCTGATTCCTAATCGAATCGTTTTGTCGCAAAAGAACCCCGTTGGTCTGTGGGGCGAGCGACAGTGTATCGGCCTTGGTGGTGGCGTTCGCCTGCAGAGTCGTTGTCCCGACACTTTTCGGTGTATCGTTAAACGCGCTTTTGATTTATTGGTTGCCAGTGTCGCATTGGTCCTGTTGTCGCCTTTCTTTTTGGCGATCGTGTTGCTCATTCGTATCGGTTCCCCTGGGCCTGTCTTTTATGGGCAGACTCGGGTCGGGCGATTTGGTGTTAGCTTTACGGCTTGGAAGTTCCGTACGATGCGAGTCAATGCAGAGTACGTATTGGAGGAGTGCTTGCGAAATGACCCCGCACTACGAGCCGAATGGGAAGCAACACACAAGTTGAAGCGTGATCCACGAATTACTTGGGTGGGCCAGTTTCTGCGAAAAACGAGCTTGGATGAGCTTCCACAGTTGTGGAATATTTTAATCGGGCAAATGAGTGTCGTTGGTCCACGGCCGATCGTCGACTCCGAGACGTATGACCGGGCCTATATTGTGGACTATCCCAATGCGTTTGCTGCTTATAAGACTGTTCGTCCTGGTTTGACGGGCATGTGGCAAATTAGCTGCCGCAATCGTGGCACATACGAGATGCGAATCCATTGGGACGTCTACTACATTCAGAACTGGTCGCTATGGCTTGATCTATACATTACCTTGCGGACGGTTCGCACTGTATTGCTGCGAGAAGGGGCGTATTAGTGGCTGAGCTTGGAGCTGGCGTGGTGGCCAGTATGAAGCTTTGGCTATTGATTGGCGTGCTAGGAGTTTCGGCAGGGCATGCATTGCTGTGTGCTGTTCGCCTGCGGCATACGGATCAGTTTCCTGCGCTGCTCGCTTGCACGACTGCAGTTGTTCTGTTGTTGACCGCCTTGTTGCTGTCGCATTTTTGGTCAGATGCTTGGCGTGTTGTTGCTAAGGAACGGGGGTTCTACGAGTCGCGTAGGCCGGTCCAAAGGGTGGTGACGCTCATGGGAATTGCCGTGCTCCCTTTGCTGGTGGGTGGAGCTGCTTGGTGGCTTCATCGGGGGCGTGTGGCTGTTACCGGGGCCGTAGTTCTTAGCTTCCTAACTCTTGGTGGAGCATTGGTTAAGGTGATTTCCTATCACCCCATTGACCGGATCATGACGCTCAAAGTAACTACTGGATTTTCCTTGTTTGATTTATTTTTAGGGATCGGAATCCTTGGCTTGAATATTTGCCTCGCGATATCTGGTTCAAGTAAGCAAGTAATTTGATTTTGAGCTTGTTAAAGGCACGATCTCAACTACATTCAGAGTCAGGCACTTTTAAATCTTTGCACCAATAAATCATGGCTGATACAAAAAAAACTCGTGTGATAGCAATTTCATCTCGGGGGGGGCATTGGATTCAGTTGCTCAGGCTGCGGGATGCTTTTGCCGACCAAGATGTGACTTATGTAACGACGGTGCCTGAATACCGCAGCATGGTTGGCGATGCTGATTTTAGAGTCGTTACGGAAGCAAGTCGTAAGACCAAATTTCGCATGATTGTTATGGCTTTGCAGGTGATGTGGATCCTTATCCGCGTTCGCCCGTCTGCGATTGTCACAACAGGGGCCGCTCCCGGATTCATCGCCGTTTGGCTAGGTAAGCGCCTTGGCGTTCGAACGCTCTGGGTCGATAGCATTGCGAATGCGGACGAGATGTCCATGTCAGGGCAATTGGCAATGCAGCATGCAGACACTGTTCTCACTCAGTGGGAGCATCTGTCTTCCGATCGTGTACAGTATCATGGAGCCGTAGTGTGATTTTTGTAACCGTCGGAAATATGGATCCGTTTGATCGACTGATCAAGTCAATGGACGAGTGGGCTGGCGACCAGCCAACAAAAGTCGAAATCTTGGCCCAGATTGGGACAGGAACTTATCGTCCTCAGCATTTAGAGTTTGTTGATTTTCTTACGCCGGGGCAGTACCGCGAGGCTTTTAACCGAGCTGACTTGGTGGTATCTCATGCCGGCATGGGGTCGATTATCACGGCGTTGGAGAGCTACAAGCCGATGGTCATCATGCCCAAGCTGGCGAGCCTTGGTGAGCAGCGAAACGAACATCAGTTAGCGACCGCAAAGCGATTTAAGCGTTCTGCCCTTATTCAGGTTGCCTACGACGCCGAGGAGCTGTTTCAGAAGCTGTCTGAGGCGGCAACGAGCGACGAGGCGACCGTATCGCTGCAAAAACAGGCTTGGCCACCTGATGCATCCCTGATTAATTTTGTGCGTGGGTTTCTCACGACTCCAGCGGCAACTAGATCTGCTCAAGACCAGGCTCGATCTGTCATTCGGGAAACTGCTTCCTAGGCGACACTTGCCTTTCTAGAGCCCTTTTGGTTGTGCCCTCTGTGTGGCGCATTGCTGGTAGTAAATTATGCCAACGACGGAAGTCATTGATAAATTGGAGCGGCCTTCACCCACGCAGGAAATTCCTACTAAGTTAGAGTCTTGCAATCCGTTATTTGATAGTAAAGAACTGCACAGAGATCTTGGGCGTAAAGCGGTTCGTGGGAGCGGTATTACCATCTTGGCTCAGGTGGCTAGATTCGTTCTCAAGTTAGGCTCGACAGCGATCCTGGCCAGGTTTCTTACGCCGGATGATTTCGGCCTCATTGCAATGGTGATGGTGCTCATTGCGTTTGTCGAGATGTTTAAAGATGCTGGCCTCGCGATGGCAACCATTCAGCGCGAGAAGATAACTCACCAGCAAATCAGCACGCTTTTTTGGCTCAATACGGTAGTTGGGGTTGGGGTGGCTCTAATCGTGGCTGCTGTGGCACCTGGGATTGCTTGGTTCTATGGGGACTACCGACTTGTTGCCGTTGTCATGGTTTTGGCAACGTCGTTTGCTTTTAGTGGGGTTGTCGTTCAGCACCAAGCTCTGCTGCGTCGTAATATGCAGCTTGGAAAACTTGCCATCATTGATGTGGTTGGCATGTTTGTCGGAGTGGTTGTAGCTGTAGCAATGGCTGCCCAAGGCTGGGGATATTGGGCACTGGTCGGTTGGCCCGTCGCGACAAGTATTTCGTCGGCTATTACGACCTTTTTGTTGGTTGATTGGCGACCTGGGGCCCCCTCTTTTAAAGAAAAAGTTGGGGACATGGCAGGCTTTGGATTAAGCATTGCAGGATATCAGGCCATGAATCATTTCGCTCGAAACACCGACAATATCGCTATCGGAGCATACTGGGGAGCTGCTTCACTCGGATATTACAGCAAGGCTTACGGACTAGTTCTATTAGCTTGGGTGCAAGTCCTTGCTCCTATTTCTTCTGTGGTGCAGCCAGGGCTTTGTCGATTGGTATCGAAGCCGGAAGAGTTCAAGCGTCTGTATCGCGATGCCTTGGCCGTGGTTGGCTGGATGTCGTTTGTGGTAATTGCTATTACGTGCATCCACGCGAAGCTGGTTTTCAGGATTGTGATGGGGCCTGGCTGGGATGAGAGTGCCTACCTCTATATGTTGCTGGCCCCGGCGGCGGTTGTGATGTCCATTCGGGTAGCTACCACTTGGGTTTATGTTGCTTACGGCACCGTTCGACGGCAGCTAAACTACAGCGTAGCATCGGGTTTAGTGTTGATGGTGGGGTCCATAATCGCCTGCTTTTTTGGGGTTTATTGGGTTGCCATCGCCGTCAGCGTGATTCAAGTGGCTCAGTTTATTGTTTCAATTCCGATCTGTTTTGCTGATACCGACATGAGTTGGCGCGACGCGGCAGAGCCAATTCTCGTTCCGCTATTCTTTGTGTCAGGCGTCTCGGGAGTATTGTTGTTGCTTACCACGGTCATTGATGAACTGCCGCTACTGTTGATTGGCGTGACTTCTTACTCGCTTCTTTGCTTAATTGTTTTGACTCCTATTATCAAGCGACATCTGTCATGAAGTTAGCCCTCTTTGGTACGTTCGATGTGCCAAATTACGGCGATTGCGAATTCCCTGCTGTTGTCGAACATTTTTGCCGAGAACGAATCAACGGCCCGTTTGAGATGGACTTGTATAGCCCATTTGGCCGTCCTGCGAGTATTAGTGAATACTCTTCCGTCAAGGCCATTCCTGGCTCATCCGGTATCTCATTAGGTTGCAAGTACGACGCGATCTCGCTCGTAGGCGGAGATACGGTGACTGCTGGGCACAATGTCAGTGGGGTTTATTGTCGCCTGTCTCCTAGAGAGTTAAGTGCAGGCTTGCGGTGCTGGTTGTATCCCGCTATTGAAAGCTTGCGGACACAAGTTCCGTGGATCCTTCACTCGGTCGGGATTCGGCCTATTTCAGAAGAGCTTCAGCCAGGCCTAATCGCTGCCTTCAATGCTGCCGCACATGCGAAAGTGCGCGACCCGCATTCCAGGAACTATCTAAAGTCGCTTGGTGTTGAGGTCGGGGGAGTGACCGATATCGGTTTTGGAATTCCTAGCGTTAAAAGCGATAAAGAGTGGGACGCCATTTTTTCTTCCGTGCGTACCAGCGGCGGCTATCCCGACTCTTACATTGTCGTCCAGGCGAGCCGTGGTTATATCCAAGGACAGACGGAAGAGTTTGTTAACGCGATCGTCGAGATTGGGAAAAAGACTGGGAAGCCGTTGCTCTTTCTGCCATTGTGCCATCATCTGAACGATCGAGTGACTTTGACGCGTTTGTATGCTATGGTTCGCGCGATATACCCAAATTGCATCTTAGAAAAGCGGGTATTAACGACCAATCAGACTGCTGCTGTGCTTCGCGATTCAGAGGGGTACGTCGGTACCAGCATGCATGGTGCCATCACTGCATTGGCATTTGCAAAGCCGGCAACGATGCTTGTTTCACAAATCCCTGGGAAGCATGACGGTACCTTGGCGCAGGCCGGCTATCATGAGCTTTGTACGTTGAACCCAGCAGAGCTTTTGGAGCGGTATGAGTTATCAGGCCAGCTTGATTTAATTGGTAAGGCTAAACAAGCAGCCGAAGAGGTGGGAGTGGGGTTCGACCAGCTTGTCAAGGTAATGTCAGATGGGGGCTCGTCCTCAGGTCAGGTTGATTGGAAAAAGCAGCTTATTGAGTCTGAAATCGCGGAGCGAGATCTTTATCCAGGTGGCCTTCGCGTTCAGTTAAAGCGACTAATTTTTTGTGGATTGCGAAGTCATGAAGCTGTTTTCGAGGCCTATGAATACACATTTGGAGGACGCCGTTTATAAGTGGTGCTCCAGCAATTTGTTTGGAGCAGGAGGAATTGTTTTTTCGGTATCGCTCCTTTTTTTTCTCCTGGCATGAATTGAAAAAATGGTAATTGGATTTCTCAGCGTCTTGTCTGCAGAAAAACACATAGTGGAATTATTGGAATTTGTTGGACTTCATTGCCTAGTGGCATATTCACACAATTCCTTGGCTATTGACGATCGCCCCTGTTTGGCTAGATCGCGGTCCTCAATAAGGTAAAAGTTGTAGTACTGGGGTGGTGTCTTAGGGGGAACAGACTATTCTGGAATAGCCATTCCAGGTGGTCAGCAGAAACGCTGATTCAAGGCGAGACTGTTCTTAGTGGTTTTGAAATCTCCACATCCATTGCTAAATCGCAATGGTTATTTAAGTGGTGTTTCAGTCCTACATGGCACCCGTTGGATAATAGTACACCGGCAGGCGTACGTTGAGATAAAAATGCGAATTAATTGATTCAAGCAGAGATTAGGTGCCATGGATCAGACGTCTGAAATGTACCATTACGAGGGTCTCGGCACTACGGTCGTGCATCCTTTGGGCGCGCTTATGCTCTTGGCTTGTGGGTTGTCGTTCGTACTCTGCCCACGTAAATACGCGGTTTGGCCATTGCTTATTCTGGTGTTTTTCGTCTCGGCCAGGCAATGCATCGCCATCGGCGGGTTTAATCTCTATTTCATTCGTTTCTTTGTGGTGTTTTTCGCTCCCCTACGTATGGTTATGCAAGGCGAACGCATTCGCATGACCTCGATTGATTGGTGTGTCGTCGCATACGGTATTACCTATTTATTAACTGGAATAATTAATTGGGACCTCTCCTTGGTGATGCTGAAAATGCGGTTAGGGTTTGTCCTTGAGATTGTCATTCTATATTTGGTCATCCGCTCTGTTATTCAAACCAAGGAAGATGTTGACAGCGTTATTAATGGAATAGCTATCATGGCATTTCCTTTGGCCTTTTTCTTTCTTCTTGAATATCAAACAGGACGCAATGTATTTGCGATTTTTGGTGGAATTCCCGAGATGACTTTGATGCGTGATGGGAAAATGCGTTGCCAAGGGGCTTTTGCGCATCCCATTTTGGCCGGCGTGACTTGGGCTGCATTCATGCCCCTGCTGATGTATCGGGCAAAGGAGCGGGGGATTTTCAAGCCTATGTCGATCGCGCCTATGATTGCGGCATGTGTCATTATTGCGACGACAACATCAAGCACTCCGATTCTGGGGCTCGCAGTAGGGATCGTGGGCACTATGCTGTTTCCATTGCGACGATTTACGGGGCTAGCTTTTGCGGGGGTTGGCCTCTGTTTGGTGGTGCTTCATTTTATGATGAAGGGCCCCGTGTGGCATCTAATTACTCGCATTGATATCACCGCCGGGAATTCATCGTGGCACCGTTATGTCCTTGTGGATGGCTTTATCACCCATTGGGATGAATGGTGGTTCATGGGGTCTCGAGTTGGTTCTGCGCATTGGGGGCACTTTGCATTTGATACATCAAATCAATTTGTGGCGACAGGGTTGCAAGGGGGGATTGTGCTCTTAGCTCTTTTGCTCGCTATCATTATTTTGGCAATTCGTAATGCAGGGCGTATTAGCGAGGTCTATCCGTTGCTAGGTTGGGTTTTAGGTGTCGCTGTATTTGTCCAATGTTTTAGTTTTATTGGTGTATCCATATTTGGCCAAATGCATTTTACATGGGCGCTTTCTCTGGCCATGGTAAGCGGGTTGTCAAGTGCCACCGCGATGATTCGTAAGCAAAGCTTGCAAAGGGTCGAGTATTCCGGGCGTGAGGAGTGGGAGAGTTCCTATGGCTAACGCTAAATCAAAGCGTTTTGCGTTGATACCCAGTTTGAATAACTTTTTGTGGCTGCAGCGATCGTTGAATCGATTGCGCTGGGTTATTTTTACTAAGGTTTGGGGGATGGAGATTAGCCCAAGCACCGTTATTTCTCTGAGCGCTCGACTCGACAAGACCCACCCACGTGGCATTCATATTGGTAAGGACACTTATATTGCATTTGATGCAGTGATTTTGGCGCACGACATGTGTCGCAGATTAAGGACCGATACTTATATCGGTGATAATTGTTTTGTCGGAGGGCGATCTATGATCTTGCCCGGCCTAACTATTGGTAACGGCTGTATCGTTGCTGCGGGGGCTGTCGTTACCAAAGATGTGCCAGATGGCTCTATTGTTGCAGGGAATCCGGCAAAGATTATTCGGTCGGGGATTTCTGTGGGAAAATTTGGTGTGCTGATTAGCGAATCAGACGTATGCCAGGAAACTTCAGGAGAAACTGAGGCGCAACGGTGAATAATTTCTCTGTCGTTATCCCTGCTTACAACGAAGCTGCTGTGATTGTTCGCTGCTTGAAATCGGTCCGTGAGGCTAATTGTGGTGAACTGCCTCAGGTCATTGTTGTGGCCAATAATTGCTCGGACGATACAGCCCAAAGAGCCAGAGACTACGACCCTAGTGTTGTAGTGATTGAAACGCCGATTGGCTCTAAGACGCATGCAATGAACTTGGCGGACGAAGTTGCAACTTGCTTTCCTCGTTTCTATATGGACGCCGATATTACGCTTGAAAAAAATGGGCTGCCTAAGCTGTGTAAGGAATTGGATAAGCCGGGCATATTTTTCGTGTTACCCCAAGCTTCGATTAAGCTGGAAGATCGTGCCTGGGCTGTACGTGCTTATTACAAAGTATGGGCCAAGTTGACTGCACATCGCTCAGGCATGGTTGGCTCTGGTGTTTATGGCCTGGGGCAAGAAGGGCGTAAGCGTTTTGATCAATTTCCCAGAATTACGGCGGACGACAACTTCGCACGACTGCATTTCACTGCCGCGGAAAGGGCAACCGTGCGAGATTGCAAATCGTTTGTGACGCCTCCGAAAACTCTGGCGAATATCATCGATATCAAGACTCGGAGTCATTTCGGAAACGAAGAGCTAAAAAAGTTGTACCCCGAGCTTTGGACGGAAAATGAATCAGGCTCGAAGCTTCGCTTTGCCAAGCTGGCATTGAATCCTCTGTGGTTGCCTTCGCTGGCGGTCTTTCTTTATGTCAAGTTTGCTGTCAAGAAACGTGTGCGAGAACGGTTCAAGCAAGGGGAAATCCACAAATGGGAAAGAGACGACACCTCGCGAGAGGAAGTTTCTTGTTGATGTCTCCCCTGGCCAAACCAGAGAATGCAACCCATGATGTTGGTGGCTTATTTATTGAGGTCTTCGCCACCAATCCCATACGAGCGACCAGCGGAAGCCCCGGATTCGTGGTAAATCAATCTCTTGCTATGTTGGATTATCGGCGCAGATATCAATAACTGCAAAGGACTTTGTTGTTCACCGGTTCTTCAACAGGGTAGTTTCTTATCGCTTCGATAAGTTTGCCTAGCTAATAATCGTGAGCACGTTTCGGGCGTTGTTTGAAGTTGTGAGTGTTTAATGAGCTTTGATGTATCTATCCTCGTTGTGTCCTACAACACAAGAGAAGAAACGCTTGCGTGCTTGGCTTCGGTTTACGAGCAGACGAAAGAGGTTTCCTTTGAACTGATTGTGGTCGACAATGCCTCGTCAGATGGGTCGGCGGAGGCCATCGAAGAAACGTTTTCTGATTTGACATTGATCAAATCGACAGAGAACCTGGGGTTTGCCGGTGCGAACAACTTGGCCGCCGAAAAAGCGACCGGTGAGTATGTGTTGCTACTCAATCCCGATACGGTGATCTTGGATCAAGCGATTGATCGCATTGTTGCATTTGCCCAAGCCGACTCTGAGATGGGTGTTTATGGTGGGCGGACTCTGTTTGGCGATCTGACCCTCAATGCCAATTCTTGCCATGGAGCTCCTACTCCGTGGAGCCTCTTTTGCATGGGAACTGGCTTTTCGTCTCTCTTTCGTAATTCCACGTTCTTCAATCCCGAAGGGCTGGGGGCATGGCGGCGAGATAGTGTGCGTGAGGTCGATTGTATTTCAGGGTGTTTCCTGCTGATTAAGCGGAGTATCTGGGAGCAGCTTGATGGTTTCGATCTCGACTACTTCATGTACGGGGAAGACACGGATCTGTGTTTGCGTGCCCGGAAGTTAGGGGCAAAGTGTTTGATTGTGCCAGACGCTCAATTAATCCATTATGGTGGCCGCTCCGAGCGAGTTCGTGGCGATAAGATGGTGCGGCTTTTTAAGGCAAAGCACCAACTGTTTCAGAAGCACTGGAGCCCGTGGGCGGTAGGTTTTGGGGGCAGTATGCTCGCAAGCTGGGCGTTAACCCGCTACTTGGCGTTAAGAGTGCTGGGCTTTGCTAGCGCTTCGTATCGACAGCGAGCAGAGGAGTGGTACTCCGTATTTCGCCGCCGTCGTGAATATACTTAAAGCCCCAGCTTGAGTTCTCGCTACCCTCAAGCGGGCTTGGCTGAGTCTAAATGAGGGGGCTATCGCAAGTGCAGCGGAAGGGCTGATCTTGTTGCCGGCCCTTCGTTTGTCAGTCGGCTCAGTTACTGGGCATCTTCTGGCTTGCGCCAAACTACTTTTACGGAAGGGCTGAGTAGTTCCGCATCGCTGTAGTCTTTAAGCTCACCTTGCTCTCGCAAAGCCTGTAGGTCCAAGCTGCTAGGATTCTTGCCGTCCATGAGAGGAGTTACTTCAGCTCCTGGCATTTGTTCTTGAAAGATGCGGTACCAATCTTGCAAGCGAAGCCTATTTAGGTAAGTGTTTTCGCACACAAGATGCTGGACATCAGGCCTAAGGTGTGCCCAGAAAGGAGGACGACTCTTGCTGCGGTTGAAGATCCGAATATCGTGACAACCACTGTCGCTTGTGTACAAATGGAACACGCAATAGAAAACCCCACCAGGCCGAATGACTCTACGCAGTTCTTTTAAGGCACTCGCTGGGTCGGAGATATGTTCGAAAACGGCACGAGAATAGACAACATCAAAGCTGTTTGCGTCAAACGTTAGGTTTTGAGCGTCCATTTTGCGGACGTCGAGCTTGGGCCATTTTGGGGCACCGGTTTCCTGGATATAGGCTTTGCGAATTCGGCGATTAATACCAGCTATGGAACGTAAGAGTGTTTTCGCAGCTCGTACTGTTCCGTCTTCGCGGAGAAGTCGTATTAACGCCCGGACATCGAAATCGTCAGGGACTGGGCTTTCAGTGTCAATTCCAATTGCCCGATTCTCTAAAGACAGGCATGCTAGTTGGATCATGTTTTGGCCGGAGCCAACTTCCAAGATGTCGCAATCAACGCAAGGTTTACCAGATACGGTTTCGATTTCTTTTAAGCTTGCTTGAACTTGAGCAACGATGTTCGTTACAAATTCTGTCGAGCGAAATAGCTGTAACAGCGACCAAAGCTCATTCAGACGCCGAATCGGTCCAAGAGCAACATTCGTGTAGCCAACGGATTTTTCTGAAGCCGCGGAAGTCTTGGACAAAACTAGCCTCAAATCAAGTAAAGAAAGAATCGATTGATATGCTCGGCAACGAACGGAAGAGCAGATGTGCGTTTGCCAGGGGGGATGCGACGCTGAATTCTTATGCGGTATCCGCTCATCGATTATAGCATACCCACTGTAGTTAGAATGGCTATTGCTTAATCCTGGTTTTAGGGGACATTCGATTCTTTAGCCTGATCCGTAGCCAGATAGAGCTTTCTGGCGTGCCTATGAAGGGCCCCAAGAACCTGATCCACTGTATGAGAGTCCTGATTGTCACTTTAATTCGCTTCTAGAAACTGGTCAACCATTCGCCTCTCGGCAAATCTCTTGGAGGTACTGTCCGTACTCGTTGGGGAACTGGTTTGCTCGTTCGAGGAGTTGTTCCTGCGAGATGAAACCTCTGCGAAAGGCGATTTCCTCGGGGCAGCTGATTTTTAAACCTTGGCGTTCCTCAATGGTTTGCACGTAGGCGCTGGCCTGTAGCATGGACTCGTGGGTGCCGGTATCGAGCCAGGCGAACCCTCGCGAGAAGAGCTCTACTTTCAGGAGGCCCTTTTCCAGGTAAACACGGTTGAGGTCTGTGATTTCTAATTCGCCACGTGCCGATGGCTTAAGCTTCGAGGCGAACTCGTAGACGTGCTCGTCATAGAAATAGAGGCCTGGCACTGCGAAACGAGACTTCGGCTTAGCCGGCTTTTCTTCCAGGGACAATACTTTGCCGGTGGAGTCGAACTCGACTACTCCGTAACGTTCTGGATCCTTGACCGGGTAGCCAAAGACGACCGCTCCTTCTTCGAGTTCAGCCCCGGTTTGCAGCATCTTCTGAAAACCTTGGCCGTAGAAAATGTTGTCGCCTAAGACCAACGCGACCTTTTCGTCTTTAACAAAGTCAGGCTCCAGCAAAAATGCTTGTGCAAGCCCTTCAGGTTTAGGTTGGGCGGTATAGCTCAGCTTCAAGCCGAACTGAGATCCGTCCCCCAGGAGTTTTTCAAAGTGACCGAGATCGTGCGGTGTTGAAATGATCAGGATCTCGCGGATGCCGGCCAGCATCAATGTTGACAGCGGATAATAGATCAGCGGCTTGTCATAGATTGGCAGCAGTTGTTTGCTGACTGCAAAAGTCAGCGGAAACAGGCGTGATCCGGTTCCCCCAGCTAGGATAATGCCTTTCATTAGGTCGCCTCCTTTGTTGCTGGCGAATCGCCCTGGCCTAGGCGTTTTTCTGTGTCGTGTTTGGCCTTCACGATGGCGAGCCATTCTGGATTGTCAAGATACCAGCGAATGGTCTTTTCCATCCCTGATTCGAGGGTTTCTTGAGGCTCCCAGCCCAGTTCCGAGGTTAGCTTCGAGCAATCAATCGCGTAGCGGCGATCATGGCCAGGGCGATCCTTGACGAACTTGATTAGATCGCGGCGAGAGCTGCCATTTTCTAGGGGCGAGATTGCGTCGAGTGAATCGCAGATGGTGTGAACGATATCGAGGTTTGCTCGTTCGCAATTGCCACCCACATTGTACGTTTCGCCAAGCCGTCCTTTTTCAAGCACGGTTGCAATTGCGGTGCAGTGATCTTCCACGTACAGCCAATCACGAATATTTTGCCCGTCGCCATAAACGGGAAGCGATTTACCTGCCAGGGCGTTCAGAATCATCAAAGGGATCAGCTTTTCTGGAAACTGATAAGGCCCGTAATTGTTGGAGCAATTGGTCGTGAGGGTCGGGAAACCATAGGTATGTTGCATGGCCCGCACAAAGAAGTCGGAAGCGGCTTTCGAGGCGGAATAAGGCGAGTTCGGCGAATAAGGAGTCGTTTCCTTAAACTTGCTACCATCATCCGCAGAGCCGTAAACTTCGTCGGTCGAGACGTGTAAAAAGCGAAACGTCGACTTCTCGTCTTCTGCAAGTTCTTTCCACCATTGGTGCGTTGTGTGCAGCAAATCGAAAGTCTTGAGGACGTTTGTCTCAACAAATTGACGTGGCCCGTCAATAGAGCGATCGACATGGGACTCGGCTGCGAAATTGACAACCGCAAACGGCTGGTATTCCTTTAATAGACGAGCGACCAGCGTGGTATCGCCAATGTCGCCATGGACGAAGACATGCTTGGCAGAGTCCGGGGGGACCGATTCGCGGATACCTGCGTACGTTAGTTTGTCGAGTGTAATAACACGATAGTCCGCATTCGCAAGCATTTGGCGGACAAAGCAACCGCCAATGAATCCAGCTCCGCCGGTGACAATTATAGTTTTCAACATTCGCTTTATTTACGGCTTAAGGGGGTGAATCACAAGATGGGATGTTGGCGTGTCAAAACTTTAAAACGCTACTTCGTAGCAGAGGTTTCTTCCGAAATCCAGTTTGACATCGCAAGGTCAAGGGCGTCGTGAACGTACGACAATGGGAAGCCAGCGGCGATCGCTTTCTCGTTGTTCATCACGCAATTCGATCGCGGTGCTATGGCAGCCTTTTGCATGAACTCTTCTTCGGAGTCGAAGAATTCAAACTCTTTGTCCGTGATACCGTGAGACTTCAAACGCTCCACGACTTCGTCTGTTGTAACGCATCCGGTGTTGGTGACATTGTAAATGCCTGGCTCTGGGCGGCTTTCTGCACAGTAAAGGCAGCTTTTGGCGAACTCGTCCAAGAAGGTCAGGCTGTTCGTCGCACGCAAGAGGCGTTGATATCGTAAGAGCTTCGTCAAATAATTTCTCGGGTTGTCGAGATTCTCGAAAGGAATGCGAAGACGTAGCACATAGCATTGCTCGGCATCGGCGAGAACTTCTTCACCAAGTGCTTTGGTGCCGGAGTAAAAGCTGCAGTTGTCGTAGCGAAACGAGAAGTTTGGCGGATCGCTTTCCGTAAAGCCTGAGCCGTCCTCACGCGTGCCGGTATAGATGCAGCCGGACGAAATTTGAACCCATGGCAGCTTTTTAGACTCGCAAACCTCTTTGACGACACCTGGCAGCACGGCATTGCCCATGAGGCACTCGTGCTTATGTTGCTCGCACGCGTCGACGTTTGGACGTCCCGTATAGCCAGCGGCATTGATTAAGAAGCTGGCGTTTCCAACAGCTTCGCCAAGTGATGCGGGGTCGTAGTAATTGCAGTCTTTTCGAGAAAGTACACGTACATCCTGACCTTGGCTGGACAGTAAATTCACGATACTCGAGCCTACGTAACCCGATCCACCGAGCACAACAATCATTAAAAAGCCCTGTAGTTACCCATTTGAAGATGTGTTGCCTATGAGAATATCCAGATATCGGGCCGTTTGCCTACCAATGACTACAGGCGACCGAAGTAGATTCCTCGCATCCCACTAATTTAACTCAACCGGTCGCGATGTTTCATGGCTTTACGCAAAACAAATGGGAATGTTTTTGACAATCTGTGCGAACCATGAAGAAAGACAATCCATTTTCCGTGGTGCGCCACCCTATTGAACTGCTGCCTGCCCCCAGAAGGAGGATTGCGTGTTGCGAAAATAGCACGAAGAGGATTGATTGTCTTGGGGACTCTCGCGGATTTTTGGTGAAAGAGATTGTCAGAATGTTATGAGCTAGGGCCGGGGGCGTGCATTGGGATGTTAATCTATCAAGAAGCATCGTGGCATTATGCTTTCACAATCCTCTCGCGGTGAGCCTGTACTCTTTTGGTGGCGTTGCGGGTGTCGATTACTAACTGGCTGTGCTTAACGATGAAATCGTAGTCGTAGGCAGAATGGTCGGTGGCGATCAGCACTAGGTCTTGCTGGGCCAGCCAATCCGCAGTTAGGGCTTGGCTGGTCATGTGGGGAACATCGTAGTGCCGCATCTCGGGCAGGACGGGGATGTGAGGGTCGTTGTAACTGAGATCGGCTCCGCGCTGCAGGAGTTCTTCCATCAGCTTGAACGAGGGGCTCTCGCGTGGGTCGTCGACATCTTTCTTATAGGCCATTCCCAGCAGGCCAATCTTGCTGCCTCGAACCGGTTTGCTTTGATCGTTGAGGGCTTCGATTACCCGCTGAATGACATAGTGGGGCATCGAGGAATTGACTTCCCCGGCTAGTTCGATGAAGCGGGTTGATAATTCGTTCTTACGGGCCAGCCAGCTTAAATAGAACGGATCGATCGGAATACAATGGCCTCCCAGGCCAGGTCCAGGATAGAAGGCCTGAAAGCCGAACGGTTTGGTCTTAGCGGCATCAATGACTTCCCATACGTCGATGTCGAGCTTGCTGAACAGAATTTTCAACTCGTTGACGAGCGCGATGTTCACCGCGCGGTAGATGTTCTCCAGGATCTTGCATGCCTCGGCTACTTCCAGGCTACTGACCGGAACTGTTTGCACGACGGCATGGCCATACAGATCACAGGCCAACTGCAAGCTATGCTCGTCGTAGCCCCCTACGACCTTGGGAATGCGGCTGGCATTGAAGTCTGGATTGCCAGGATCTTCCCGCTCGGGGCTGTAAGCCAGGAAAAAATCTTCTCCGGCCGTCAGTCCCGACTCAGCCAACAGCGGTAAGACAACGTCGCGAGTCGTACTAGGATAAGTCGTGCTTTCCAGCACAATTAATTGCCCTGGTCGCAAAGTCTGAGCAATCATCCTCGCTGTGTTTTCAACATAGGTTAAATCAGGGTCGCGGCTCGCCGAGAGCGGCGTGGGCACGCAAATCAGCAAGGCGTCTGCTTCCTTAAGCCGCTGCATGTCGGCGGTTGGCTCGAATTGCTCTTGAGAGATGCACTGCGAAATCCAGGCCGAGTCGATATGTTTGATGTAGCTTTGTCCTGCTAACAAACGCTCGACTTTGGTCGGGTCCGAGTCAAAACCAATGGTTTGGAAACCAGCTCGCACAAATGCCTGAATCAAAGGGAGCCCGACGTACCCCAGCCCGATTACCCCAACCTTGGCTGTTTGTTTTTCAATGGCAGAAGCAATCGCCTCGAATTGCTTGGAAGGGAGATTCTCAGAGGTGGGGTTGGACGACATGGATACCTTTCAAGAAAGCCCAAAGGCCATGTGATCAGGCAAGCGACTTGGCCAAGGGGCCTTGAGAGCTGCGATGAAAACGTTTCTCTCAGTATACTCCGATTTCCCACTTTCGCTGAGGTGCCGCTCTGATCCTTCAGATTGGCTGGAGGGGTTTCAACCTTGCCGCTAATCGTCCCAGGTTGGTAGCGGGTGATCTAATCCGCTTACCGTATGCAGCATGGTTTGCCGAACTTTGTTCAATCGCAGTAAATGGGGGGCGATATGATTTCTCACCATTCGTTTGAAGAACGATTCGCCTTTGGCAAAGCCGGTGAAGGTGCGGATCCGCTGCACAATGGCGTTATCGACCGGCCAGCGTAATTTTTGATAACGGCTAAGCTGATCTCGCTTGGCCAGTTCGGCCAAAACCCAGGCATCTTCAATTCCCAGATTCATCCCTCGGGCCCCCACCGGCGAATGAAGGTGAGCGGCGTCGCCAGCAAAGTAGACGTTGCCGACATTCATTTTCTCGACCAAACGGTGCGAGATATGGAACGAAGAATTCCACAGCGACTTGCCAATCGGATTGGCCTCGCTCAGGTAGTTCAAAGGTTCGGGAAAGTTGCCCAGTACCCGCCAAACGGTAGGTTCCCCTGGTTCTTCCTCTCCAGTGACCACCGGCAACATGAAGAGAAAGCCATCGTCGACAAATTTGATGTGCGCGCGATTCGGATCGAGGTCGGTGGCTAACGAAATATCGTCCAGCACCCAGGCCCGGTCGTACGTATCGCCTGGAAAGGAGACATGCACCGATTTGCGGGCAATGCTATGGGCTCCGTCGGCGGCCACAATCCAAGAGGCTTCGGCCAAATGTCGCTCGTAGGTTTCGGTATGGACGAGTTCGGCTTTCCCTTCGGCCAACTGAGGTGAATCGACCAACTCAAGCTGCCGCTCGATCGGAATGCCCCGTTCGGCCAAGTCTTCCCGCAAGATCCGCTCGGTAGTGGCTTGCGATAAGGCGAGCAGAAAAGGGAAGCGGTGTTCGAGTTGCTCGAAGTCGACCTGAGCGACAATCCGGTCGCCACGGTGAATGGTGGCTCCGTGAATCTTTTTTCCCAAGGCCAGCAACTTATCGGTCAGGCCGGTCGATTCCAGTAGTTCCAGCGTCCGCGGATTGACGCCCAAGGCTTTCGAGAGAAGGCTCGGCTCGGTTCTCTTATCAACAATCCGCGCAGCAATGCCATGTCTTGATAAGAAAGAAGCGGCAGCCAAGCCAACCGGGCCAGCACCGATGATTAAAGGAGATGATTGCGTCATACAGAGCGTATTCAGGTAAAGGGACTTCGTCGCGAAAACGGCAACCTGTACTCATCACCCTAGAGTGCGGTGATGTTCTCTGCAACTATGGAAACCCAAGGAATGATTGAGCAAGCCCCCAATTGCTCGCTAGAATACCTAGAATCACAGATCCTTGCCTCTTTAATAACTGGGAGAGTTGCCGTGTTTGCTTCCTTTCGGCGGATGTTGCTTGTATTGCCATTGACCGGGCTGGTGCTAGCCAGTGCTTTGTCGGCCATGGCCGAAGATTGGCCCCAGTGGCGCGGGCCCCAGCGAGATGGAATCTCCAGTGAGACCGGCCTACTCAGTAAATGGCCAGCCGAGGGGCCGAAGCTGGTGTGGCAAGTCAACGACTTAGGAGATGGCTACGGCGCGGTCTCGGTGGCCCAGGGGATGATTTTTCTGGTCGCTAACGAGGGCTTAGAAAACGAACTCGTCAAAGCGCTCGATCAGCAAACGGGCGAAGTCGTGTGGGGCACACGTATTGGTAAGGTGGGCAACCCTGATCAAAAGCCAAGCTACCCGGCCGCTCGCTCGACACCAACGGTCGATGGCAAGTTGCTGTACGCTTTGGGCTCGAACGGCGATTTGGCTTGCCTGGAAACGAAGTCAGGCGAAGTCGTCTGGCGGAAGAGCATGCGTGATGACTTCGGCGGCGAGCCTGGCGTGTGGGCTTATTCCGAGTCGCCCCTGATCGATGGCGACAAAGTCATCGTCACGCCAGGGGGGGAAGAAGCCGGGATTGTCGCCCTCGATAAAAAAACGGGCGAAACCATCTGGAAAGCGAACGTCAAAGAAATGGGAGCCGCCGGTTACGCTTCCATCATGGCTTTCGACGCCGATGGAAAACGACAGTACGTTTCGTTCATGGGTAATGGGCTAGTTGGGGTGAATGCCGCCGATGGCAAGCAGCTTTGGGCGTACACCAATACCAAAGGAGCCGCCAACATGCTAACGCCGGTTATCGGAGGCGATGTTGTTTACAGCGGTGGTGGCCGCCGTGGCGGAGGGGCCGTTAAGCTGATTGCCAAAGACCAGGGAATCGATGCGGAAGAACTTTACTTCAATACCAAGCTACCCACGGCGATTGGGGGCGGGGTTAAGATCGGTGACTATCTTTACGGCTGCAGCAATTCGACGCTGATGTGTGTCGACTTCACTTCCGGCGAGATTAAGTGGCAAGAGCGAATCAGCGCGGCAGCCTCGATCTTGTTTGCCGACGGGCGACTTTACCTACATACCGAAGATGGCAAAGTAATGATGGTAGCCGCGTCACCAGAAGGTTTCCAAGAGATCAGCAGTTTTAGCCCGCCAGGGCAGCCAGAAGGGACCGGCAAGTCGTGGGCTTACCCGGCGTTGGCCGATGGCAAGCTGTACATACGGCAGCATGGTACCCTCTGGTGCTACCAAGTGAAGTAAGCAATTGCTCCAAGTCCGGCCTTGAGCACGCCTCTCCTCAGCTGGGGAGAGGCGTAGGATCGAAGAGGGTAGCAGTAAAGTTACGCACTCGTCGTAGTGACCGGTAGGTGAGAGGCCTCCCAGGCCTTGAAGCCCCCCACCATATCGAGAACATCTCGCCGGCCAAGCTTCAAGAGCAAACTGGCCCCAATCGAAGAGCGATACCCTCCGGCACAATGCACCACCAAGTGGTCGGCTGGCGGAATCTCGTCGAAGCGTTCCGCCAAGTGATTCAGCGGAATGTTGAGGCTACCTTCAATGTGCCCGTCGTCGTATTCCTTGCCGTTGCGGATGTCGAGAACCACCACGTTGCCGTCCAGTTCCTGTACGGCTGGAGCGGTGATTCGCGAGGTTCTGGCGACCAACTCGGGGTGATCATTCAAGGCGTCCATTCCCTCTTTCAAATAACCTACGACCTGATCGAAGCCAATTCGGCCTAAACGCAAGATCGATTCTTCCACGCGTTCTTCGTCGGCGATCACCACAATCGGTTCCGTCTTGTTGAGCATCGTACCTGCCCAGGTCGCGTACTTGCCGTCGATGCCAATATTCAAAGAATCCTTCAGGTGGGCACCGGCGAATTCAATCGGATCGCGTGTGTCCACTACCTGGGCACCTTCGGCTTGCTTTTCCAGCACTTCAGCGAGGGAAAGTGCCTGCATGCTATGCTGCATTGCTTCGTCCAAGCTCGGACGGTTTTTGCGGTTCATGATCGCATCGTGGACGAAGTAGTCCGGGGCATCAGGCTGGGCGGCGGTAACAATCTTAAGGAACTCTTCCCGCGACATCGGTTGCAACGCGTAGTTGTACTTTCGCTGTTCGCCCAACGTTGAATAAGGTTCACTACTCAGCGCTTTGCCGCACAGCGAGCCTGCTCCGTGGGCCGGGTAAATTCGTGTGGCATCCGGCAGCTTCAGCAGTTTCTCGTGCAACGAGTCGTAAAGCATGTTGCCTAGCTCATCCGCCGTCACTCCAATCGAAGCCAAGAGGTCAGGCCGACCGACGTCGCCAATGAAAAGCGTGTCGCCAGTCAGCGCGGCGTAAGGTTCGTCGCTGCTGTAGCTCGGATCGTAGACCAACATCGTGATCCCTTCCGGCGTGTGTCCAGGCGTTTCTATTGTGGAGAGGTAAACAGCCCCCAACTCCACCCGATCGTCGTCGGAGAGTTTGACATGATCAAATTCCGCTTCCCCCTTGCTGCCGATATAAATCTGAGCTCCGACACGGTTGCGGAGTTCGATATGCCCGGCGACGAAGTCAGCATGGAAGTGCGTCAGGATGACATGCTTAATCTCGAAGCCGTGTTCTTTGGCGTCTTCAAGATAGATATCGATATCGCGCTGGGGATCGATGACCGCAGCAATCTTGGTTTCTTCGTCCGCCACCATGTAAGAGGCGTGGGAGAGGCATTCCAGGTAATAGCGTTGGAAATACATCGTTCGAATTCCTTGAGCAGCGGAGGGATATGTGGGGCGATGACTTCAAAGGAGCGGGCGGCAGGGCGAAGTGTTTTCGCTCTGCCGCGAGGGATTACGCTTTACAACTGCCCGACGAGCAGCCACCGGCTTGGTTCCAGGGCATCTTGGCCAGCAGCATGCCCATGCCGCAGGTGTCGGTGATTCCGGCGAACATCAAACCAGCTCCGACGAACGCCGAGATGCCAGCGAAGTAGGGATGGACGAACATTCCCAGCAAAGCACCGACCAGGACTAAAAAGCCAGCGGTGATCCGAACTTGGCGTTCTAGCGAGATCGCCTTCTTGCCACGCTCGACCGGCAGCCCTGCCGAGGCCCAGGCATCGGTGCCCCCTTCGACGTTGACAACGTTTTGGTAGCCAGCGGCAATGAACTTGTCGCAAGCCTTACCGGCTCGATTGCCAGACTTGCAAATCACATACAGCGGCTGGTCCGCCGATCCATTGCGAGATTCCATGACTTCCTTTGGTGACAACCGGTCGAGCGGCAGATTGACCGCCTCGGTTGCGTGAACTTCTCCATATTCAGCCGGGGTGCGAACGTCGATCAGGTCGCAATGACCCTGCTGACGTCGCTCATGCAATTCTTTGGGCGAAATCGTTGTGACGCTCATGGCTTGATCCTTCTTGTTATGTCGTGAGGTGGCGATGTGTTTGGGTAAAAAAAGGGAAGGCAGCTTAGTCCGTTTGATGGAGAAAGCGACCTTCGATACAGTTCATAATATCGTGCAGATGGGGCTCGGCAATCTGGTAATAAACCCGTCGGCCTTCGCGTTCGCTGGTGAAAAAGCCGCAGCGTTGCATTAACCGCAAATGTTCCGAGGCCAGGTTTTCAGCAATGCCGCAATCCTCCGCAATTTCGCCCACGGTAAAGCGGCCAGCAATTAACAGCTGCACCATGCGGATGCGGACCGGGTGGGCCAACGTTCGCAAACACTCAGCCGCTTGGCCAAGGGCTTCCATGTTGAGGGGCGGTTTCACTTGAGGTTTCTCGGTCATAGCTTCACTCTCCTAATACAAATATATCGTAAGGTTACGATATGTCAATGGAGAATATCTGCCCGAGAAGCCTCGTTTTTCGTGAAATAGGCAAACAGCTACCTTGCCGCTAGTAATCCCGAAAAGGACCTCTTGGCTCGGCGGCTTGCATTTCTTGCTACCACTTGGCGAAGCGACTCTGCAGCTGTTTGACCTTTTCGGGATACTGCGCGGATAGGTCGTTCTTTTCGCTAAGATCGTCGGGCAAGTAGTATAGGCCGTGTCCTCGTTTGCTATCGAGCCACTTCCAGTCGCCTACTCGCACGGCAAGTTCGCCCCGGCGACAACACGTACTCTTCTGGTGGATAAAGATAACCGTCGTCCACACGGTCGTTGCGAGTCATGTCGTAGGTACCGTTACGCTGCGGATAGCGACCGGTTAGAAACGAAGCCCGCGACGGCGTACAGGCATTCCAGGCCACGTCAAAGCTCGTTAGTCGCGTCCCTTCGCTGGCCAAGCGATCTAGGTGCGGGGTATGCACATCTTTTGCCCCAAAGCAACCTAAGTCGTGATATCCTTGATCGTCCGAAACAATCAACACCACATTGGCCGGGCGTCCGCCCAAGTTGTTCAGGCGTTTTCCACGAGTTCTAACGTTGTCGTGGTTCGCCGTTGCTCGGTTAACAACGCAGCCTTTTCTAAGGTAGGTGCGTTCAGAATAACAGAGTTCTGTGACAAACGCACGTTTAAGCGGTAGCCAAGATCTCATTTCTCAGACCAGCGAAATGAGCATGCGAGTTCGCGAAGAACGTCGTCGGCAAGACTTGGTAGTGAGCGAGCTTCTGTTCGACATGCTGCCAACCGGCGGCCGCGGCAATGTCGAACGCCTGTAGACCATGGGCGATACGTTCTACTTGGCGATCGAACTTCCAAAATTGAAGCCACCGACCACGCGGGAAGTAAGCAAAGCGAACCGCAGGCATCAACGCCAGCGACCGCATCGTCGGCCACCTGAAATCGGCTACCGCTTGGGTGATACTGGGATCAACCACGGTGGCTTGTTCGTCGCGGAAGTGGACTTCAAAGATCTCGCGTTTGGCAGTATCGTCGAGCTCGATCCCGGCCTGGTTCGACTCGTGCAAACGACAGAGCGCCGTTCGTAGTTCTGGACGCACCAGCTTAGTGGCCAACGGGTGATTACCATGTTGCTTGGTAAAGTGATACGTGGTGTAGGTTTCTACACAGACCCGCCGGTTCACCTCGCGGAACGCTTCGGCGAAGTTTTCTAAAGCGTCCAGTTGCTGCGTTCTTCTTTGAGGTGAAAAAGCATACTGCCAGCTAAGCAGCTTGCCCAGCTTCATCCCAAAGGCAAAATAGCCCCGCGCCCATAGCGCTCCATGGGCTGCGATCAGCGGGAAAATGTGGTTTCGGCCAGAGTCTTCGTACAGGTGATAATACGTGGCGGCTCGTTGCGAAAGATCCTTCGTTGTGCCTGCCAAGCGTACTGCCTCTTTTCGCAGGTCGTTATAGCGACGCTGCAATTGTGTCAATGTTTCCATGGCCTGATTCCCTCGCTTGGCAGGCAAATGCTTGTGTGTTTTTTTGCTGAGAGATAGACCGTGGAGGGCTTCGTGGTGGCAACTTAAAAAAGAGAAAAGATTCTTGGTCGGCCACTTAAGTCGTAAAATAGAAAACAGCCTGGGAAGTGTCTCCTTGGCTTTCATCACAAGCGAGAAGCGCGTACAACACAAGCATCGCTGGCTGGCCCCGCTGAAGGTTGTTTCCTGCGGCCAGCGAAAATGAAGCAACGCCTCAACTGCACCCTCATCATTCCAGGAGATATGCCATGCTATCGACATCGGAAACCCCAGTCGCGAGTGCCAAGACACAGAAGTTTCTCGCCCAAGAACACAAGTTGCTGATTGATGGGCACTGGGTACCGGCAGCAATGGGCAAGTCGTTTGAAGTGGTCAACCCAGCCGATGGCAGCGTGCTTGCCTCGGTGGCCGAAGGAGGCCAGGAAGATATCAATAAAGCCGTCGCCGCCGCACGACGAGCATTTGAAAGCGGCCCCTGGCACAACATGACTCCGTCGGAGCGAGGCAAGCTAATTTGGAAGCTGGCCGACTTGATGGATCAGCATATCGAAGAGTTCGCCGAAATCGAATCGCTGGACAACGGCAAGCCGAAAGCGGTGGCTCAAGCTGCCGATGTTCCTCTGGCGATCGACTTGTTCCGCTACATGGCCGGGTGGGCTACCAAGATCGAAGGAACCACGATTCCGATCTCGGTTCCTTATCTTTCCGGTGCCGAGTTCCATAGTTACACCTTGCGCGAGCCGGTGGGCGTGGTGGGGCAGATCATTCCTTGGAACTTCCCTTTGTTGATGGCCGCGTGGAAGCTGGGGCCAGCCTTAGCTACCGGGTGTACCGTGGTTTTGAAGGTGGCGGAAGAAACCCCGCTTAGTGCGATACGCTTAGGGCATTTGATTCAAGAGGCTGGCTTTCCGCCAGGCGTCGTGAATATTGTCACCGGTTTTGGAGAAACGGCAGGAGCGGCCCTTTCGGCGCATCCTGATGTCGACAAGATCGCGTTCACCGGTTCGACCGAAGTGGGCAAGTTGATCGTCAAAGCGGCCGGCGAAACGAACTTGAAGAAGATCACGTTGGAATTGGGAGGCAAGAGTCCCAACATTATTTTGCCCGATGCCGATCTGCCGTCGGCGATTGCCGGAGCGGCCAACGCGATCTTCTTTAATCATGGCCAGTGCTGCTGTGCCGGTTCGCGGTTGTTTGTCCATCGCAGCCAGTTCGAGCAAGTGGTGGAAGGGGTGGCGGAAGAGGCTAAGAAGATCCGGCTAGGCCCTGGCATGCACCCAGAGTCTGGCATGGGCCCGATGGTTTCACAGATTCAACAAGATCGCGTCTGTGGCTACCTCGACGCTGGCTTGCACGAAGGGGCCACGGCGGTCGTCGGCGGGAAGAAGTACGAAGGATCTGGCTACTTCATTGAGCCGACGGTCTTGATCGACACTCACCCGCAAATGAAGGTGATTCAAGAAGAGATCTTCGGCCCTGTTGTCGCAGCGGTTCCGTTTGACGACATCGAAGAGGTGGTTGCCACGGCCAATAACAGCATCTACGGTCTGGCGGCTGCCGTCTGGTCCAAAGACATCAGCAAAGCCCACCGGATCGCCAAGCGGATAAAAGCTGGCACCGTCTGGGTGAACTGCTACAACGTCTTCGACGCCGCGCTGCCTTTCGGCGGCTACAAGCAATCTGGCTGGGGCCGAGAAATGGGACACGAAGCAATCCAGTTATACACACAAACCAAAGCGGTCACCGTGCAACTGGCATAGCCCACGCTTCGCTGAAAAAATTCAGGGGCAATCACAGATTGCCCCTGAACGAAAGACTCATTGCGATGTCGACAGCATATTCACGCATCGCACTGGTAAGTCGTTTTCACTTACTTAGGCAAGTCGATGTCAAACGTGTTTTCGCCATCGGCCGTCACGGTATATTCTAGGGTCGTACTGCCTGCCGAGCGGTATTTTTTCGGAAGCATATCCTTGTTCACATAGGCAGGCTCGCCGGCATTTTCGCCGTCTTTCTGAACCCCTTCTTGCACGGAAACCAGCTTCCGCACGGTGACTTTGTACTTTCCAGGCATCGCCCCGTCGCCAGTCTCGAAAGTCGATAACACGTACTTGCCCTCTGCATCTGATTGGGCATTGGCGACTTTGTTTTTGGGATCGCTAGGAAGGAACTGAATCGTAGCTCCCTCAACAGCTTTTCCTTGGTGAATCACCTTGCCGGTGACGGGAGATGTCGATGGATTGGAATTGCTTTGGATGCATCCCGTCATTAGCAGGCAAACAACGGCTGCATTGCCCCAGAGAATACGAGTGCTCATTCGATATTTCTTTCCGTAAGTTTAGTAGATCTAACAAAAACGTCCGACCAAGGTCTTGGCCGGACGTTTGTTTAATGGTTTGGCTTTCGCGACTATTGGCTTACTGGTTCGCCGCCATTGCGACTACCCATCGCTCCCCAAACGCCATACGGAGAAATTGAAGTGGTGAAGTTGAAGCTGGTTCCCTGGTTACCGGTATCGACGGTCTCGGAAACGAAACGAACCGAACCATCTCCCATGCTTACCATAACACCACCAGAGTGCAGGCTGCTCGCACCTGGCAAGGCCCAACTACCATCGTGAATGTTACCGCCGCTGCCGTCTCCTGTGCAGCTAACACTGTTCGGCGGAGTTGTGGTGAAGAAACCAGAATAAGGCGAACGACCGTCATTCCAACGAGAGTCTTCGACTTGCCCTGCCCAAGTTCCATTGAGAATGGCCGTACAATCGGAAGGCGAACTGCTGGCATCAAGAGTCACCTGAGCGAATGCGCCTTGATTCGGATGGCCATTGGACGCCATTGCAATCCGTTCGGAATAAGCGATCGTGTTCGATAAACCGTCGGTGATAGAGGCGAAGTTCAGCTTGTTCTGGAGATTTCCGTTGGTGTTGAGCTTACCCTTCTGGAATATACCACGGGTTGTTTCCATGTCGCCGTCACGGTCGTTTGGCTGATCACCGAGGCACATGTGATAGTTCCGCCAGGCCTGTTGGTCGTTGTTGAAACTGGCTGGGGGAACCGATGAAGGACACTTAAAACCATCAAACGAAAACTGCTGCCAAAAGGTTCGTGCCCCCCAAGGCTCAGCAGCCAAGTCGGTTTGGATCTGTTCGTAGGTGTTGTTCTGTTCGACAAACGGCAGGATTTTGATGAAACCAGTATGACGATCGTGGTGACCACCCCCAAGGGTTCTTAGTGGTGGGACGTACCCGAACGTATCGTGGTGGTTGTGCAGGGCCAAGCCGAGTTGCTTGAGATTGTTGCTGCACTGCATTCGACGTGCTGCTTCACGAGCCTGTTGTACGGCCGGAAGCAAAAGGGCAATGAGGACGCCAATGATCGCGATGACAACTAAAAGCTCTACAAGCGTAAAACCCTTAGTCCTCCGCAGTGGGGGTGCGGGAGACAAATACATGAGTGGGATTCCTTAGGAAGGGAGGATGAAATAACAAGTAGCTCAAAAGAGCAGGGTAAAGCCCTGTAAATGGGTGGCCTGGTGGTGCTGTGCCACCAATTACTACTGTTAATATAGAAATAATAATATTGCGTAACGATTTTATTGTCAAACTGTTTGTGGGCGAAAGTTTTACGCAGCTAATTGATTAAGGGGATCGATAGAATCCTAGGAGTGGATAAAGATAAGTCCTGAGAAAATTAAGCGAGTTTGCAGATGTCAATAACAAACAGCGGAGATCTGGTTGAAATAGCTTTTGCGAATACGAGCGAGACTTGCTCCCCCCTTTAGGCTGTGTTAGGAAACTTGCTCTTGGCAGTATCTCAAACGCATTTGCCTCGATCAGGCGCGCGAGACCGCGATTGTCGCCGGCTGTGGTAGCCCTTCGTATCTCAGTCGAAAATTTAAACGGCTCTTCAATAGAAGGTTTGAGCAAGTTTAGATTCCGCGAGTTGGCAGCAATAAAATGCATTGAATCGCGTTTCGACTTTTTCTTGCTACGTGAACACTTGCTCGCTATCTTTGGCGATGGACCCAGGCAGACCTGCCTGGGTCTTTGGCATGCGCGGTCAGGAAATAGCGCAGCGACATGCCATTCATGTTCGCAGAGTTTTGAGTATGAACTTAGAAACCGGAAAGCATAGCGTCGATTGTTTTGAGTATGAAACGGAACGCTGAAATGAGCAGGATCCAGAGTTTTGAGTATGAAACCGACACGAGACGTTTTTGCCGCTAGATGTTGTCTTTCTAAGAGTTGTGAGTAGGAAACCAGAAGCAACGGATTGGCCTTGTTGGGGTTTTGAGTATGAAACTGGTTAAGTGACAGTCGCGGGTTAAGGAATCGCGGTAAAGCCTTGTTTGGTAGTTGGTTAGATTGTGTTTGGGGACGCCCGGATTCATAGTTAGAACGGGGCCAGAGAGTTTTGAGTATGAAACCAAACGAATGCCCGTCACTCCATCTCCCGCTGAAAACTGAGCACTAAAAACTTCAAACTTCCCCTCCCAACCATTACAAAGGAGGATGCGCGAAAATTCTCAGCCCCAACGAAGGAGCCGTTGTCATGCCACGCCCGAACTCTTTTCGACCTGGACCGACCCGCCGACAGATGTTGCAATCAGGTGCGATTGCAGGAACGCTGCTCGGCATGGGAGGCCTGGGGCTCCTTTCGCAATTGCGGCCTGTCTCGGCGGAAGAGGCGAAGTTGGATCCGAATGTCGTGCGGCTAGACTCCGGCATCGAGCCCCTGGTTCGACTAATCGAAGAGACCCCACGCGATCAGTTGATGGAAGCGGTTGCCGGGCGAATTAAGAAAGGGACCAGCTACCGAGAAGTACTAGCAGCCCTTTTGTTGGTGGGCGTGAAGAATGTCGAGCCGCGTCCTTCGGTGGGGCACAAGTTTCATGCGGTCTTGGTGGTCAACTCGGCTCACTTGGCCAGCATCTCTTCGCCAGACGAACATCGCTGGTTACCCATCTTCTGGGCGCTCGATCATTACAAGTCCGCCGCCCAGCGCGACGTCGAGGAGCGGGGCGACTGGACGATGTCGGCCATGGACGACAGCAAGATCTTGCCGCACGCCAAAGCCAGGGCTCAGTTCATCGACGCGATGGAGAACTGGGACGAAGAAAAAGCAGACATCGCTGCGGCCAGCCTCGCGCGAACTGGCGGAGCGAACGAGATTTATCGCCTGCTCTTTAAATATGGCTCGCGCGATTATCGCAGCATTGGGCACAAGGCAATATATGTCGCCAACAGTTATCGCACGCTCGGCTGCATCGGCTGGCAACATGCCGAGCCCGTGCTGCGCAGTTTGACGTATGCATTGCTGATGCACGAAGGAAGTAACCCGGCCAAGCGGGACGACGAAGCAGATCGTCCTTTTCGCCGGAATGAAGAAATCGCCGCGAAACTACGCGACGATTGGACGACCGGCAAGCTCGATCCTGGGGCCACGCTGACCATGATCGAAACACTGCGAACCGGATCGAACGACGAGGCCTGCGATCAGGCGGTGCAGTTGATCAATGGTGGTGCTCATCCGCAAGCGATTTGGGACGCCATGCACGTGGTGTCGGGCGAGATGGTCATGCAGCAGCCGGCGATCGTTCCGCTGCATTCAGTTACCACGACCAACGCATTGCGTTACGCTTACGAAACCTGTGGCGACGACCAGACGCGGCGGTTGCTCCTTTTGCAGAATGCGGCGTTTCTGCCAATGTTCCGCCAAGGAATGGGGGGACGGGGGAAGGTCAAGCAAGTTCTCGCTACGGATCTCGCAGCAGTCTCACCTGAAGGAGATACCGCTCAGGCCGTGGAAGATATCTTCGCGCAGCTTGGCAGCGACCCAACTTCCGCCGCCCAGATGACGCTAGGGTATCTGCAAGACGAAGAAAACCACGCCGCCAAAGCCAAGCAGTTAATCGATGCCGCACGAGTGCTGATCTTCCGCAAAGGGACGAACGCCCACGACTACAAATTCAGCTCGGCGATCTTGGAAGATTACTACCATGTCTCGCCCCAGTGGCGCAACACCTACCTAGCCTCAAATATTTTCCTCCTAAGGGACTCGCAACGAGCCGACAATGGCCTGGTCCCACGAATTCAAGCGGCGCTGGCATGATTTTATGAATGTCTGCACGCTAAGCCGGTTAACTAAAGCCTTCAGAAAAACGCGTTTAGGAAATAGTAGGCAAGGCCAATTGCTTGTGTCATGATAGGGATTTTCCGCGAATAGGCTGGCTTCCCTGCGTCTCAGGTGACCGATTGTCATGACATCTCCAGAAGATTCCATCCGTGCGCTCGAAGAGGCGCTTCAGCATAGCCCTGACAATGTTCCTCTCCGGCGTCACCTGGCTGACACTCTGTACGGCTTGGGACGTTTTTCTGAAGCGATCAAGCACTTCAAGCAGCTTGTCCGCCAAGAGCCTCGCTCGGCGACTTGGCGGGTGCGTTTGGCAGATTGTTTTCTGCAAAACAAACAGATCAGCGAAGCAGCTGTGGTGATCGAAAAAGTGGTGCAGTCTCGCAACGCTTCCGGCAGGTCGCACATGCTGGCGGCACGGATTGCCATGGCGGAAGGCGAGACTTCTTCAGCCGTCTTCCATTACAAAACGGCAATCGATCTCGATCCAGATCTAGAGGATGAAGCGTTAAGCGAACGCTTGGGAATCGGTGCGGCGTTTGAAGAGGAAGAAGTGTTCGAGGGACGTATTCGCCAAACTGCTGAGCCTGCCGCTGCGGCGTTTGGCTCTTCGGTGGAACGCCCCCGGGTAAAGTTTGCTGACGTCGGCGGGATGGAGGATCTCAAGGAAGAGATTCGCATGAAGATCATCTATCCGATTCAAAACCCGGAGATCTATAAAGCGTACGGGAAAACGGTAGGCGGGGGGATCATGATGTATGGGCCCCCTGGCTGTGGCAAAACGCACCTGGCCCGGGCGACTGCCGGAGAGATCGACGCGACATTCATCAACGTCGGGATTAACGATGTCCTTGATATGTGGATGGGCAATAGCGAACGTAACTTGCACCAGCTGTTTCAAGTAGCTCGCCAGAACAGTCCCTGTGTGCTGTTCTTTGATGAAGTCGATGCCTTGGGAGGACGCCGCAGCGATATGAACGGCGGGTCGGCGCGGCAGTTAATCAACCAGTTTTTGGCCGAATTAGATGGGGCGACGCATTCCAACGAAGGCGTCCTTATTTTGGCAGCGACGAATGCTCCTTGGCATGTCGATTCAGCATTTCGACGTCCAGGCCGATTCGATCGGGTCATCTTCGTGCCCCCGCCTGATGCACCTTCTCGCGATCAAATTCTTCAGGTGCTATGTCAGAACAAGCCGACCAAAGACATCGACTTTAGCTTCCTGGCCAAGAAGACCGATCAGTTTTCTGGTGCCGATATGAAGGCCGTCGTTGACTTAGCGGTAGAGTCGAAGCTGAGCGAGTCGCTCAAAACGGGGCGCCCAGTGCCGATTACGGGGAAAGACCTATTGGCGGCTGCTCAGCGGCACAAGCCAACCACGAAAGAATGGTTCGCGACGGCGAAGAACTATGCGTTGTACTCGAACGAAGGCGGGCTGTATGACGATATCCTCACCTACTTGAAGTTGCGGTAGGTTCAAGCTGATGGACGAAAAGTTAGGTCAGTCGGCTGCGGTTCGTGGTCTGTTCTATCTCGAGCGAGCCGAGATGTTGATGACGGCCTTGCGGTTTGATGACGCGCGAAAGCAATTTCTATTGGCCTTAGGAGAAGACCCAGACAACGCCGAAATTCATTGTCGCCTGGGTGTCTGCTGTGCCAAGCTAGGAGAATTCGATAACGCAATCGAACATGGCAAAACAGCGGCTGCATTGGGACCTGACAATGCGCTGGTGTTTCAAAATTTGGGATGGATCTATCACAAGGCGAACCAAGAAAAGCTGGCCAAAGCAGCCGTTAAAGAAGCCATTCGGATCGAGCCTAATTTTGCCGATGCCTACACGTTGCTGGCTTCGGTCTATATCCAACTCGGAGAGTTCCGGAAAGCGGCTCGCTGTGCCAAGAAGGCAATCTCGTTAGAGCCTGATTGCAGTGATGCGCACCGGGTCATGGCGATCGCCACGCAGCAACTCGATGAAGATTGGGAATCGGAGCTTTCGCTGCGACAGGCTTTTCGAAACGATCCGAACAATGCTTCGACGCATTTGGTGATGGGCACGTCGCGACTTAAGCAACTCGACTATGAACCAGCAGAACGCCACTTTCGCGAGGCCTTGCGTCTCGACCCGACTTCCGAGGTGGCAAAGGAGTTGCTGGTCATTGTCAAAATCGAAACTTCCCCCATTGTGCGATGGCACGCCACTTTGGCTGGCTGGATCGAGATCATCCCGTGGCGTTTGCTGATTATATTAGGCTTCTTATGCATCGCAGGCTTGTCGCGTGGAAACGGATATGCCATCGCCTGCCTCGTCCCTTTGGCGGTCGCTGTTCTAATACTCTTGCTCACGCGATTCGCGGTCGATCCTTTGGCGACCTTTCAAATCGCTTGTACCTCGCTTGGGCGCAATGCGATGTCGAGATGGGATTTCTACGGCAGCATGCTGTTAAGCTTCATGCTGCTGGGAATTGCCGGCTTGGGGATCGTGGGGATCGCTATTAAAAGTGTGCCCATCCTGGTCGTTGTTGTATTTGGGGCCTATCTGTATTTCCCCATTTTCAGCACGTGGCAGATCGCCCCTGAAAAGATGCGGCCGGTGATGTTTTTGACGGTGGCAGCGCTGGCCGCGGTCGGAAGCTGCTTGCTGGTCTTCTCGCTGTGGACCACGGACCAAACCAACCGTAATTCACTTATCGGGCTGTGGTTTATTTATGTTGTGGCTTGCCTGGTTTCGCTCAGTTTGCCACGGATTATCAAGGAGAATCTAAGCTAGAGCGGTTCATCATGCGAGAGCATCGTTTCCGACCCGCCCTAGCTGTGTTCTCGTTTGCTTACGGTGTGGTAAGCAAAGTTGGATCGCCGTAGACCTTTTGCTGGTCCCCTTGTTCCTTCATCCAAGCATCAAGCTGGCCACGCAGTTGGTTCAGCGTTTCGGCATGCTGCGGATCGGCGGCCAGGTTGGTTTGTTCGCTGGGATCGGCCTCTAGGTCGTACAGTTCCTCGGCAGGGCGTTCCTGATAGCGTTTTACCTTACGGGCCGCTTCCTTCGCGGTTTGGGCCTTGTGTTCCCAGCTTGGCCAGTAGGCGTCTTCCTTCTTCACGTTGGTCACGTGCGAGAGAAACTTGTACTCAGGGTGCAGGTTACGGATGTACTTCCAACGGCCTGTCCGCACGCTACGGGTTGGGTAAACGTTGTTGTTACCGTCGCCGCTATGCACGGTGAAAATCTCGTTGCGATGCTGCTTCGTTTCCCCCAGCAGTACCGGCAGGAAGGAACGCCCGTCGAGGTCTTCCGGTGGGGTCTGTCCCGTGGCGGCGTACAGCGTTGGTAAGATATCGACCCAGCTGACCATGGCGTCGGTTCGCTGCCCAGGCTGAATCTTGCCAGGCCAAACGGCGATCATCGGCGTGCGGATACCGTCGTCATACAAGGTCCATTTGCCAAAAGGCCACTGGGCACCATGGTCGCTGGTGTGCAGAAAGAGCGTGTTCGGTCCCAGCTTTTGATAAGCGAGGTCGTACACTTCCCCGAGTTCGCGGTCCATCGTTTTCACGGCTTGGTAATACTTGGCTCGGGCTGCCCGGGTTTTGGGCGTGTGAACGTGGGTGGCTGGGATCTTGATCGACTTGGGGTCGATATCTTCCGCTTTGGGCCACGGGACATGCGGCCAGTTGGTACCGACGAATAGCACCAGCGGTTGCTTGCTGTCGCGAGCCTCCAGCCACTTGAGTGCTTCTGGTACGGCTACGTCCTCGTGATATTTGAAGTGACGAGCGATGTCGAAACCGTACTCTGGCGTCTGAGCGTAGTGCCCGACTTTGCCAAACGAAACCACTTCGTAGCCCAGGTCTTGGAAGTAAGCCGGCAGCTTCTTGATCTCTTTGCGGGGCCGCGAGTGGTTCGGCTCGGCGCCGTTGCGGGAAGGCATCAGCCCGGTCAGCAAGGCGGCCCGGCTAGGGGCACAGGAAGGAGAGGCAACGAAAGCCCGATCGAACGTAAGGCCATCTTGAGCGATCCGTTCCATGTTGGGCGTTTTCAGATCGGTTGAGCCATACAATGACGAGTCGGTTACGGTATGGTCATCCGAAAGAAAGACGACAATGTTGGGCAACTCTGCCGCGGAAGTCGACGTGGCCAGAAGCAACAACGCAAAAAATGCGAAAGCGATACGCATAGGGGGAATTTCCCTAACTGAGGGTTACGGTTTGACGCGGTTGAACCATGCTTGCCATTGGCGTTTCATTTGGGCCAGACGCTCAGGCTCGGTGGCAGCCAGGTTGTTGGTTTCCGTTCGATCTTGGGCCAAGTGGTAAAGTTCCCATTGGCCGTTCTGCTTGGGCTGCACAAGCTTCCAGCCATCGGCGATCATGGCCTTGCCTCCTTCATGCTCGAAGAAGAGGGCAGGGTGCCCTGCTCGCTGTTGGCCCGATAAAATTGGCGCCAACGAAAGCCCTTCGACTGGCGTGATTTTGTTTTGCTTGAATGTCTGCGGGTACTCGGCAGCGGCCAGTTCGAGGAAGGTGGGAAGGACATCGATCACGTGGCCAGGTTGATCGGTGGTACTGCCGGGCTTCGTCTTCAGACCGGCTGGCCAATGAGCGATCATCGGCGTGTGGGCGCCCCCTTCAAACGATTGCGCCTTCCAGTAGCGAAACGGTGTGTTGCCGGCACTGGCCCAGTACGAACCGATATAGCCCCATGTCGTTTCGCTGCCAGGGGTGAAAAGTCCCTCGTATTGAATCGGCTTGCCTGCACGCGTCTCGTTGGGGCGATCGAAGCCTGGCTGCAGATACCGCTCGGGTGAAGCACCGTTGTCGGCGAGAACAAGGATCAGCGTATTCTCAAGCTCGCCGGTTTCCTTCAGAGTATCGATAATCTGACCGACCCCCTGATCGACGCAATCGACCATCGCGGCATGGACCGACATCAGTTGGCTCATGTGCTTGCGTGTCGCTTCGTCCAATGCGCCCCAGTCGTCTCCTTGCCCTTGCAGTTCTGGCTTAGGGTAAGTGTTCGGATCGATCAGCCCCATCTCGACCTGGCGTTGATAACGATCGTTCCGTAGCTTGTGCCAGCCATCACGGTAGGTCTCTTTGTACTTGGCGATGTCCTCGGGCTTGGCATGCAGGGGCCAATGCGGGGCGGTGTGGGCAACGTATAAGAAGAAGGGAGCTTCGCTCTTGGACATCTCGCGAATGTACTCGACCGACTTCTGCGTGATGGCATCGGTCATGTAGAAATCGTCCGGCACCTCGTCGACAGGGGTTTCGCCGTCGACAAGCGAGAAGGGATCGAAGTAATTAACCACACCCCAAATCGGGCCGAAATGACGTTGGAAGCCACGATTGATCGGGTAGGAATCAACTGGCGAGAACGTTCGATCGGGCTGCGATTGATGATTCAACCAATCAAGCTGCTTTTGGTGGTCCGGCAACGCTTGAGTGCGGCTAAGATGCCACTTGCCTGACATGGCCGTTTGATAACCGGCCGCGCCCAGAGCTTCAGCAATCGTCACCCCGTTGCGCGTCAGCGAGTTGCCGTTTCGCATGAGGCCGACTTGGTGAGGATAAAGGCCAGTCAGTAACGCAGCACGGGTCGGGCAACAACGGGCACAATTGTAAAACGAGGTGAACCGCAAGCCTCCGCTGGCCAGGGAATCGATGTTAGGGGTGTTAATCTCGCCACCGAAGCAGCCCAGATCGGAGAACCCCAAGTCATCGACCATGATGACGACGATGTTAGGGCGTTCGGCCGCTTGGACTGCCAGGGAGAACAGCAGCGAGAACGCGATTGCTAATGAGCTATGTCGTAACTTTTGCATGAGGGAGAGTGTTCCAATTATTTCTTTTTCTGAACGCCCCAAGGCCAAGGAAGAACGTTAGCCTCGTGGGCCCATTGATCCCACTGGGCGGCCATCTTTTCCACGATTTCAGGATGTTCGTTGGCTAGGTCGTGTTGTTCCGTCCGGTCGGCTTCCATGTCGTGCAATTCCCACGGTTGAGTTTCGCCGGTGCCCATTTTGCCGTAGCGAACGATCTTCCACTTGCCGTCGCGGACGGCACTGTTGGCTTCGTGTTCCCAGAAGATTGGTGTCTTACGCTGGGGTTCGTTACCGCTGAAAGCCGGGGCCAGGCTGATTCCTTGCAAGGGCGTCATTGGTTGGCCGCCTGCTTGCTGCGGATAGTCGGCTCCAGCCACATCAACGCAGGTCGCCATGATGTCGATTAAGTGGCTCGGGGTGGTAACCAGCTTGCCGTTTTGTTCCGCAGCAATCCCTGCTGGCCAATGCACGATTAGGGGTGTCGAAATGCCTCCTTCGTGGACCCAGTGCTTGTATTCGCGGAAAGGAGTGTTCGAGACGTTGGCCCAATTGCGGCCATAGGCAATGTAAGTATCATAATCGCCGGGCATGTTTTCCGGACCATGGCGAATCGGCTTTCCGTCGCGGGCGAAGGCCGGAATCACGGCCAATTGAAGGTCGTCGGGGCCCATCGGCTGACGTGGGGCTGGCAAACTCTTGTCGCTGGCGCGGCCGACTCCTTCGGCACAACCACCGTTGTCTTGCATGTAGAAAATAAGCGTGTTGTCGAGTTCGCCAGAGGCTTGCAGCTGCTTGGTGATCTTGGCGATGTTTTGATCCATCCGATCGATCATGGCGGCGTAAACGGCCATGCAGCGAATTTCCCAAGGTTTGTGCTCGATCTTTTTCCAGGTGCCAGCTCGGGCGGCCATCTCCCACTGGGGATCAATCAGGCCAAGTTCCTTCAGCCGCGCAAAGCGGGCCTTGCGGATCTCGCCGTAGCCACGCTTGTAAAGGTCTTCGTACTTGGCGATATCTTCTGGCAACGCGTGCATGGGCCAATGGGCCGCCGTGAATGCGACGTATAAAAAGAACGGCTTCTCGTTCGTGCCCTCTTCGTGCTGCTGCAGAAAACGAACGGCATTGTCCCCGATCGCATCGGTATAGTAGTACGACTCCGGCTGGTACTCCGGATCGTTTACTGGAGTTATCAGCGTGTTGCCGCGACACAGGGCGGCGGGATCGTAAAAGCTGCCGGCGCCGGTGATCGTGCCGTAGAAGTGATCGAACCCGCGCTGAAGTGGCCAGTTGTGTTTGGTACCGTCGGGATGAATGTTATGGCAAACGTGCCATTTGCCGGTCATGTAGGTCGAATAGCCTGCCGGCTTTAAAACCTCGGCAATCGTTTGACAGCGATCGTTTAGGTCTTGGTGGTAGCCAGGAAACTGGTTGGGATCGTAGTTGCCGGTGACCATGTGACCAATGCCTGCTTGATGCGGGTATAATCCAGTCAGCAGCGAGGCCCTCGTAGGACAGCAGCGGGCCGTGTTATAGAACTGAGTGAACTTCAGACCAGACTCGGCTAGTGAGTCGAGCGTAGGTGTCTTGATTTCAGAACCATAACAACCGATATCGGAATAACCCATGTCGTCGGCTAGGATGACAATGATGTTCGGCTGTGGTTTGTCCTGGGCATGAAGCGTTGCCGTACCGATGGACAGCAGCAGGGCAACCGCCCAAGAGGTGGCGTAAGAAAAGGTGGGGGGCATTGGCAGTCTCACGGATGAGGAGTTTGGCATGCAGATGCTTGATTGTAGCTGAACCGTTTGAGAAAAACGAACGGCAACCCCCTGAGAGTGGCTACTGCATTGCCAATTTGTTGGCCGCGCGAAATAATCGGCACGCCAATTTAGAATGTTTGCTGTTTGTGATGAGTTGGTTCCTTTTTTAACTTCGCAGGAAAGCTCGATGCCACGTACTTTTGGCCCCCAATTTCAAGATGATGGATCGGTCGACTTCACGGTGCATGCTCCGGCGTGCGCTCGTTTGACGCTGCAGATCGAAGGGGAACATGCGCAAGAGCTTCCGATGAGCCAGCCAGAGCCGGGCGTGTTTACCGTTCGCACAAACGTGCCGGTTGGTACGCGGTATTGGTTTCGCGTGCCGGATGGCAACCCAAGACCCGACCCGGCCAGTCGCTTTCAACCGGAAGGCGTTCATCGTCCGTCCGAGTTGATCGATCCGAGGAGCTACGTATGGGGAGATGCGACGTGGCAAGGGATCGCAAAAGAAGCTCTGGTGGTGTACGAACTGCATGTGGGAACGTTCTCGCAAGCAGGAACCTATCTCGCCGCGATCGAGCGTTTGGACGAACTGGTCGAATTAGGGGTGACGGCGATTGAACTAATGCCGGTCGCTCAGTCTGCCGGGCGTTGGAATTGGGGCTATGACGGCACCGATTTCTTTGCCCCACACCATGCCTTTGGATCGCCGGACGAGCTTCGCCAACTGATCGATACTGCTCATCAAAAGGGCTTGGCGGTGCTTCTGGACGTGGTCTACAACCATTTTGGCGCGGAAGGGAACTACCTGCATCCTTTCGGTGGCTATGTCTCGTCGCAGCACCAAACGGTTTGGGGAGACGCCCCTAACTTGGATGGTGAGGGAAACGCGATGATGCGCGACTACATTGTGGCCAATGCCACGTACTGGATCGAAGACTTCCACTTCGACGGTTTGCGGCTCGATGCGACGCATTGCATTGTCGATCACTCGCCTCGGCATATCGTGGGTGAAATCGGAGACGCTTTTGCGGAGATGCAAGAGAAGCTCGGACGCGAGTTGCATTTGATCGCCGAAAGCAATATCTACGATGCGCAGCTGTTAACGCCGCTAGAGGCGGATGGCTTCGGCTTCGATGCGATCTGGTGTGATGATTTCTTACATGCGGTTGCGGCAGAGATTCGTCCAGAGCAGCACATGTCGGATCGGCGATACCTGGCCGGGGAAGACATCGATACGACGCTTCGCCGTGGCTACGTGTTTCGCGGAACCATCAAGGAGAAGCGTCGGCGAATTCCGCTCGAAGAAGATCGTACGCCTGCCGATTGGCATTCGCTGATCTTTTCGATTCAGAATCACGACTTCGTAGGTAACCATCCCAACGGCTTGCGCCTGCATCAGGTTGCTTCCCACGAAGCCCAGCGAGCCGCTGCCGCATTGATGCTAACGCTACCGGCGATTCCCATGTTGTTTATGGGGGAAGAGTTCGCGAGTGATCATCCCTTCTACTTTTTTGCCGACTTTGGCGATGCCCATCTGCGCGAGGCGGTCGAACATGGCCGCCGACGCGAACATCCGCAGCACGATTGGTCTCAGGTTGTGTCCTGCCTTTCACCGGCTGCATTTCGGAAGTCGAAGATAGGACCACGTGAACAGGGCAACCAAGAGACATGGGGCTGGTACCAAGAGCTTCTCCGGCTGCGAAAACGCTGGCAAGCCGCTGGCATGTTCAATGGCGAGAACTTAACGGCGGCATGGGATCAGCTGTGGCGAACAGCATTGGTGACCTACCAAAAACAAGACCAGGCCAGCTTCGCCGTGGTGCGTTTGCATCCGATGGGAGAAACACCAACGCAAGGTGTCGTCTCGGTTGAGGGCGAGGTCTGCTTGCAGCAAGGATGCCAAACGCTGGGGGATGGTCGCTTTGCGCTGGGGGACTATGCCGTGTTGGTAGGCGAGGGGAAGGTCCACTTCGAGAGCTTGTAAGACGAAAAAAGCCAGCCAAAGACCGGGTGGCTTTGGCTGGCTTAAAAAGTTCATGGGGAATTGCGAAGGCAATTCAAGCTGTTGTGGACCCTAGTAGCTGAACTCACTTAGCGTTTCGTTCAACTGGGCTGCCAGGCTTGTCATGCGATTGCCGATCGTGCCGGTTCGACCCGCATCGGAAAGCGTACGACTAGCAACGTCGTCGACCTGAGCGATGCTGCGGCTAACTTCAGCACTTGCTTCGGACGATTGGTCGAGGCTATGCGACACCGACTTCACCCCGTGCGAAACGTTTTGTAGTTGCTCTGAGATGCTGTGGGCGACGGTGCGTTGTTCTTCGACAGCCGCAGCAATCGTCACCGAAATTTGCTGAACCTGTTTGACAACATTGTCGACATCGGAAATTGTTTCGACGGCGGTACTGGCCGAAGATTGGATGCCAGCAATCCGCGAACGGATATCGTCGGTGGCTTCGGCGGTCTGGCGAGCGAGGGCTTTGACTTCGGTCGCCACCACGGCAAAACCGCGACCTGCTTCCCCGGCTCGCGAGGCTTCGATGGTCGCATTCAAAGCCAGCAAGTTCGTCTGCTCGGCGATATCTTGAATCACTTCGGTCACACGTCCGATCTCGGCTGCGGCCTGGCTGAGCAGTTCCATCTTCTCGTGGCTGGCACTCACTGTGGTCGAGGCGGCACTCGCGATTGTCGAGGATTGCTCGGTATTGTTGGCAATCTCGGAGATGCTTCGCGACATTTCGTCGACCGCGTGCGAAACCAGATCGAAGCTGTTGTTCATGTCGTGGGTGGTTTGCTGAATGTTCGAGATCGAAACCGTCATCTCTTCCGCAGCGGCGGCCACGGACGAACTGCGGAGCGAGGCTTCCTCGGCACCCTTGGTTAAGCTGTGCGAAGTGTCATCCAGTTCCGTAGAGGATTGCACCAAGATCTCTGAGTCTTGAGCAATTCGGCTCACCACACCTTGGATTTTCTCGACGAAATGATTGAACGATTTCGCTAAGCGTCCGAACTCGTCACGTCGGTTCATGGTCAGTCGTTGAGTCAGATCGCCACCACTGGCCGCGATGCCATCCAGCATGCGAATAGTTTGGTTCAAAGGAGCAATGATCGAGCGCGAGATAATCGTACCTAAGATCACCGTTAGCGAGATCGCAATGGCACCTATGATTAAGAAGCTGCTCACCGAACGTCGGGCATTTCCCCGAACTTCATTTGCCGTAGCGACGACCGACTCGCGACTTGCGCTGGCTTTCTGCTCACTTTCGTTGATGAGCTCTTTTTTACGATTGATTTCTGCCAAGGCCGAGACGATATCGAGTTCGAGACGCTCTTTTGCTTCATCTAAAGGAGCCCGGAACGATTCGAACTCGACGAGAGCTTCCTGCGATAGGCTATTGAGTTGCTCGGGATCGACATCTTTGCCTGGTGCTGCCAAAGCGACGATATTTCGTGTGATCGCTTTCCACGATTCGAAACGGTTCAATGAATCGTTCAGGTGGCCCATGGCCTCGTCGCTGAAGATGCCCGTTTTCGATTCGTTCACCCGACGGTCGACTTGCGAGAGGTTTTCCTCGTGCGAGGCAACAAGCTGTTCATATCTCTCTGGGGTGGACGTACCGGTTAAGGCCAAGCTGCGGGCTTCCATTTCGGCGACCAAAACCTGGTAGGCGTCGCGATCCGCATCTAGCATTAACAAGATGCTCCCTTGCATTTGCTGGGTGCGCACAAGATCGTCGTTGAGGAACGGCAAAATCTCGTCTTGCAACAGGGGCGTAATTTGTTCGTCGATGAGGACGAGAAAGTTGTCATCGACGATTTCATTCAGGCTAGCCACCTGCTCGGAGAGGGTGTACCAACCAATCGAAATCAACAGAACGAGCGATAAGCAACCAATAGCCACCAAGCCACTGATCTTGCCCTTCGTGGTAAGCATGCGAGTTCTCCTGCCCCAGACGTGCCTAAGATTGCACATCCTATTCGCCATCTAACTTTCCAAGTCGGCACCAATTGCGACTCAGTAATGCAAAACACTAGGTCACAGGAGATATAGAGTTAGGGGCAATTCGCTTAAAAGAGCGCAAAAACTGGGAGCAATCCACCAGGAGCAGGGGTTTGTGAAGGGGGTTAGTAGCAATTGGCCTTACAAAATCAGCCTGCGAGGGGGGAGAGAGCGGCCGTGATTCACGTTGCAATCGTTATATCTGGACGGGGGGGAGATGCGAGAAAGTTTCTCTAGCTGGCATAACAATAATCTATGCCATGTGGATATCGCTATCTAAGGAAAAACCAAACTTATTTCGGTTGAGCTATCAGTAATACCAAGACGAATGACTTTGTGCCGGACAATGGATGGGCTGGTAAACGCGAATGAGATAATAATTACTGATGGGGCAGAATTAAATGACACGATGGATCGTGATCGGAGCCGTGTTTCTTGCCGGAAGTTTTAGTACGGCGTATGCGGATTTTGAATTTCCTGGGATTGGTGAACCACCGTTGCCAATGCAGGTGACACCAGTACCGGGAATAACCGCTCAGCAAGCTGCGGATCTTCAAGCTCAGATTGATGAACTAAAACGCGAGCTGGCTCGTGAGAAACTAAGACCGATGTCCGCACCGGTCAGTACACCGGCAGAGATTGCCCCTGATCTGAGCCAAGATGTCGACTCACTGTTAAAGTGGAAAGCGACGGTTGAAAAAGAAGACGCCAAGGCCGCCGCCAAAGCAGCTTTGAAACCTTCGGTGAACGTTGGCGGTCGATTCTTCCTCGACTCAGCCGTTTTTAGCCAGAACCAACAAAGCGTCGATCAGGTTGGCGATGCCGAAAACGCAATCAAGTTGCGTACGTGCTGGGTGGAACTCAAGGGGAACGTGCTGGAAAACACCCAGTACCGTCTTTGGTTCGATCTTTCCAGCCAAGTCAGCTTGTTGGATGTCTATCTCGACTTTGGGGAACTACCTTACATCCAAAACTTTCGGATCGGACATTTCTTTGAACCGTTCTCGATGCAGCAGCTAACACCCAATAAGTATCTCACGTTTATGGAACGCTCGAGCCCGTTTTTGCTTGGTCGTGATTTAGGTGTGATGGCGCACTCTGATAATGCAGATGCTAATTGGACCTACGGGATAGGGCTGTTTGTTTCCGAGCAAAGCAATAAGCCACCGTTCTACCAAAGCGACGAAGATTCTTCCGCGATCACTGGGCGGTTCACTTACCTGCCTTGGTACGATGAAGCCAGCGACGGGCGTGGCTTGATTCACTTCGGTGTGGGGTATAGCTGGCGACATCTGGGCGACAAAAAACTCCGTTTCCGCAATCGCCCCGACTCGGCACTTGCTCCGTTCATTGTCGATACCGGCAACTTCGCAGCTACGGCATATAACCTCGCCGGTTTGGAAGCTGCTTATGCCTATGGTTCCTTCATCATGCAGTCCGAGTATCACTATGTCTCGGCTGATACGGTGGATTTCGGGGCCGAGTCGTTTGATCATTATTACATTCAAGCCAGCTATGTCCTGACCGGCGAGAATCGACCTTATAACCGACGCTCTGGCTCGTTCTCGAATCGAATCGTCCCCTACGAGAACTTCTTCCGCGTACGTACCGCAGATGGTTGCATCGGTAGGGGACGCGGAGCGTGGGAAATCGCTTATCGGTATGCTCACGATAACTTGACTAGCGACAATATCTTTGGCGGACGCGACTATCGTCACTTGGTTAGTTTGAACTGGTATTTGAGCCCGTTCACGCGAGCGATGTTTGAGTATGACTTTTCCCAAACGAATGACCCGGTTGCTTCTCATGGTGACTTGCACGTATTTCAAATGCGGATGCAGTTCGATTTCTAGACCGTTGGTCAACTCTTAGTGAAAATTACAAACGAGATAGCTAAGCCCAGGAAGGGAATAAGAAATGCGTCCTCAAATCATTATGATTGTCTTGGCTACGATGGTGGCCTGTGTCGTCGGTCCCGTTCGTAGCCAAGAACCGGTTGCCTTGCCGCCGATTCCGTCTGCCGAAGTTCCACCCGCAGAGAAGATGGATCAGATCGTCTTTGGCGAGCCCAACTGCTGTGGCCACTGCGCGACACAATGCGAATGTCAGAAGCGAACGCGCATTGTGTGCGAGATGAAGAAGGTTAAGAAGGTGAGTTTTTCTTGCGATAGTGAGCAAGTGTGTGGCTTATTGCCTAGTTCGATGCTGCCTGACACATTGTTTGGGATCTCGCTGTTTGGACATAAGAAAACCGGCTGTGGTGAAACAGGGTGTACCGATTGTGCCCAAGGCTGTTGCGACAAAGCCCCCAGGGCCACTCATTGTCGAACACGCCGAGTGCTCGTTCGGAAGACGACAACCGTTGAAGTACCGGCCTATAAATGTGTCGTTGAATATTGTTGCCAGGGATGCGGAGCTGCCATCGATGCTGCTCCGCAAGCTGCCACCAAACAAGCGGCCGTGTCCGATGCCGAAGTCCAACGCATGGCAGCTTTGCCGCGAGATCGTTCTGGCTATGGGGAATAGAGTCCCCTGATTGCCATGCTCAATTCTTTCTCCGCGTGCCAAGCCTGCCCTCGTGCAGGCTTGGTTTTTTGCAAGGTTAGCTCTCGCCGTAACCCATCTGGTCGCGGAACATCGACGGATCGTTCACGTGGCGAATGACGTGGACGCTAGGGGATTGGTAGCTTGGGGCTGCTTGATAGTAACGGTACTCGACGCGTGGGGCATGATAATGTGGGCGATAAGCACGACGTCCAAAGATGCCAGCTTCCGCCGAAGATACAAATATGGTTCCCAACAGGGCGGCGAATGCTAACGAAGTGATGATGCGAGTCATGGTAAGGGAGCCTCCAAAGTCGAAAGGCATAAGGTGAAAAGGGGAGTAGGAGCAAAGATCTTGCTCTCTAAGTCATCCTAGTCAGACTCATTTGCGTTTCAATCTGGAGAAACGTCGTCCCTGATTCTGTAGAAAGGCTAAGGGACAAAAGTGGACCAGGGAGGCTCAAAAAGAGAAGCCTGATATCCGGTGCATTGCTGCAAGACGTAGCCAGCGAGGCGTGCGATTAAGCTGGTTGTAGCAATTAGAATCCCTCTCGGGGAGTCCTCAATCAAGGCCGAGAGGGATCTCGTGGTTTGAATACCGAGGGAATGAATATTTCGAGAATTCCGCTCGGAATGGACCTGGTCAGGGGACCGGTTGGCAGAATTGTTGTTTAGACGAGACTTGCGTGCTCGCCCAGACGTTCCGCGTCACGTCGCTGCATGCCGTGCAGCACTTCACAGGCCTGATCGTAGGAACGGTAGATACTGGGATCGACCAGTGCCCCACGTTCTTGACGCGCCGTATCTTCCGGCAGTTGGCCAGGCGTTACTTGGGCAATCGTCAACGAGTCGTTCACTTCGATAATAGCGAAACGAGCCATGATAGAGATCCTCGCTGGTTAGAACTGAAATAGATTCTTCCTATGCCCAGCGTTCATTTCACCGCCTCGAACGTTGTGACACCGCCGCTTGGTACTAGCGACGTATGCTTGTTCCCGCAATTTCGCGAACGGGAGCCCATTTGTAAATGGGAAAAATTTCACAATCTCAAGGATTCTTCCGATTAGAACGAACGTGGTCAAAACGTGATCGATTCTCGCGCGAAACGATACGTTAGGCTAGGTTGTGCTCGGTGGCATGGCAAATAACTTTGTCCATGGATTTTGTAGAGTTTGGCAAGGCGAGCACAAAGCGAGTAACGTTTGCCGTCGAGGAATCGCAGCGAACCGAGCCGCCCAAACGCTCGGCAACGCGGGCCACCATGGCCAGTCCCAAGCCAGTGCCGGAGATCCCTTGCCGGCGTGCTTCCTGGCTGCGAAAAAAGGGCTCGAAGATTTTTGCCTGGTCGTCGGCGGAAATGGTCGAGCCTTGATTGCTGACAGAGACTTCGATGAGTTTGCCATGCGGTTGGCAGCATACTTCAATCGGAGTGCCAGGTGGGCTGAATTTGGCGGCGTTGTCGATGAAGTTGTCGAGAACGACACGAAGCATACTGGGCGAGGTTTCTAGGGATGCGTTGGGCGAAGCAGACCAAGTGATATCTGATCCTCGTTGATGTTCGGACCATTGCTGGGCATACTCGTTTAGCCATTGGTCGAACTGGACAGTCTGCCAGTCGCCGGGACGTTCGTTGTCGTCGCGCGCCAACATCAGAAGCGAATCGATAATACGTTGCAATTGATAGGTCTGATCGCTCAGCGTTTGCAAAATCGATTGGTATTCGGCTGGGCTTCTAGGGCGAAGCATCGCGACATCGATTTGGCCTCGAAGTACCGTTAAGGGGGTTTTTAGCTGATGCGCTGCATCGCCTGCGAATGCCGCTTGACGCCGGAAGGATAGCTCTAGGCGATCGAGCAAACCGTTGAAGGCCTCGGCCATGTCGGCGAGTTCGTCGCGTTGAGAAGAGACCGGTAAACGAGACGAAAAGTCGTTGAACTTGGTGCTGCGTGCTTGTTGGGCCATGGTAACAACCGGTAACAAAGCCCGCCGGCAAAAAGCCCGGCCGAGCAGGGCCGCAACACTCCAAAAGACAAGCGGCAAGGCCACGGCGAGAATCGCTAGGCGGTATAGGTCGGCACTAAGCTGATCTGCCGGACGTGCCACCGTTACGAGGATTCGCTCGAACTCGTCGAATTCAAGCGATTCGGAAGGGGCTGGATCGGAGGCCACCAAGAGCTTTTGGAGATACCGCCATCTTCCTTGCTGGGAAATGTCGTAAGACGAAGCATGCGGCTTTGTTGCTAATTGCAATAGCGTGGCGTCGGTCTCGTCGGTTGGAGTTAAGTTGTCCGAGCGATCGATCAGTTGATGTTGTTCATCGACCAAAATCCAACGAATTTCGTTTTGCGCGTGCTCGTCTCCTAGCTCGATGGTGTGTTCGTTGGGCTGCCACTTAATGCTGTCAGACTCGGCTTCTAAGCCAGCCGAAAGAATGTTCAGCGAGGACCGCAGGTGAGCATCGAATTCAGCCAGCATATGGTGACGAATGAACACCGTCATCGTCAGCGAGAACCCAATCAGGCATACCGCGAGTGCGACCAGGAAGAACGTGGAAACTCGATTGACAAGGGTCATAGGTTAGTCTTCAGTATCTTCCAGTAAGTAGCCTCGATTGCGGCGAGTGTGAATGACGCGGTGGCCAAATTGTTCCAGCTTCTGTCGTAGCTCTTTGATGTGGACTTCAATGGTATTGGAAAGGCCATCGAACGTGTCTCCCCATACCGTATCAAAGATCCGGGTGCGGGTAAGGATCTTGCCTGGGTTCTGCAGAAACAAGCACAGTAGCGAGAACTCTTTGGCAGTCAGATCAAGACTCGATCCATCGCGGGTCGCCTTCTGGCTACCCAAGTCGGCTCGGATATCGCGATAACTGAGCACCAGCCCTGATTGCTGATCGGGTCTGCGCAGCAGGGCCCGAACACGAGCCGTTAATTCTGCGAAAGCAAACGGCTTGGCTAGATAGTCGTCGGCACCTGCATCGAGCCCTTCGACCCGGTGGGAAACGGCATCGCGCGCGGTCAGGAATAAAACCGGCGTCGAGCGATCGATGCCTCGGAACTTCCTTAAAACGTCGATTCCATCTTCGCCAGGCAGCCACCAGTCTAAGAGAATCAGATCCCACTGGCCGCTTTGCAGCATATTCCAGGCGGTGGGACCATCGGCTGCTCGTTCAACAGAGTAGCCTTCCTCTTGCAAGCCACGAAATAAGAAGTCCGCAATCTGCGGTTCGTCTTCGATAATAAGAATTCGGCTACTCACGTTGGGATTCTGGCTTTATAGGGAACAATCGGCCGCTAATCAGCATGACGCACGACAAAGGGTGGATGATGAATTCTAGAGCAGAATCCGCAAGCGAAAGTGCGAAATCTAAAATCGGCTTTATCTTTCCAGATCGCCTGATTCAAGTTGATATACATGCGAGTGGTTCTGTTTAAAATGAAGTAGATCTCATCCATGCCTCACTCATAGCTTATCTCAGCGATATAGAAATAGATCGAGCAGGCCTCGTGTTGGGCCTGAAGATCCATTGTTTTGAGGACGCTGCCATGATTGCCCCGAGCCCCTTTTCTGCTTTGTTCGACTCGATGCAACTCGATCGTTGTGCTCCCGGCGAACTTCCTAAGTTCGATCTTGTTGCTCGTGGTACGCTGCCACGTAAGCGACACGGTGTAAGCTGGAGTCTCTTTCATTCGCTCCGCCAAGCGGATGAAGAATTGACGCCGGTCAACATCACGTTGGGAACGGCTCGCTGGACGATCGTATTGTACCGCACAGAGAAAGAGCTATGCCAACGCTGGGATGACTTCGACCGACGCGAAGCAGAGACAGACCAAGGAGTGATCTTTGGGTTATCGGCCGAATTTAACGGGCATCTGCCGGCGCTGATTCGTCGCGACACGCTGGGGCAATTGTTGGTTTTGTGGCATCTGCCTGGGTGCCCGGCAACCGTCCGACGATTTATGCCAGAGGATCTTCCCGCCGAAGAGTTGGGGTGGTCGCAGATTCAAGTTGTGAAGAAGTTAACTGCGTTACCACAACAATCGGCAGCAGAGAAAAGCGATGCGCAGTCGTGGCTTGTCTTCTGGCCGTATGAATTGGCTACGGACCAGATTCAGCACTATGCTGTGCCCTCGCGGATGATGTAAGAGCATGCGCGAGGCAGGGCAACTTGAACCGACAGTTAGGCCAGCCCGAGTAGTTTCATTTCGGCTTTGCCCTCGTTCATGTCGATTCGTTCCGGACGCCCTTTGTGGCGATAGATTAGCTTGGTGTGATCGATCCCCAGGATACGCAGAATCGACGCATGCAGGTCGTGGACGTGCAGCGGATTTTCGACTGCCCGTAGGCCAAGTTCATCGGTCGCTCCGATGGTGCGACCGCCAGGGACGCCACCACCGGCCATCCACATGGTGAAACCAGTGGGGTTGTGATCGCGTCCGTTCCCTTGCTCCGACATCGGTGTCCGCCCGAACTCGCCACCCCAGATCACCAGCGTATCGTCCCATAAACCGCGTCGCTTAAGGTCTTTCAAGAGACCAGCGATTGGTTTGTCGACCGCTTTGCACAGTTTTCCGTGGTTGCCTTCGATATTGCTGTGGGCATCCCACCCGCTGCCAGCTCCGCTGTAAAGCTGGACGAAGCGAACACCATTTTCGACCAAGCGGCGGGCCATGAGGCAGTTGCTGCCGAAGACGTTGGTTTCTTTTTGGTCGATGCCGTAAAGCTGCTTGGTTTCTTCCGATTCTGTACTCAGATCAACAATCTCGGGGGCGGCTGATTGCATGCGGAAGGCCAATTCGTACGATTTGATTCGCGCTTCCAAGTCAGAATCGCCGTGCCGAAGTTCGCTATGCCGACGATCGATCTGACCTAAAAGATCGAGCTTGGCTCGCTGGCGATCAGGTGTGATGTGGCTTGGTGGATTCAAATTCAGGATGGGATCAGCACCTGATTTAAATTGCACGCCTTGATAGGCTGCCGGCATAAAGCCACTGCCCCAGTTACGGGGGCCGTTCACGACCTGACGGTTGCTGTCGGTCAGCACCACGAATGCCGGCATGTCCTGGTTTTCTGTCCCTAACCCATACGTTGCCCAGGCACCCAATGAAGGTCGGCCACCAATCACATGGCCGGTGTTCATTTGACAGACACCAGAAGAGTGATTGATGCCATCGGAAACGCACGAACGGATTACGCATAAGTCATCGGCACAGGTAGCGATTTCTGGAAGCCACTCCGAAACCCACAAGCCGCTTTCGCCATGTTGATTCCAAACCCGCGGGCACTCCATCAAAGGCGCGTCATTCTCACCCATGGCCAGAATCACTTTGCCAAAGCTATCCGGCAATTGTTGCCCGGCTAGTTTGTTTAACAGTGGCTTGGGATCGAACAGGTCGATATGACTGGGGCCACCTTCCATGAACAGGAAGATCACATTTTTGGCCTTCGCCGGGAAGTGAGTCGCCTTGGGGGCGCGAGGATCGAGCGGTTCGCTCGTGCCGCTATCTGCTTGGGCACGATCGCCTAACAGCGCGGCCAATGCCAACGCTCCGAAGCCGCCGCCAGATTTCGCCAGGAATTCACGCCGCGAGGTTGGTACTTCGATGTGAGGTCGGTTATGCATATCGATATCTCTGCATGGAAGGAAGTGTGCGGTTAGTCGACGTACTGGAATTCGCTGGAATTCAAAAGGACATGACAGAAATCGCTGATAGCGACGAGGACGGGACTCAACGTGTCGCTGTGCGAGCGGAGGGAAAGAGCCAAAGGATGCTCGTCTTTCACATCGGAAAGAGGCCCTTCCGGATCGGAACGGACAAACCGCCAGAGGGCAACGGTATCGTCGGTGACCAAGTTGTTGGGATCGTTGATCATGATTTTGGCAGGATCAAGAATCGCGCTCCGCGTGAGACGGACGTCGTCGATCAGACCGTCCCAATTGTGGGGCGAACTCGAATCACGACCTCCCACGGTAAACCGGAGCGAATCATCACCACAGTCGCCGAGAATTGAATGGTTGACGACGGCCGTTTCGAGCTCCGATTCGTCGTACGACATATCGCGAGCATAAAAAGTTGTCGTGCCGGCATCGAAGTCGACGGCTGCCGCTACGTAGTAAGGTTTGTCCGAAGGTATGCGGATGTTCGAGGGGACGACTTGGTAGGTCACCTGACCACTCTTGTCTTTGCCGATCAATTGCATGATCAAGTTGCGCGGGCGATAAGCCGATTTTTCGCTGGTGATGCCGAAGTTCCAACCGGCGGTAGCATTGGAACCATTCCAACGGGCTGCAATCGTTCGCACCGAAGCATCTGGAAACAGTTTGCGAGGAAATACGATCGCTTCAATCGTAAAGTTGTGCGAAGGAAGTGGATCGGTCTCAGGCAGGGTCAGTAGCTCGTGCGGCTTGGCGTCGCTGATGTTGAAGGCGGTACTCCAACGTTGCATCTGTGGTTCGTCGATCAAAGCCGTCGATGGAAGATCGTGCAACTTGGCTTTGGCTAGGTTTTGGTTGTCAGCAATTTGCTGTTGGATGAACGAGAGTGAAGCAGCGAACTCCGACTTGCTCGGCGCTCTGCCGAAGCATTCCTGGAAACTGGCTCGCACCATTTCGGCGTAGTCGTTGCCATACTGGCGATTTAAGCGTTTGGCCATTGCTTCGGCTCGCTTGAGCGTCCAGTCTCCGTTAAACATCAACAGGGACTGCGTTGCGGTTGTCGTAGCATTACGCTGAGCCACGCTGGCGAAACCATTCGGGGCGTCGAAGCTATCTAGCAAGGCGTCCGGCGAGTTCCGCATCTTCTTGGTGAAAACGCTGCGCGAGGCACTGTTGCTGGACGAGGCTGGGCCGCTTGATTTATCGTCTAACTCGCCACTGACGGCCAGCATCGCATCGCGAATCTGTTCCGCTTCCAGCCGACGGGGCGGATATCGCCACAGTAAACGGTTTTTCGGATCGGTCAGTTGGGCGCGTTCTGGAATGGCGATTTGTGACGATTGACGATAAGTGGCCGAGAGTAAGATGGTACGATGTAGCGGCTTGAAATGCCAACCATTCTCAATGAATTCGCTGGTCAGCCAATCGAGCAACTGTGGATGACTGGGCGGTTCGCCAAGACGGCCAAAATCACTGGAGTTGGAGGAGAGGCCAGTGCCGAAATGATATTGCCAAATACGGTTTACAATCACGCGCGGCGTCAACGGATTGTCATCACGCGAGAGCCAGCGGGCGAGCGCCGCGCGGCGACCGCTCGTATCTGCGGCGGCGACCGATGAAGGATCGATGGAAGCGTCTTGCGGGTCGAGAATCGTAAGAAAGCCAGGTTTGATCTCGCGTTTGCTGCGATCGTCGGGAATCGTTGTGGGAGGAATCACGCCAGGAGCATCACTGGCGATGTTGGCCATCGGCGGTGGCGTTGGCTTGGTTTTCAGAAAGGCTTGAAGTTCTTTTTTGAGGTCTTCCCACTTTTGCCGATCTTGTTTGGGAATACCGTTTTGCAGACGTGCGTACTCGAACTTGACTTGATCGTAAACTAAATAGCGGATTTGGTTGTCGTAAGTTGTTCGCTCGTCGGCTGGCTTCCAGTACATTTCCTGGACTTCGAGCGGGAACATCGAGACCGCCTTCTTCTCGCGGCTTTTGCGAGCTGGCCCTTCGATCGCTTCGATCTTGTCGAGCAGTTCTTTATGCTTCGCTTCCCACTGGGCAAGCTCGGCTTCGTACTTTTTTACCTCGGCCTCGTCGACCAAGGGGTGGTCGTCTTTCCAGACCATCGGTTTGAAGAAGGCCTGTAATCGGTAATAGTCGTCACGCAGAATGGGATCGTACTTATGGTTGTGGCAATGAGCACACGCGATTCCCATGCCCATGAAAACGTCGCCGACGGTGTCGGTCAGTTCGTCGGAGATGAGAACTTGCTGCCCTTTGGCATCGCGGCTGTTGTATTCGTAAACGCCGCCACGTAGGAAGTGGGTCGCCACCAAGGCAGCAGGATCATCCGGAGCGAGTTCGTCCCCGGCGAGTTGTTCCTGGAGGAACTGTTTGTACGATTTGTCTGCGTTGAGGCTTTGGATTACGTAGTCGCGGTATCGCCACGCGTTGGGGCGATAAGCATCTTGGCGATAACCGTCCGAGTCGGCGTAGCGAACCAAATCGAGCCAGTGTGTGGCCCAACGTTCGCCATAGCGAGGATCGGCCAAGACCTTGTCGACGAGTTTCTCGTAAGCATGTTCGTCTTCGTCGGCTTCAAACGCGGCGATTTCTTCCGGAGTCGGGGGCATCCCCAACATGTCGAAGTACACACGACGGATCAGGTCACGTCGCTCGGCAGGCGGGGCGGGTGAAAGTTGTTGCGATTGAAGTTTGGCCAGAATGAAATGATCGATGGGATTGTGAGCGACGGCATGCTTGTCGACCGAAGGAGCCTCGGGACGCGATACCGGTTGGAAGGCCCACCAGGCGCGGTCTTCTGGGGTGAATAGCTCGTCTTGACGAACGTCTCCTTGGGGTTCGGGCCAATAGGCACCGTTGGCGACCCAGGTTTCCAGGATCGCGATTTGATCTTCGGGCAGCTGACCTTTCGGAGGCATCTCGTAGCTCTCGTACTTCACCGCCGCGATCAGTTCGCTTTCGTCTGGTTTGCCTGGCTCGACGATCGGTCCGCCGGTTCCTCCTTTGAAAAAGTGTTGCCGACGATCTACTCGCAAATCGGCTTTCTGCTCTTTCGCGCCGTGGCATTCGAAGCAGTGCTGAGCGAGTAGGGGACGGACCTTGGTCTCAAAGAAGTGGGCAGATTCTTTCTCACCAGCGATCAGCGTTTCCGACATCATCCCAGTCAGAAACAACAAAATGAGCGGCGCGATAGGCCGGAAGTGATTGAACATAAACTACTCTTCCGTTGAGGTAGGATCTGCGGGTGAGATAGGAGAAGGCACGGGAGGGAAGGCGCCAATGAAGACCGGATCTACTTGGTTTTCATCATCCATGGCATCTTGGATGAACAATTCGCGGACTTCTGCCCCAGCGGGATAGCCTAAGTCCGATAGATCGATACCGGTGGCAATGACTTTCGCAGGCACCGCATGCGGGACACCGCCATTGTGATCGGCTTGGCAAAGCTCCTCGACGCTGCGAACTCTGCGATCAAAACCGTACAAACGAAAATGACTCAGCTGATGCGAACTATGATCGCTCAGCGAGATGTCGTACTTGCGAACCGTGTGGGTTTTTAGGCCCGGCTCGAAAAGCAGAGGGGAAACGTGGAAAGGATCCCCGTCGGCAGGATGTACAATCACATGCAAATCGAAAAGAACCACGTCCGGCCCTGGCCCATTGATTATCGGTTGGTGGAAGCGGACCGCTAAACCAGGGGTTCTCCGATTGAGATCTTGATTGGCGATATCTGGGTCGGAAGTCAGCGGCTGGGAACTGCCGCCTGGGTTGAGGATGCCGGTGCAAAGGCAATGATCACGGTCGAGGTATTCCTGTCGACGACGCGAATCATCGCCTTCTTTGGGGTCGATGCTCAACAGAGGAGTCGTCAGGTTGTGGGTATTGTTATTCACTTTGAAGTGGATCAAGTCAAAGTCGATCAATTGGTCGACATCGTAGGTGTAAGACTTGCCACCCCGTTGGACGGTAACGGCCAGAAGTTGGTCCGGGTGGGGATCTCCTGCTGGGGAAACATCAAAGGAAACAACCCGATCGGGCAGAATCGATTTGTAGGTTTGCCCAAACTGAGGGCCGTTGCTTGTGGCAATCTCGCCGAGGGAGCTAATAACACGTCCTTCGCCCGCTTCCAAGAGCAGCCCGGTATGGGAAGGTTGATTGATTTCTTCCGCAGTAAAAACTTCGGCGGCTCCTTCAATCACTTCCACATCGGCCTCGCCTGATTCATGCACGTTGATGGAGAAGCGAGTTCCTTTGTCGACAACTTCGGCATGCGGAGTTAGTACGCGAAATCCTTCTGCTCCAGCGGGAGCGTAAACCGAGCATTCACCCATTTTCAGCATAACCCGTTCCGCCGACTGAACCGAGAAGATCGCAGGCGCTTGGACTATCATCTCGGCCCCTGTGCGGCTGCGAAGTTGAACGCTTCCTGCCACAAGGGCGTAGTCGTGATCGAGAGTCAGGACTTCTCCCGGAGCGAAGATTTTCGATTCGCCAAAAAAACGACTCCCCGCAAGTTGCATAATCTGCATTTCGGGTGGGGCGGAAGCTACGGCGTTCGGATTCGCCTTTTCTTGCTTTGCTGCCGACTGCGTGCCGTCTTGGGCAACGCGACCTTCTTGGTTACTGTGCCAATATACGAAAGCCGTTGCCAGGAATCCTAGCAGGGCCAAGGCCATGGCAAGCATGTAGCTGCTGTGCCGGGATGGCGGAGCCTTTTTTTCGCGACGCGTACCCAAAGAAGAGACAATCGCCTCTGGCAGGCTGATCGCTTGCAGCCCAGTTTCTTCAACGGCCAACTTGGCCAAGCCATATTCCAGATCGAGAAGCAGGAAATACTCGTCTCGCGCTTCGGGACTGGCGAGCAAGATTTGCTCTAACTCCGCATGCTCGGCGGAAGTGAGGGAGCCGTGAACACTAAGGTGAGCTAGTTCGCCAAGACGTTTGTTTGGTTCACGAGTCATGCGTCCTCTCCTAGGGCGGCGAGTCGCATCTGGACACATTGGGCCAGTCTGCGGCGAATGGTAGCTAACTGATTGTAAAGTGTCTGGGCAGAGCGACCGGTATCGGCTGCTAAGTCCGCTACGGTCGTTGCACTGCCGTACGCCTTCCAGATTAATTGTTGTTGGCGGTCGGTCAGGGTTTTGACGCACAAGCGAAGTGCTGCCAAGTGATCGGGAACACTGGAAAGGTCTTCGCCCCGTTTTTCTGCCAGAAGGTCGAGTAGCGTTTCACTAAATTGTAGACGATCGCGGTTGGCGGTACGCAGGAAGTTTTTGACTTCGTAGAACGCCACGCCACAGGCCCAGGAAAGGAAATCTCGGCCTTGGTCGAAGGTCTCGAACTTCTTCCACAACAGCAAGCTGCAGCGTTGGAAAACGTCGTCGGCATCGGCATGGTGGGGCAGAAGCGAATAAATATAAGCATGCAACCGATCACAATTCCCCGAGTAGTACGTCAGAAAGTCTGCGTAGCGTTGATCTTGCGACGTGTCGTCGCAAGCGGGGCGTTCTGGAAGTTGGTACGTCATATTTTCAGGCAGGACATCGCTTGGGAGGGTTCCCCCCAGAATAATGAAAAACCGACTGAGGGTACATCTAATAGTCGTACGCTGAGTCGCAAGTTTACTGCGTTAATCGCAATAAAATCGCATGAATTAAGGGGCGACCTAGCACTTAAGGTGTAATCTCGCCCCTTTATCCCTGGAATGAATCTCAGAAGACAATTGCGATGCTGTCAATTCCACACGACTTATTGGGTTAGCGAGCTTCCAGCTGAATGACGATATCGTTCTCTCCTGGAGCTATTGCAAATTTGAGCCCTGAGGTTTCGTAGTTGCGATATTTCGAGGCGAAATTAGGTGCCACAGAGACGTTGCCATCGCCAGAGGCAGGGCTGAATAGGATTACTTCGTGGTCACCTTCCAGGGCGCCGTCGCCATCTTCAAAGGTGCTTAGCTGAAATGAACCATCGCTTTGAATCTTCCCAGAGGCTTTGACCATTTCACCTTCTTCGGAAGTGGTACGAAACTTGACGATGCCTCCATTGGCTGGCGAGCCGTTGGCTAGAACGACTTTGCCGCTGACCGGATGAGTGGCGACAGATTTGTCGCAGCCCAGCATAGGGGCCAAGCCAAGCAGGACTATGCCTAGCCAGAGATAACCGTAAGGCTTTGTTGTATTCATTGTGGGGCTTCGATCCCATGAAAAAGAGAATGCGAGCAGGAGTGTGTTTTAAGTCATACGCAACGAATTTGCGCATGACATCAATCAAGTAATCTGCATCAACTTCAGGGGCTTCCTGCCCCTGGCAATGGCAAGAGTTGAAGAGGCCATCGCGACGAATGGGCTAGAAGTCAGCGCTGAGCGTCTGTCCGTCGTTGCAGCTGGCCAGTCGCCCTAGGTTGATCTCATCGATGTTGACTTGAATTGGCCGAACGCTGCCGTCTCCCATCACGAAATTAACGGTGCCAGGGTGGAAGCTGCCAAACACCAAGTGGGCCACGCCATCAACGTCGTCACGCTTGTTGCTCGCGAGTGGGTAGTCTGGTCCAGCAGCTCGCATCGTCGTGTAGGCCCAGCCGCTTAGAATCGGACCATCGTGTCCTGTCTTTTCGTCGCGCAGATTTTGGACCTGCACATGCCGCTCGCCAACCATGATGGTGTTGGTTAGGCCGTCGGTCACGGAAGCGAAGTCGGTTTGGCTGCGGTATTTATCTTTGTTGCCGTCGGCGACGACCAGCATACCTTTTTCTTTTCGCAGTTGACGAATGATCGAATTGTCGCCGCTGGGACCGGAGACAGAAGCGTAGTCCCAGACGGCGCCGTTGGCCCCATTGATTGCCTGAACGACCTGCGTGAGATCTCCTGACTTGTGGCGGCTGGGGCAGACATAACCTGATATGCCGGTTTGCTGCACGGCAGCGGTTTGATCGATGTATTTCTTCTTCATGTCAATCTGATCGTAGAGATTGCCTTGTTCCATGAAGGGGAGCAACAGAGCTGACCAGCCAAGGTATTCGTACTGAACGCGTGAAGGAGGAAGTTCGCCGAAGGTATCGTGAAAATTATGAACGGCCAGTCCAACCTGTTTGAGGTTGTTAATGCACTGCGTTCGTCTGGCAGCTTCGCGGGCTTGTTGCACGGCTGGAAGAAGAAGGGCAATGAGAACACCGATAATCGCGATGACGACTAAGAGTTCAACAAGTGTAAAGCCGCGGCGCACGATCGTGGGGGATCGGTAGTCCATAGATACGTTTCCTGGGTTATGAGAAGCAGATTGATAAGGGCAAATGCAGGTCTGGAAATCACTTCCCAAAACTGCGGCCTATAAGAAACCCTCTCTGTGCAATGCATGAGAAGGAAGAGACGATAACAGCAATATTCAAAAGGGTTTAGGGAGAGTGGATGGGAGGAAGAGAGAAAGAAAAGAATGCTCTCTGGAAGAAGATCGTACGCCTTAAGTGCTGTTTACTATTACTTCAGGCGAAAAAGATATTAAAAAACTATCTCCCCGCGTGTGGGCTGTTTTTCTGTTCCCTAATGTACGTATTTTAGTGGTTTAACGGCAGATCGTTCTTTACTGTTATTTCTTCTGTGAGGAAACACGTTCGATGTACGATTTGAACTCCCACCGGTTTTTCCAGGCAGGCAGATAAGGGGTGTAGCGGGGATCTTCAAACCAGAATTCTGGTTTTGGATCAGGCGTGGCAAGTTCGCCGGCTGCGTAGTCTTTGCCAATGAAGCTGGCGTTGACCATGTCATTCCAGGCCAGGAATGCTTTTTTCATTTGGGCAAAACGCTCTGGCTGTTGCTTGGCCAGGTCATGTGTTTCGTGCGGATCGGTTTTCAGGTTGTACAGTTCAAACCTCTTCGCATTGGGATGGACTAGCTTCCAGTCGTTATCGACCCAGGCTGCTTGTTTCTGAAAACGGAACGGGATCGGTTGCTCGCGCGCAGCGAGTTCTTGAGTGAGCAGTGGCTTTAGGCTGATACCATCTAAGGGGCGTACGAAGATCGCCTCAGGCAAGCCTAGCAAGTCAGCCACCGTGGGAAACAGGTCCATCGTGCAGGCCGGGTAGTTGGTGATGCGTGGTTCTATTTGACTCGGCCACTCGATGATCGCCGGTACGCGCAGGCCACCTTCGTAGACGTTCCCTTTATGCCCACGCAGGCCTCCCACGGTTTCTGGCTGAATGCCTGTTAGGCCGCCGTTGTCGCTGCAGAAAACCAATAGCGTGTTTTCTGCAATATTCATATCGCGCAGCGCCGCACGTAGTGTTCCGAGGCTACGGTCCATCGCGACCAATTCGCCGTAATGCTCCGCCGACTTTTCGTTCAGCTTATCAAACGGAGCTTTGTCTTGGGCAAGAGCCTTGAATGGACTATGGGGCGTACCATACCAGATAACGCTAAACATCGGCTGGCTGCCATCTTTATGCTTTCTCAGAAACTTGATCGCTTCTGCCACTACGACATCGGACGAGTCCCCTTCCTTTTGCTCGAACTTCCCTTCGCGACTCATCAGCGGACTTTGGTCGTAAAAGTTGGTAACCGATAGCCATTCGTCGAACCCGAAGTTGCCAGGGCTGTAGGGATCGTCCGGCAGAATAGGAGCCCCTGGGCCCTTGAGGCCATTGAGATGCCACTTGCCGAAATGGCCGGTCACGTATCCGGCGTCTTTGAGAGCTTGGGCGATGGTCTTTTCTTGGTGTCGCAACGCGTAACCGTGCGAGAGCACCCCACAGCGATCAGGAGAACGCCCGGTTAGTACGCTCGCCCGGGTGGGCGAGCAGACACAGCATCCGGCATAGAAGCGATCAAATCGCAACCCATTTGCGGCCATGTCGTCTAGGTTGGGTGTCTTTAAAACGGGATGCTGGCGATAGCCTGTCTGCCCCCAGCCCATGTCGTCGGCCATCACAAAAATGATGTTTGGCTGACGTGTCTTGGCACGTTCGTTAGAATCGCCTTGATATCGCACGACGGCGTAATAGGCTCCGACTTCTTCATTCGTGTCGGTTGTGAACACCGGGGCCAACTGGTGCGAACCCTTGTTTAGCTTGGTCGTGAAGACGATCTTCGTGTCGTGGGGGGCAACCGGTTGGGTTTCTAGATCTTTCCCGTTTATGCGCAGCGTGGCCGAGGTGATCGGAATCGCTTTTCCTGGGGTTGTGCGATAGGCCCGAGAAGCGCCGGGAACATTGGTACCTGGGGAAAGTTCGGCTTGGATCGGGTGCTCCGCCTCGGCTGGCCAGCGACGCACATCGATTTCGTACGTGCCGTCGCGAATCACGTTGACAGCCCAATGACCGTTGTGCCGCGAGGCAGTCTTAGAAGAGCCGAGGCCGTGGGCTGCGCGGATGTGGGCTTGGTTCCAAGGAGGTAGGCTCTGCTGAATCCAATCGTGCCCAGTCAGCGAGACTGCGCCCGAGTTGGGATGTCCTAGGTAGATCTCGGTTGTCTTCGCGAACGTTGGTTCAAGTTCGGCCCACCACTTATCGTAGAACGCCCGCATCTTGGCGACTTGCTCTGGATGATCTTGAGCGACGTTATGTTTCTGGCCGGGGTCTTGGTTGATTTCGTAAAGCTCGTTGCCGTTGACCAGTCGCCAATCTTGCGACATGACGGCGGTTTGCTTCCACTTAATCGGATCGCGCACGCGCTGAGAGTCGGTAACCAGAAAGCGATCGTTCCATTTGCTGTGGTTATCCGCTTCGAGAAGTGGGCGAATCGACTTACCATCGAACGGATAGCCCGCTGGGGCCTGGCCGCCAGTCAAGTCTAGCAGGGTAGGGGCAATGTCGACGGCATGGGTCAGTTTGTTGCTAACGTGTTTGCGGTTCATGCCGCCAGCTGGCCAATAGCACATCAGCGGTACGCGATGTCCTCCTTCGTACTCGCTTCCTTTCTTGCCACGCATGCCGGCGTTAAACACGGTATTGCCGGTCGCGGTGCCGTTGTCGGTGGTGTAGATAAAGATGGTGTTCTCGGCGATTCCAAGCTCTTCTAGCAAGGCACGTGTCTGGCCGACGTTGTCGTCGATGTTGGTGATCATACCGAAGAAGGCCGCGATAGCGGGGCTTTGCTCCGAGTACTGATCCATATACTTCTGTGGGCAGTGCAGCGGACCATGGGGCGCGTTGGTGGCGATATAAGCAAAGAAGGGGTGATCTGACTTGGCGTTCTCGCGGATGAACTGGTTAGCTTGCTGAAAGAAGACATCGGTGCAAAAACCTTCTGCTCGCTCGATTTGCCCGTTATGGAAGTAAGCTCCATCGAAGTAGGCGTTGTCCCACACATCCGGAGTTTGCCCCACGCCGCCGCCGCCATGTCGATAAACTTCGTCGTAACCGCGATCCTCGGGGCGATAGGGATAGTTGTCTCCTAGGTGCCATTTGCCAAACATGGCCGTCTTGTAGCCGTTCTCTTTGAGTAGTTGCCCCAAGGTCGCCTCGTCGGCTCGGAGCATGGATCGCCCCATGATCGTGTGCCATGCGCCAGCGCGATCGGTCCAATGTCCGGATTGCAGCGCTGCTCGCGTTGGCGAACAAGTCGGAGCGACGTGATAGTTAGAAAGCTGCGAAGATTCCGCCGCCAGCTTGTCGATGTGGGGAGTCTTGATGACAGGGTTGCCATAGCAGGCAAGATCGCCGTAACCTTGATCGTCGGTGATGACAAGCACAATGTTCGGCTTGTTCGCGGCGGCCAGCCAGGAAGAGCTCAGCACAACGAAAACGAGAGAGAGAAGCACGCGCTGAGTCGATAAGCGAGGTAACGCCATGGTCATTCCAACTAAGATTGCGAAGGCGGGGCGTAGGCAAATTGGCTTGAGGTAAGCAGGAAATCAACCAGTTGCCAGGGAAGCACTGTATTCTCTTCGTTGAAAAAAGGCCCGTCAACTTTTAACGCAACGTCTTGGGTGGGCAAGGAATTGCAAGTCGGGATTCGCCTATTTCACACCGGCATGCTGAGAGATGAAGTCCGCCACTTTCTGCGGATTAGGATGAGGGAAGTGATGTCCATGCGATTCTTCGGTCCCCTCTTTCACTTCGATGATTTCGATCGAGCCCCCTAGTTCGCGATAACGCTCGGCCAGAATCAATGTGTTTTCCTGTGGAGGAACCACTTGATCGTTGAGCGAAACAATATGTAGCAGGGGAATCTTGGCCTGGGCGATCGGCGGTAAGATATCGATTGGGTTGCGGTTATATTTCAGGGCGTCTTCGTTGCTGAGGCCATACTCTTTCAGTAAGACTTCCCACGAGCTTGAACTGCCGATGCCGGCACCTTTGCCTTTAGGCCAGCTTTTGATATCGCATACCGGCGTATCGGCATAAATGCAGGCAACTCGCTCGGGATGCCGCGATGCCCAGCCGTAAACGAATAGCCCGCCCCGGCTTACTCCTTCCAAGGCAACCTTGGGGGCAAGTCCCTTTTTGATCAGAAAGTCGTAGAACTTGTCCCAGTGTTTCATGGCCCGCTCGCTACCGAACATATTGTCGGTGTTGATGTACGCAATATGGAAACCTTGTTCAAGCAGCAGCAAATCGGCTTCGGCATGGAAGCCGGGGAAGCGGGCTCGCCAAACCCAAGGATTGCCTGCAGCGGCTTGCTGGGGAGTAACCACATAAGCGGGGCGATCATCCACCGAGAAATCGAATCGCTCGTAACCGTGCCAGTCAGACTTCTTGCCCGGCCACTCTGCCGCGGAGATTGCGGAAGAGAAAGTAAAAAGGAGCAGACAGACAGCAATAAGTCGTTCAGTACGGTGCATGGCGAGAATGTCAGGGTGGGCAAGAGAGGGGGATGGTTAGGGGCTGCGAATGATTTCTCGTAGCCTCTCACTCATCTATCGTGGCAGATGAAAAGCTCGGACACCACCTAGATTTAGCCTTTTTCCCAGGGATCTTGCTAGCAAGGATTCGCAGAAGTTCTCGCATTTCTTGAACCTGGTGGCTAAAATGAATGCCAGATGCCGATTCCAAGAAATATACCCCGCCTATCGGTATTCCCGCCTCTCCGACTATGCCGTCCTCCTATTTCACGGCCCTTCCTCCCAGCTCAAATCACTATGAAATTGAACCTTTGCGTTTTGAACTGCGCGCCCTCGATTTCCCGCTGTGGCTTATGGGGAATTTGTTTGCTACTGATGTGTGGTGCTGGGCTGAAAGCAGAAGAGACCAAGTCCACCAATGCCGTTCGGGCGTTTCTGGAAAACAACTGCTACGATTGCCACCAAGGGGAATCAGCCGATGCGGGTCTCGATCTGGAGAAACTCTCGTTCGATCTGGGTAAAGGAAATCAGCTAGATCGCTGGGTGAGAATTTACGATCGCGTCGAGTCTGGCGAGATGCCGCCTGCCGATTACGGCGAGCTTGCCCCCAGTGAGAAAGCCGATTTTCTGGCAACGACGCATAAAGGAGTCGTCGAGTTTCAAGAGAAGTTGCACGCTAAGTACGGTCGCGTTCGTGGCCGCCGTTTAACGCGTAAGCAGATCGAGCGGTCGCTGCAAGATTTGTTTGCCATAGATATTCCTCTGCTGAATTACTTGCCAGAAGAGGCCAAGACCGAAGGCTTTACGACCGTGGCCGCAGGGCAGGGGATGTCTCACTTTCAGGTCGCGGCACATTTGAACACCGTCGACACGGCCTTGGACGAAGCGTTTCGTCGGGCTCTATCTCCCGCTGATCAGTACGAGAAAGACTTCGATGCCCAGGGAGTCGCGCGAACGAATCCTAAGCGTCGGTGCCGCGAACCTGAGATGCGTGAAGGGAAGGCGGTCATCTGGTCGTCGGGGCTGATCTATTACGGTCGGATGCCAGCGACCACGGCGCCGGCGGACGGTTGGTATCAATTTGCGGTGACCGTTTCCGGTTTGAAGCTTCCCAAGACTGGGGGTGTTTGGTCGACGGTGCGAAGTGGCCCGTGTGTGTCGACCGCACCACTGCTGAGTGAGGTGACAACCTTTGAAGCGATGCAGCAGCCAAAAACCGTGGAGTTCGTCGCTTGGCTGCCCCGAGGGCACATGCTGGAAATCCGCCCCGGCGATGGCACCTTGAAGAAAGGGCGTTTCGCAGGCGGCCAGGTGGGTGTGGGTGAAGGAGAAGATCAAGATTTAGCGGGGCTCGCTTTCGAGCGGGTAACGATGAAGCGAATTCATCAAAACGGCGACGACAAACAAGTACGCCAGTATTTGTTCGGTGATCTGAAGGTTGAACCCTCGAAAGATAAGAAGAAGCCGTGGAAGGTGATCAGCGAAAACCCGCGTCAAGATGCCGACAAACTACTGTTAGCGTTCGCTCATCGTGCTTTCCGCCGACCGGTTACTTCCCGCGAGATCGAGCCGTATGTGGCCGAGGTCCATCAGGCCCTCGATAACGACGCCGACTTGGTGGATGCTTTGCGGCTGGGATATCGGGCACTGTTGTGTTCGCCCCGTTTTCTCTACTTCACCGAAGAGCCAGGGCCGCTGGACGATTATGAAATCGCCACACGGGTAAGTTACTTGCTGACCGGCAGCATGCCCGATGCCGAGTTATCGAAATTGGCCGCCGCAGGGAAACTGCGTGACCGCGAGATTTTAAAAGGGGAAGTCCGTCGTTTGCTCGAAAGAGACCGAGGCGAGCAATTCCTACGTGACTTGGCTGCCGAATGGCTAGATCTCGATCAAATCGATTTCACCGAGCCGGATGCCAAGTTGTATCGTGGCTTTGATCCGATTGTCGAGCGATCGATGCTGGCCGAGACGGAAGCCTTTCTGCAAGCGATGCTCACTGAAAACCTAAGCGTTTCCCACTTGATCGATTCCGACTTCACTTACCTGAATAGTCGCTTGGCGCGATATTACGAGATTGATGGAGTCGAAGGGGATGAGCTACGTCGCGTTAAGGTGCCGCCTAAGAGCCATCGTGGTGGGCTGCTCACCCAGGGTGCCATCATGAAGGTCACGGCCAACGGAACGACCACTTCGCCGGTTGTGCGTGGCGTATGGGTTTCCGAGCGGTTACTGGGGGTTGATGTGCCTCCCCCGCCAAGTAATGTTCCTGCGGTTGAACCCGATATTCGTGGGGCAAAAACGATTCGCGAGCAATTGGCAAAGCATCGTTCGCAAGGAGAATGTGCCAGTTGCCACACTAAGATCGATCCCGCTGGTTTCGCATTAGAAAACTTCGATCCCTCTGGTCGCTGGCGCGATAATTATCTGGCGACCAACGGTCGTAAGGTGAGCAAAGGGCAGCCAATCGACGCCAGCTACGAATTGTCTAGCGGGCAACGATTCAAGAACATCAAAGGCTTCCAAAAAATAGTTACCGGCCAACCTCAACGCTTGGCGGCCAACGTCGCTGAAAAGTTGTTGGTGTATGGGACAGGGGCCACGATCGAGTTTGCCGATCGTGACGAGGTAGAGCAGATCGCTCAACTCGCCGCTGCGGAAGATTACGGCTTCCGCACGATCATCGAGGAAGTGGTGGCCAGTCCTTTGTTTTTGAGCAAGTAACGTTTCGAATTCAAGAAACAGAAAGATACATGAGCCATGTCGCGTCAAGTTTATTTCAACTTTGGAAAGAAACTGAGCCGCCGAACGGTCCTGCGGAGTACCGCTGGTGTGGGCATGGCAATCCCGTGGTTGTCGGCGATGAACAAAGCGTTTGCCGACAACGAGAAACCAAAGCAACCTCGGCGTTTCGTGGCGATGACGTTGGGCCTTGGTTTGCATGCCGAAAATCTCAATCCAGAAAAGGCAGGAAGAGATTACAAGCCGTCGCTCTACTTAGAGAAGCTGCAAGACATCAAAGATCACTTCACGGTGATTTCGGGGACATCTCATCCCCAAGTCTCTGGAGGGCACCGGGCCGAAGCAAGCTTGCTTTCTGCTACGCCGATGGGAACTGGGGCGCAGTCACGTACGACGATTTCCATCGATCAATTGTTGGCAAAGCACATGGGGCACCATACGCGTTTCCCTTCGCTGGTTTTGAGTTCATCGGGAAATAATAGTCCGTCCTATACCGAAAACGGTTCGATGATCCCGGCTGAAAGCTCACCGGCGCGGCTGTTTATGCAGTTGTTCGTCAGCGACTCGCCAGAGGAACAAGCGAAGCAGTTGCATCGGGCTCGCCAAGGCAAGAGCATTATGGATCTAGTTGCGGAAGATGCGAAATCGCTTTCGCGCGAACTAGGTGCCGGAGACCGCGACCGCCTGGCTGCTTACTTCAATAGTGTGCGCGAACTCGAACAGCGGATGGTCGATGCAGAGCAGTGGGCACACTTGCCTAAGCCCAAGGTCGATATTCCCAAACCAATCGATATCAGCAATCCAAACGACTTCATCGGTCGGCAGCGACTGATGAGCGATATGATTCGCCTGGCTCTGTCGACCGACTCGACACGTTTCGTCTCGTACCACTTGGGTGGTTCGGGCGGCGTGGTCCCGATTGAAGGGGTGGGCGAAGGGTATCATTCGCTTAGTCACCACGGCATGGACGAAGAGAAGTTGGCCCAGTTAGCGCTGATCGAGACGAGTATCGTGCAAGCTTGGGGAGACTTCGTACGTGGATTAGCCTCTGTGCAAGACGAAGAGGGTAGCCTGCTCGATAGTACGTCGGTACTGTTGACCAGCAACCTCGGAAATGCTTCGAGCCACTCGAATCGCAACATGCCGGTTTTGTTTGCTGGCGGTGGTTTCCAACATGGTCAGCACTTGGCGTTCGACCAGAAGAACAATTACCCGCTGCCGAATCTCTATCTTTCGGTCTTGCAGCAATCGGGCTTGGAGCTACGGCAGTTCGCGACCAGCACTAGCACCATGAATGGACTGGAACCAACAATCACGTAATAACGTTGTTGGTAAAATAAGCTACGAAACGCTTGGCTTGGTCATGATCAGTTCCCAGGGATCGTCTTCACTGCATTGCGAGATCATTTGAGGTAAACCTGTGACGACGGCATCGAGCCAGTCAGGAGTTATCTCGCCAGCGATTGCGGTAAGTGGTGGATCAGCCACTGCGTGAGAAGAGTCTCGCAGGAAGAAAACGACTGGTGGGCTGGTCATCCACTCGACGAAGTGTTCCGCAACACGAGAGGTTAGTTCTGGCGGGGCATCCTGAAATTCCCCTTCCGATACGAAGACAATCTGGCAAGGTTTCTCTTGGCGACCCCACAAGCGGTCGCAGCCGCGCTGGAGAACACCTGCGAGATGATGACGCAGGTAACTTGTTTGGTCATCGAGTGGCTGATCGACGTAGCCAGCGAAGTTACCTTTTTGCGAGCAGAGCAAGGGGGTAACGGTTCCTGAGAGGTCGATTCCAGCTGCGTACCAGCGGAACGATTGGGGCTCGATCAGTACCGTAAGCAGGACGGGGCGTTTATTCGACAAGGGGGCTACTCTCCGGCCACTGGTTTGCACGTCTCGTGGGTTAGGTCTTCTAGCAGGTTACCTGCCTGAGTGAAGGCTTCCAAGAGGTCGTGATCGACAGGATGGCCGCTGGGATCTTGGGCGAGTTGCTGGGTTATCTGCCGACCGAGCGAAACGTAGTGCTGCATTTCCTGCACGAGGTTTTGTTGAGCGGCTTCTTTCTCGTATAAGCGGACTGCCTCGTGCAATAGCTCGATTAAATCGTCGGGATCCCACGGCTTGGTAACGTAACGGTAAAGCCCGCCAGAATTGATCGCTTCGATCACTGACTTGATGTCAGCATAGCCAGTGAACAAGATTCGGGTGGTTGTGGGAAAACGATGATAGGCTTGACGGGTTAATTCGGCCCCGCTCATCTCTGGCATTCGTTGATCGGTCATCAATACATGGATGGTGTGATCAGCCATGATCTGAAGTGCCTCTTGGCCTGATTCAGCCGTGTACACCGTAAAATCGCGGCGTAGCAGACCAATGAGCGAATGCAAAATGTCTGGCTCATCATCCACCAACAAAATGGCTGGTTTAGCTTTCATGGCTTCCTCCCACGGATTGACTCTCGACCGGTCGTATAGGCAATTGTACACAAAAGGTACTGCCGAGGCCCAGTTCGCTGCTAACTTCGACCGAGCCGCCATGGTCGCGGACGATCCCATAACTAACAGCCAATCCCAAGCCTTGACCACTTCCGACTGCGCGAGTCGTGAAAAATGGCTCGAAGATATGGGCCAGGTCACTACTGGGAATCCCCACACCATGGTCTTGGACCTCGATGGCCACGCCTGTCTCGCAACGAGAGGTTCGTATGCTAACGGTCCCCCCTTGGTCGCTGGCTTGAATGGCGTTGAGCAGCAAGTGGTGAAGCACCTGCTGGATTTTGCCTGGCTCGCACAAGATTTGCGGAACGTTGCCGGGTTCGATCTTTAAGTTGATTTGTTTGTTGTTCAGCTCGTGCTGCAAAATCTGCACCACGGCAGCGATTGCTTGGTTGAGATCAAGATAGTCGAGCTGAGCTTCGTCTAAGCGGGCAAAAGAGCGTAAGTTTTGGACGATATCACGCACACGCTTGAGCCCTGCTAGCGAGCGGTCGAACAACGCTGGAGATTCGTCTCGAATCCAGGCATAGTCGCATTCTTCCGTGAGTTCCGCGAGTTTCTTGGCCAACTCGGGATGAGTTTGGGCGAGTTCTCTTTGGGTTGATTGGTACAAGTCGAGAATCTCAAAGGCAGACGCCACATCTCGCTTTAACACAGCTAGGTTATTGGCAACCAAGGCAATCGGGTTATTGATTTCGTGAGCCATGCCGGCGGCCATTTGACCGAGGCTGGCCAGTTTTTCGCTTTGCACGAGCGCGGCTTGGGTTTCGCGCAGTTGGCGATTTTGTTCGGCGAGTTCCTGCTCGAGCCGAACAATCCGTTCCCCTTCGCGAAGACGGACACGGAGTTCGTTGTGATCGACCGGTTTGACAAGAAAGTCGTCCGCCCCGGCCTCCATGCCAACCACCAGGTCTTCTTTTTCCGACTTCGCGGTCAGCAAGATGATGTAGACGTAGAAGGGGAGGTTGGCCGAGCGGATTCTTCGAATGAGTTCCAGACCGTCACTTTCAGGCATGACCCAGTCGGTCAGCACCATGCGGAATGGTTCTTTTTCAAACTCGGCCCAGGCCTGGTCGCCGTCTTCCACTTCGGTGACATCGTAGTCCCAGCCGGCCAGCGCGCGAACGAGAATTCGCCGCATCATCAATCCGTCTTCAGCTACGAGAACTCTCATGGTGAATTTGGGGATAAAGGCAAACAGGGCGTCGCGGTTTGTGGGGCTGCGATCACGGGACCTGCATCAAAGATGCCATGTTGCTACGATTCTTTTGATCGGATCGTGGCAAGCTCAGACATTAGCTGATCGATATCTTCCCGCAACTCAGCCCAAGCTACGTCGAACTCTTCCACGTTGTTGTTACGACCCATAAATTCGATTCGTTTGGCAGCAGAAGTGGCGGCTTCGGCGGCAAACAACGCGACCGACCCTTTCAGGGTATGCGCAGATCGTGTCAGACGTTTGAGGTCGCCAGCGGCATGAGCGGACTCGATCTCGTTCATTTGCTTAGGGCATTCGTTGACAAATAGATCGATCATCTCGTCTAAGATGTCGGGATTACCTCCCACGTTTTCCAGGGCTTGCTTGGGATCCATGGCAGGAACTCCATTGGAGTGTGAAGCGGGTTGGACACTTGGGGGAATATTTTCTTCTGGCCGCTGAGTGCGTTCGACGGCTGCAAAAAGTTCCTGGGGGCGAAACGGCTTGGAAACGTATTCGTTCATGCCGACGGCCAGACAGCGTTCGCGGTCCCCCTTCATCGCATGGGCGGTAAGCGCAATGATGGGAATCTTGTGGGGAGAGTTTCCTTCTAGCCTACGAATCTCGGCGGTTGCGGCAAAGCCATCGAGAACCGGCATCTGCACATCCATCAAGATCACGTCATACGTACCAGCCCGAAAAGCATCGACCGCTAGGCGACCGTTTTCCACCGAGGTAACGCGATGGCCCCGATGCTGTAACAGGCTCTCCGCCACTTTCCGATTCACGACACCATCTTCGGCCAGCAAAATGTTTCGTGAGAAAAACTCGGAGCCATCGTTCGGCGTAAATCGATTGGATAGCTGGGAATCGCTATGCGTGTTCCCCATGGCCGAGGCAATTCCGTTAAGAAGCATCGACTGCGTGATCGGTTTGGTAATGCTTTTGGCAATTCCTAGCCGATCGGCTAGTTGGGCATCGAGGGGGCGATCGGCCGAAGATAGCAGCATGATGGTCAACTGCGACGGGTCGGCGATGCGGCGGATGTGTTCGACCAGCTCGATGCCGTCCATGCCGGGCATCATCACATCGATCATGGCCAGCTGAAACGGGGCTTGGTCATTCTTAGCTCGGTCGATTTCCAGCAGAGCATTCGGCCCACTACCGGTCACGGTCGGTTTCATGCCCCAGCTATTGAGCATCTCTTCGCAAATGATGCGATTGGTGAGATTGTCGTCAACGATTAAGACTTTTAGATCGTAGAGAGAATCGAGGCCTACTGGGGCAGCGGGAGTGATATCGGTAGCCCGGCCAAACTCGACAATAAAATGGAACGTGCTACCATGGCCGAGCTCGCTTTCGACCCAGATTCTTCCTCCCATCATCTTGCTTAGCTGGGCGGAAATCGCCAGTCCTAAACCAGTGCCACCGTATTGCCGAGTGGTAGAAGCATCGGCCTGGGTAAACGCGTCGAAGATCGTTTGTTGCTGCTTCGAGGTAATGCCGATGCCGGTGTCGTGAACGGAAAAGTGAAGCCGGATTTTATCGCCTGAGAACGACTCGTTCTCAACTTTCATCACCACTTCGCCTCGATCGGTGAATTTGATCGCATTGCCAACCAGGTTCACGATGATCTGACGCAAACGGCCTGCGTCGCCAACCAAGCCATCAGGAACTTCCGGTAAGATACGGGCGGCCAGTTCAATTCCTTTTTGCGAGGCGCGACTGGCGAGCGTATGAATGGTTGATCCGAGCACCTCTCGCAAGCGAAACGGCAGCCGCTCGAGTTCTAACTTGCCGGCTTCGATCTTCGAGAAGTCGAGAATGTCGTTCAGCAGGACAAGCAGCGAATCGGCTGAGCTTTGGACCAGCTTTTGATACTCGCGTTGCTCGCCCGTTAGATCGGTGTTTAGTAGCAACTCGGTCATTCCGATGATGCCATTCATGGGCGTACGGATTTCGTGGCTCATGTTCGCCAGAAAGTCGCTCTTGGATTGATTCGCTGACTCGGCTTGTTCCTTGGCGCGTACCAATTGCTGGTTCATTTCGGTTAACTGTTCGGTCATCCGGTTGAACTGCTTGGCAAGCATGGTGGCTTCGTCACTGCCACGAACAGGCACCTTGGCTTCCCAATCTCCTTCGCCAATCGCTGCCGAAGCATCGGTGATTTCGCGAATTCGTCGCGAGAGGGACCAAGAGAATCCGCCAGCGACGACCAGGGTCAACAGTGTGGCGAAAAGAGCCAGCGACCAGATGTTTTGTCGCATGATACGGATCGGGGCAAAGACTTGGGCTGCCTCTTGTTGCACCATTACAATCCAGTGCAGATTTTGCAACGATCCGGTGTCTTCGGCGGAGGTTGCATAGGCGGCCAACACCTCTCCCTCGCCGTTGGACCGATGGCGGGTTGCAATAACGCCATCTTGCGTGAAGTCTTGGTCGAGGTTCTGGAAATACTGGCGACCATCTGCCAACGGGGCGGTTTGGCCTGGGGGGCCACGGATGATGCGGTAGTCGTGCGTGAACAAAAAGAATTCGGTATGGGCAGAAGTGTCGACGCGGGATTGTCCGTCGATAATGTTAAACACCTCCTGGATATTTAGCACGGCTTTCATCACACCGGCCAGTTTTCCTTCATGGGTTTCAACGGACATGCAGATATCTACGGAATAAACGTGGGCACTATCGTCGAACGAGACATCTCCGACGTAAATTCCATGCTTGGCCGCTTCTTGCCACCACATTTCGTCGTCTTGGCGATAGTCGGAGGTGCGGTTGGTCAGTGCCGCGATCCCTCCGTATTGGTTGGTAAAGAAGATCTCTCCGTAAACCGCATAGCCCGTCGCTTCCTGAAGTTTCTCTTGCCGAAGTCGCAGCTCTTGCGAAAGTTCGTTATCGAGGAAGCGGGAAAGCAGCTTCTGTTGCTCAGGGACGGTGCCAGTTTGCCACTCTTCATCCAGCCGAATGACTTCTGCGGCAGGGTCGGGAAACGCCGCGAACTCTGCGTTTGCCTTGGCAAGGGTTTGCAGAACCAGATTGCTGCGTGTTAATGCTTTTAGATTGGCGATATGCGTGCGTAAGGCTCGGTCGATTTCGTCCATAACCGCCGCCGCCCTGGCTGCTGAACGATCCTCGATGATTTCTCGGAGGCTATGTTCGCTCACCGCTACGGCATAGTATCCGACAACCCAAATCAACAGGGCTGGTAAAACGGTCGCCAGAAGCAACTTGTGAACGATGCGCATGCAAGATAGGGAATCTGTCGGCGGAGCATGAACGATGCGCAGGCCTAACCGCCAGATCTGCGTCTCGCTACCTCGGAAAGTCCTCTTTAATTTAAGGCAGATTGGATTCCCCTGGCAACGACTAACTCGGATAGGGAGGTCGTTATTTCAAGAGTTGCTAAGGCGGCAATTCCAAAGAACCCTTCGCTACGTGAGCTGCTCTCACTTTTTTGGTGGCTTGGTCGGCAAACCTTCTTCAACCCAAATAGTTGACCATGGGCTCCTACTGTGAGACTCTTGAGGACTCGTAAAGATTGATCTTGCTCGCCTTCCTTCCTGGCCCCCCCTACTGGATAGATCATGCCCAAATTGAATCGCCTGCTTGCTACCACGGTGCTGGTCACTTGGTCGCTTGCACTTTCGACGGACGTCGCGGTTGCTGCGGAAGATACCAAGTCGCCCCACGACATCGAATCGACCGTAGTTTGGAAGAGTGGTGATAATGGTTATCACACTTACCGAATTCCCTCTCTTATTCAGACCCAAGATGGGGCTTTGCTGGCGTTTTGCGAAGGACGGCGCAGTTCTCGCAGCGACACTGGGGCCATCGACATAGTGATGAAACGTTCGACTGATCAAGGCAAAACCTGGGGCGAACAAGTCATTGTTTGGAAAGATGAAGACAATACCTGTGGTAACCCTTGCCCAGTGGTAGACGAGTCGACGGGACGCATCTATCTGCTGCTAACCCATAACCTGGGCGAAGATCATGAATCGCAGATCAAGCTGAAGAAGTCGAAGTCGACCCGTACGGTTTGGGTTTGCCACAGCGACGACCACGGCTTGACCTGGACCCAGCCGAAAGAAATCACCCGCAGTGCCAAGAACCCCGATTGGGGCTGGTATGCAACCGGCCCTGGCGTTGGTATTCAAATTAAGCATGGACCGCACCAAGGTCGCCTCGTCATTCCGTGTGATCACAGCTATTCCGTCGATCCGGCGGTGCGGAAGGAAGGGTATGGTTTCGGTTCGCATGTGATCTATAGCGACGACCACGGCAAGACCTGGCAACTGGGAGGGACCATACATCCCGAGATGAACGAATGCCAAGTCATCGAAGTCGGTGATCAGGGACACTTGGTGATCGACATGCGTTCGTACCGCGGCCAAGGTTGTCGTGCTCAATCGATCAGCACCGACGGCGGCGCGACTTGGTCCGAGATTACCGACGCACGACAAATGATCTCGCCAGTTTGTCAGGCCAGCCTAATTCGTTACTCGTGGCCAGTTGACGGAAAGCCAGGGCTCTTGCTGTTTTCCAGCCCGCGCGATCCGCAGAAACGCCGCAATCTGACGATTCTGGGGAGCTTCGACGAAGGCAAGGATTGGTCGTGGCAGCAAACGCTTTATCCAGAGCACTCCGCCTACTCTTGCCTGGCACCACTAGGAGACGGTGTGGTTGGCTGTTTGGGCGAAGTTGGTAAGAAGAGTGCGTACGATACCATCACACTCTTCCGCGTTCCCGTACCTCAGCAAAAGTAGTCAGGCGGTGATCCTTGGCCGTTTCATTGGAACAGCGATTTCAAGGGAGTCTTCTGGGCTTGGCTGTAGGAGACGCCCTAGGTGGTCGCTTCGAGGCCCAATCGGCCGAGCATCTGCGCCAGCGGTTTTCTGGTGTCGAATCACTGATCAACTACGTCACAGATGAAATTTGGTACACCGACGATACGCAAATGACTATCGCCCTGGCCGAAGTCTTAGCAGACCAAGGCGAGATTCTAGAAGAATCGCTCTGCGCTGCGTTTGTAGGCAATTACGTCCCTTCACGCGGTTACGGACGTGGTGCGAGGATGGTCATCGAAGCGATGGAAGAGGGCGAAGACTATCGAGCGGTCGCCAGCAAGTACTTCCCTGGCGGCTCGTACGGCAACGGCGCAGCAATGCGGGTTGCCCCGGTCGGCCTGTTCTTTCACAACGACGAAGCCATGCTGCTCGAACAAGCCCGCCAGTCTGCGCTACCGACGCATGTTCACCCGCTAGGAATCGAAGGAGCTCAGTTGATCGCTGCAGCGGTGGCTTATGTCACCAGAAGTGACGAGTTCAAGCGAGACGATTTCTTTCGTTGGTTAATTTCCCTCTGCCAGTCGGAAGAGTACCGCGAGAAACTTACGGCTGCCTCTGAAATCAAATCAACAGAACAACTCGCGGGACTTGGCAATGGAATTGAAGCATTGGAATCGGTCCCTACAGCGATCGCCAGTTTTGCTCTCTCGCCAGAATCGTATGCGGAAACAATTGGCAACGTCATTCTGTTGGGAGGCGACGCCGATACTTTGGCCGCCATGGCCGGCGCAATTAGTGGTGCCCATCTAGGAGTTGATGCAATCCCGAAGCAACTCTTGGGACGACTGGAAGAGTCTCCGAAAGGGAAGAGCTATCTACTGAGCCTGGCAAGTCGGCTGTTCCTGAAATATCAACTACGCCTAGCGAATCGGTCAATCGACGAGCGAACCTAAAAAGACTCGTCCCAGCGTTCAAAGCCTTCGAACTCACAGGACTAATTTCGTTTCTAAGAATTCAGAAATTCGAGCGAACCATCTGACTGTATGATCGTCTAACTATCCAGACAAACACATTCACCCTTTAAGTTACAAACGAGAAGAACTTTCGATGTTGCCAATGATCAACATAGATCGACTTCAGATTAACGGCGGTAAGCAGTTGCCTGTGCCAACAGGGAATGGTTATCCGGCTCATTTTCTGCGCTTGTGACTTGATGGGATAAAACCCAACGGCTGATATAAAGCCTGGTGTCATAAGCGACGCCGGGCTTTTTTTGTGCCTTGATCGGAGCAACTTGGCACGGAAACTCACTAAGCACCTTCTGCGTGAAAGGTACGCGCACACATCATGGTAGTCGAGGACTGGTTGTCCATGCTCGACTGATACTCGGGCCGCGCTGAGTTCGATTCCCAGGGCTACCACTTACCTATCGCGTGACTTCCAGGAAACGAAACGATGCCCCTTTATTACAAACAATGCCGCTTGGTCAAGCGAACGAGTTCCACCACAGCCGTCGAGCTTACCTCGTGGATACCGGAAAAGTATGCACATTTGCACGATTACGTTCAACTCAAACAAGCCGACGGTACGTTTGTTGACGGCTGGGAAGTGACGTGTGTCTCGGCAGAGAGACTTCAGGAAGAGCATCTGCCTGATTCGCATGCAATGATCAAAGGTCATAAAAAAGCGACCGGCGATGCGTTACCGAAACTCAGGTAAGCGTCGTCGAGCAAACCGGTAGGGCGTCGTGGATAAGACCGCCGCGCCCGACTTGTGTTCGCAAGTGTTCCCCGGCGGCGCGTAGCTCAGCGGTGAGAGCGGCGTCCTTATAAGACGCGAGTCGTGGGTTCAACTCCCACCGCGCCGATTGAGAAGGAACAAAACAGCAATACAACAGGCATCGGTCGTCCAGTGGTAGGACACCGCATTCGTAATGCGGAGACGAGGTTTCGATTCCCTCTCGGTGCTCTTGTGATCTTTGACGATTGAAGATGAAAAATCAGCGCCCATGATGTAGCGGTAGCCTACTGCCTTGCCATGGCGGAAGTGTGGGTTCGACTCCCACTGGGTGCTCTCGATTTCATTCACGATGTGGGAAAGCTTGGCTAATCCGCGTGCTTTGGGAGCACGAGATCGCAGGCTTGAGTCCAGTCATCGTGACTTATTGTGGTGGGTCCTGTGTTGGTACGGGAAGGCGGCTATTAACCGCTTCGCCGCAGGTTCGATTCCTGCCTCCACAGCTTGACGAAAACAAGTGTCCTTGGCCGAGTGGCAGAGGTTTCAGGCCTCCAGCCTGGCGAGGCGGGTTCGACTCCCGCAGGGCACGCTTGTGTGTGAAAAAGATCAGGAATTATTGCGAACCTAGTTAGGATGTCTTGGTCTCTTGTTAACAGAAATGCGAGGTAGACGCTGTTGGTAGTATCGCCTGGCTTTGGACCAGGAGGTCGTTGGTTCGATTCCAACCCTCGCAGCTTTTAGGGGTGACAACAACAGTCCTGTGGCCCAGCGGCAACGGCAACTCTCTTACAAAGAGTCGATCGGGGGTTCGAGTCCCTCCAGGACTACTTAGCTAGGGCAAGACGGCAGCGTGCCTTCTTGATCACCTTTTCACTTCGCGAGTCATCGCGCAGCAAAAAGTTCTCGTGGAGCAGCGGAGTGCTCGCCTGCCTGTCACGCAGGAGATCGCCGGTTCGAATCCGGTCGGGAACGCTTTTTCAATTGGCATGGTACGCAAATCGGTAAAGCGGCGAAGCTCAAACCTTCGTGATTGTTTGTGGGTTCGACTCCCACCTGTGCCACTGACTTCGGGCAGTGATCCCCGCAGCGGTCTGTAAAGCCGCGGTCAAGAAAGAAGCGGGGTGGTCGACGAGTGGTTCAATTCCTCCACTGCCCACTAAGTGAATTGAATGAGAATGGCCAAGTGGCGGAATTAGAAGACGCGCGACGCTTAGAACGTCGTGTCCACCGGGCGTGGGAGTGCAAGTCTCCCCTTGGCTACTGGATGTGTGTGATGAGCAAACCGCAAAGCTGTTCATTGCAGTGTTTGCAGATGATTGACGCGGGTAGAGCGAGGGCTCAACCAGGTCTCATAAGCCTGGCGTGTCGGGTGCGACTCCCGGACCCGCTACTTTTTTGTCCGACTCTCGTAGACGCTGTTCTGCGAAAGTCGACACACGGTCTGTAGGTGTTTTGGCGGCATACGTCCGTGGTAAGGACGTGGATCGGGTTCGAGTCCCGAACGGACCTTTCATGATGGCGGTAATGCCATTGGTTGATTCGATGGGCCTGCATGCCGATGGGGGCGACTGATCTTTGCAAGATCGGTGCGATCGGTTCGACTCCGATCAGGTCCACTTTTGTGGTGACTGAAGTGTATTTGGTAGGCACGCCTGCCTGTGAAGCAGGAAGAAGGAGTTCGAATCTCCTTGGTTACCCTTGGGTTGAAAACGAGCTTGGCGGTGAAATGGTCTTCACCAACGATTCGTATTCATGCAATGTGTGATGTTGTGACACCATGAAAGCAGAAAGGTGCAGGTGGTCGAGACGTTGCTGCTAGTCCGCCCAGCGGACCCTACGTTGGGGACTACAGCGCCTTTAAGTAGGCCGTTAAATCGGCGATTTCTTCTGCAGTAAGATCTCGTGTGCCAGAGACCTCTTCGGGCGAATGGAAGTCGGTAAGGACTTCTTCTAAATTGCGGGCCCGGGCATCGTGTAGGAAGCGTACTTTGCGATAGATGCCCACCAGCGATGGCGTGTTGAAGCCGTCGTATTCGTCTTCATCGGAACCGAGGCCGACGTCATGAATTTTACCGTCGGTGAAGTAGACGCCGCTGTGGCAACTTGCGCAGTTGGCAACGCTGCTTTCAAAGACTTGCTTGCCACGCTGGGCTGTGGTGTTTAGCGAGCCATCTTTCTCGCGAAACGGATTTGGGGCCGCGCGATCGGTGTTCAGGTAAGCCAAAAGAGCTGCCTTCTCTTCAGCGCTGGCAGGGCGGCCTTGCATGGTGGTGGTGAACGATTTGTGCATGGCATCGTTCAAATCGACTTGCCAGCCATGCCAGGTCCAAGGGCCCGTCTCGTGCAAATTTTCCAGCGGCAGTACGGTCTTCATGGTCAGGGCCGAACCGTCGTTCCAGGTATCCATTGCCTTTGAGTTCACGCCACCGTTGTAGTGGCATGTGTGGCAGCTGTACCATTGATCGAGACTGCGTCTGGCATCGTAAAATACCGCTTCTCCCTGGCGAATTTGGTTGAGAGAGACCGATGGGGCAAGAGGAATCTCACGCACGATCTCGCGCGACTCGATATCAACGACTTGAACACTGTCTTTCAAGTAGTTTGCCACGTAGACGGTGCGGTTGTCGTTGGCCATAGCGATTCCCATCGGGCGGCCTCCTAGTTCGATGCGGCCAAACATGTCTTCGTCACGCATCAGCTTCGGATCGATCAAGTCGCCCGGACCACCAATGCCTTCCCAAGGAAGATCGGCCCGGCGATAAACCAATAGCTCGTGCGTACCAGATGCGGCTACTACTAATCGTTTTTCGTCACCGCTCATGGTTATACCGATAGGATCGGCGACGGCGGTGCCTGGCACGTCAAGGGTAATCGCTTCGCGGTATTCTGACTCGTCGAGGCGAACCCGCCCGATGCGGCTTCCTAAAACCCAGCCACGGCGAATATTGTCGCGGTTGATCGGATTGCTGCGATAGATCATCCACGGAAAGTAAACGTACTTGCCATCGGCGGAACATTGCATGTGGCCGATGTTGATTCCGCCAGAAAGCTTTTCGGCATAAGCCACCTCCCAAGTCGGTACGTCAACGACCACGATCCGGCTTTCTCCACTGCAGCCAACTGCCAGACGTTTTCCATCAGGAGAGAGGGCCAGGTAACGAGGCCACGCGCCAACTTCCAGCTTACGAACCAGCTTGCCTGCGTTCAGATCAAGTTCGGCAATTTCACCAGTCGCAACCAGACCGACATAGGCGGTTTGTCCCTCGGGCGATACCGCGAGTCCCGTTGGTTGGTAGCCGACTTCGATGGTGGCCTGGGGATGAAGCTTGCCATCGTCGACTTTCAGAATAGAGACCTCGCCACCGAACGTATCGGTAACCACCAAGTGTTGTCCGTCGAGGCATTGCTGTAGGAAGCTCGGGTGAATACCGCAAGCGATTTCGTCGGTAACCTGGCCGGTAGCAACATCGACCAGGCTTACACTTCCAGAAGTTTGGTTGGCGGTGGCCAGCCAGCGACCGTCTCGCGCCAAAACCACATCAACCGGCGAACGATAGTTGCTTAAAGGGCCCGCTAGCAGCCCTGCCGAGCAGAGTAGCAACAGGGTAATTGGAAGGAAGTTGGTAAGGGATTTCATCGGAATAATTGACCCATCGGGGGTATTTGGCAGGAGTTTGCGGCGATTGTTAGCAAGATAACAGAAAAGGAAAATCGTATGGATAATCATTGCCAAGGCTTGTAGGTCGCAATCGGATGGCAGATACTGAATCTGACTCGTAGAGTGATCCGAAGTCAACCGTAACCTGTAAAAGTTGTCGATTGACGTTCGGCTTTTCCCACTCCGTTTGCACATTCCCCTGGTTCCCCCTCGAATCGTTTCAGGAGATTTCTTGATGAGACATTTGACTGTCGCTCTGACGATGTTTGCCCTGGTTGCCGGTACTTCCCTGGTTTCGGCTGAAGAAACCAAGAGTGGTCTGCAAAAAGGGGACATGATTGGTGCCTTCTATGTGACCAAATTGGCTGGTGCCGAAGAAGATGGCGTCAAGGTAGGTAAGAATCTCTGCTACCGCTGCAAGAACGGTGGTCGTCCCCAAGTGATGGTCTTCACCCGTTCGAGCGACAAAGCGGTTGTCGACTTGATCAAACAACTCGACGCAGCGATTCCGAAGAATGAAGAAAAGCAACTGCGTGCGTTTGTGAACTACCTGGGCGACGAAAAGGCTTCCGCCAAGGCAGACGCTGAGAAGTTGGCCAAGACTTCCGAAGCCACCAACGTGCCGTTCGTGCTGCCGAACGAATTTGAAAACGGCCCAGAAGATTACGGGATCAACCCAAAGGCCGAAGTTACCATCATCCTGGCCAAGGGTGGCAAGGTTGAAGCCAACTTCGCTGCCAGTTCGGCGAAGGATTTGAAGGTCGACGAAGTGATCGCCGACTTGAATAAGATCCTCGACTAGTTCTCGTGCTGCGAGATTAGCCCAATACTAAAAAGCCGCTGGCACAGAATGCCAGCGGCTTTTTTCATGCGCCGGTCTCATCTTTCCTGTTCCCTCGCCCCTGCGGGGAGAGGGCTAGGGTGAGTGGGCGAAGCGGTTTTAATTGTCCAAAGTAAGGAATTGGTATCCAAGAGGATGTGTAGCTGTTACCGGCATAGGTAATGGAAGATCAACTAAAAAATCCCTCACCCTAACCCTCTCCCTTCAAGGGAGAGGGGACAAGAATGCTATGCGCCGAAGATCTCGCTGACAGCTTTCCCTTTGCCGTCTTCGGTAGCGTAGAACGGACGGCGTTCAATCTCGAAAACGGTCTTGGGGCTGATGCCCATTGCGGTGAAGATGGTCGCGTGCAGGTCAGTCACGGAAACCGGATTCTTGGTGGCCACGAAAGGTCGTTCGTTGGCGGTCTCGCCGTATAGCATGCCTTTGCGGACACCACCTCCCCACATCATCACGCACGAGCCGCCGGTAAAGTGACGATGCTGACCGTAGTGTTTCATTTCTTTGAACACTTCGACCGCTTCAGTAGCCTGGTCGCGTGCGTTGGAACCTGGTTTGCCTTCCATGATCATGTCGCGGCTGAATTCGCTGGCCAGGATTACCAACGTGCGATCCAACAAGCCGCGGGCTTCCAGGTCGCGAATCAACTGGGCCACCGGCAAGTCGACTTCCTGCTTCATCCGCTGCAGGGTTGTGAACCCGTTGGCGTGCGTGTCCCAGTTCAAAAAGGGGACGTACTCGGTGGTGACTTCCACAAAGCGGGCACCGTTTTCAACCAGCCGCCGAGCCAAGAGGCAGCCGCGGCCAAATCGGCCGGTGTCGTATTTTTCGTAGCTCTCTTTCGGTTCCAGCGAAATATCGAACGCTTCTCGCTCTTTCGCGCTGAGTAGACGATAAGCGTTTTCCATCGAGCGTAGTTGCGATTCACGCTGGAAGTCGCCGATGTAATCTCGCATCGGCGATTGATCGATCAATTTGCGAAACAACTTGTTACGGTTCGCGAATCGATCGGGCGGCATCCCTTCCGGCGGCCGAACCGACTGGGCGGCTTGCTCAGGGTAAGGGAGATTCATTGGGCCGAATTCGCTGCCAAAGAACCCGGCGGTAGTGAATGCTTTTAGTTCTTCCTGCTCGCCCACACCTTCCAGGCGTTGGCCGATATTAATGAACGCAGGCATTACCGGATTCAAAGGGCCTAGCACACGGGCCATCCACGCGCCAATGTGCGGACAGGCGACCGTTTGTGGCGGCACATAGCCAGTGTGCCAGTGGTATTGATGTCGTGAATGCAAGATGCTGCCCAGGTCTGGTAGCACATGCGAACGAATGAGCGTTCCCCGGTCCATGACCTGGGCGATATTTTCCATCCCTTCCGAAATCTTAATGTTGTCGACATTCGTATCGATGGAAGGGAAGGTGCTTTCGACCTTCGCGACGGGCGTGCCAACCTCGAAGGGAACGTACTTCTTCGGGTCGAATGTGTCAGGCGCGGCCATGCCTCCGGCCATCCACAACAAGATGCAGCTATCGGCGGTGGGGGTAGGTTGTTCGAGTGGGGCTCCTTCATTGGCGGTGAGCATGCGTGGGGCACCGGCCATCATGGTGGCGGTGCTGGCTGCAGCTAGTTGATGAAGGAACTGTCTACGTTGTTGTGCGCGGTCCATACGGAACCTCACGAGGCTTGGAGGGGATTTTGTTTAGCGGACCAATTGGAATTCCGGCAGCATGAAGACCGCCCAGAGGACGTCCTCCATCGTGCTTGTTTCTAGGTGATTGCCAATGGCCGCTGAGAGTGTGCTGAGTTCTTCCGGGGTGGGGTTACGGCTTAGTGAGTAATTATAGAGCCACGTGACAAACTCGTCCGGAGATTTCCATTCTCGCTGTTGCAAATGTATCGCGCCTTGATGCAGCATATTGGCCAAGGGCTCGCCATTAGAAAGATCGATTGCTTCCAGAGTGGTAAGCTCTAAGGGACGTACCGTTACGACTTGATCGCGATTTGGCCGACCGAGCGAACGCATCAGGAAATCACTCTTAAGGAGCGAGGCTCGGACCATCCGCTGCGAGGCATTATTTCCTTGTGCCAACAGGTTGGTCAGTTGGCCACTTACTTGAGGACTCCAGATTTGTTCGTTCTCGGCGATGACCGCTGCCGACCAGTCTTTCGGCTGTTGAGGGAACTTGCCGTTCTTTTCTGGTACGTGGCGTGTCCATTGCCAAGATTCATCCGAAGCGATCACTTGTTCCGTTCCATCCTTACCAGGAACCCGAGCTTCAAAGAACAACGCCGCTGCATTCGGGCCGGAACCGGCATTCTTAGCGACAATAAGAATTTGGTTTTGCCCTTTCTTTAAATGAGGCAGCATAGTCAAGTCAGGGGCAGCCCAGTTATCGCCTTCCACCACCTTCTTGCCGTTCACAAAAAGAGTGTAAGCGTTGTCGCATGAAATGATGGCGTAAGCTTGGTCGGTCGCTTCGTCTTGGTTCCACGTTTTGCGGAAGGTAAGTGTTTCGCCAGCCGCCGCATCGTGGGTGTTGGCTCGGTTCCAAATCCAATGGCCACTGAGCGAAAGATTCTTTTCAGCCGTCATTCGGGGGTTCGCCCGGATCACAGGGGCATCGTACTTCAAAGGAGCGGTCTGGGTGATTTCCCACACGCAGTCGACAAATTGTTCGGCTGTCATCCGTTTCGTTCGTGGGCCAGCGTACTGATAGCCGCCATTATCGCTGTCTTCGGACACACGTTGGGCTTGTGATTGGTAGGCTTGGGAAGTCGCGATTAGCTTCAAGGTCGCCTTCAAATCGTAGTTGTTTTCGACTAGGTGTTCGGCCAGAAAGTCTAGCAGGTCGGCGTTCCAAGGCGGATTTTGCATGGCGTCGGTGGGATGCACGATGCCGTAGCCCATCATCCGATGCCACAAGCGATTCACGATCGTCCGCGTGAAGCGGCCGTTCTCGCGATGGGTCATCAAGCTGGCGAGTTGCTTGAGTCGCTCTGGCTGCGAGGCTGTGGCATCGATCTGGCCTAGCTCTGGAAAGAGCCAGGCGGCCTGAGCGTTCTCGCCGGTCGGTTTGTCGCAGCGGTGAATGGCCAACGGACGCTCAGCATAGATCGCCGCTAGGCCAAACGAATCTTTCAGCTTCCAGCGATCGATAAAGCTATCGTGACACGATGCACACTTCAGGTTAATACCTAAGAACGATTGGCCCACGTTCTGGGCAAATTGTATTTCCACCGTCTGGCCAGCACTGACTTCTCCACGCCACTTAATCCCCCCAGCGAATCCGGCACTGTCGGTGGTTGGCGGGGCAATTAGCTCGCGGACGAATTGATCGTATGGTTTGTTGGTGACCAGGGCTTCGTACAGCCATTTCGAGATTTGCGTGCGTCCGCCGGTAATGAACCCGGTTCCGGCGTAATCGTTACGAAGCAGGTCGTTCCAGAAGGTTAGCCAATGTTCGGCATAGTTGATGTCGCGCGCCAGGAGAGTATCAACAAGCTTGGTTCGTTTGTCAGGCGAAGTGTCGCTCAAAAATTCGGTCCGTTCGGTGGGCGTTGGTAGCAAGCCAATCAGGTCGAGGTAGGCTCGTCGCAGAAACGCTTCGTCTCCGAGAGGTTCTGGCGCAGGGCGGCTCTCGCGGATCAGTTGGGTGTCGAGAATCCGGTCGATCGGATTAGTTCGCCCGTTAACGGCAGGGGGAAGCTCGGGGCGACGTGGTTTGAGGGGCGGTTCGTACAGTGGCTCACCGAAGGTAAAGCCAGGTTCCCATTTCGCACCAGATTCGATCCATCGCTTCAACAGCCCGATTTGCTCGGCCGTTAAAGGGTCGCCTTCAGGGGGCATGCGGCTGAATTCGTCATCGGTGGTTATGCGGGCGATGAGCTCCCCTTCCGCTGCCTTACGTGGCACGATGGCCGCCCCTGATTCCCCGCCTGCGATAAGGTCTTCACGCGTATTAAACGAAAAGGCACCTTCTTTTTGCGTACCACTATGACAGTTGCCGCATTTCTGTTTTAGCAGCGGAACGATCTCGTGAGCGAAGTCGACGTCAGCACCGAACGTGGGCGAAAACGCCAGGGCGACCAAAAGTAAGGAAAGAATTCGCATGAATGGTTCACAGGAAGGAAAGTGAGAGGGATGCATCCCCTCAGTATATACCAAATGAGGGCAATCGCCCAAATTGCAAGTGGCGTATTTTGTATGAGGAAGCAGGGTACGGCTAGAGCTTGAAGGAAAAATACAAGTCGATTGAGAGGCTTAGGTGATTAGGTCATGAATCACATGACCATGGACGTCGGTCAAACGGCGATCTATTCCGTTGTGGCGGACCGTGAGTTGCTCGTGATCGATGCCTAGTAAATGCAGCATTGTGGCGTGAATATCGTAGACCTGGGTTGGATTGTCACGGTCTAGGGGCTTGTAACCCCACTGATCGGAAGGCCCGTACGTGACGCCTGGCTTGATGCCGCCGCCGCAGAGCCAATTGGTGAAAACGTAAGGGTTGTGATCGCGCCCCTTGCTTCCTTGCGTGGAAGGCATCCGCCCGAACTCTGTGGTCCACAGGACGATCGTGTCATCCAGTAGGCCACGTTGTTTAAGGTCTTGAATTAGCGCCGCCGAGCCGACCGCCATGCCGGTAGCCAAGGGGCCATGGTCTCGGCGAATGTCCTCGTGACTATCCCAATTGCGGCGGGGGAAACCGTTATCGTTGCCAGACCAAACCTGAATGAAACGCACGCCGCGCTCGATCAGACGTCGAGCAATCAGGCATTTCAAGCCGAAGTATTCGATCTCTTCTGCGGCGTTAATTTCCGAGGGGTACTCTGCCCCTAAGCGATCGACGCCGTACATCTTTAAGATGTGTTGCGGTTCGTCGGAGATATCGAGTGCTTCCGGGGCACTCAATTGCATCTTGGCGGCCAACTCGTAACTACGAATACGTGCTTCCAGGCGGGAGTCGCCAGGACGCTCGCTTTGGTAGCGGCGATTCATGCGGCTTAGCAAATCGAGTCCGGCCGATTCACTTTCCTGCGAGGTGGAAAACGTCGCGGCGGGGCGTAGGTCTTCAATCGGGTTGTCACGCTGGGGGAAAATGGCGGTTCCCTGAGTGCTGGCCGGTAGAAACGCACTCGCCCAATTTTTGGGACCGTTGCTAGCGAAGCCCCGATGGTCGGGCAGGACGACAAACGCAGGGAGATTGTCGTTTAGGTTGCCTAAGCCGTAAGTCACCCACGAACCCATGCCAGGGTAGCCAGGCGTATCGAATCCGGTGGCTTGCAAATAGGTTGCTTGTGAATGGACTCCACTTTTACCAACCATGTTGTGTACAAATGCCATGTCGTCGACGCACTTGCCTAGTGGCGCGGCGACCTCGCTTAGCATTTTGCCGCATTGCCCGTATGGCTTAAACGCGAACGGCGATTTCATCCACGGGCCGAGTCCGTTTTGAAATGTCTCGACCTGTTCGCCGAAATCGGCCTCTTCGCCGTGACGCTTTTCAAGCATCGGCTTATGATCGAAGAGGTCGATTGGGCTGGCTGCACCGCTCATGAATAACTGAATCACTCGCTTCGCTTTCGCAGGATGATGCGGCGCGTGCAAGATGCCTTGCGTGCCGGTATTGGCACTGGCTTGGTCTTGCAGCAGTAGCGAAGTGAGAGCCAACGAGCCGAAGCCCCAGGCATTGCGTTGCAGAAATTCGCGGCGGGAAGAGAACATGGTGAGTGACCTGGGAAGGTTAGTCGAGGTAGACGAATTCACTTTGGTTCAACAGAACTCGGCATAGTTGCACCAAGCCGTGCTGCTGGGCAAAAGTGGCGTACTCGCGGCGTTCCGTTTCGTTCGAACTTCGACCTAATGTTAGCCAAATAGCGTGATCAATTTGATCGTCTAGCGTGTTGGCCTCAGACTCCAGTCGCTGGGCGAATGCTTCGGCCATGACGAGTTGGAAAGGATTGTTAAGCATCGACAACGCTTGCAGGGCCGTTAAAGTTTCGTCTCTTTTAGGCGTGCTTTGTGAGGAATCGGCGCAATCGAGCGTGGTCATATACGGATCGGGCTGCGAACGGACGATAAAGCGATAGATACTGCGGCGGTGGGAAGCTGGATCGCTTGGATCGAATTTGTGATATTCGTAGTGCGGCGAATGCTCCGCTTTTTCCAACGCGAAGAGATAATAGCCAGGACCTCCCATTTTCAAATCAAGTTGGCCACTTACCGAGAGAATCGAATCACGGATCTCTTCGGCTTCCAGACGTCGTCGATTCATCCGCCAGAGGTATTGGTTGCTGCCATCTTGGGCTGCAAATGCCTCGTTGTGCTGGGATGTTTGGCGGTAGACGCTGCTGGTTACGATCAACCGATGCAAGGCTTTAAACGATTGGCCTTGATCACGAAATTCAACCGCCAGCCAATCAAGCAGTTGAGGATGGGTCGGCGGTTGCCCCATGCGGCCAAAATCGTTGGGAGTGCCGGCAAGCGGTTGATCGAAATGGTACTGCCAGACGCGATTCGCGATACTTCGCCAGGTAAGGGGATGATCTTTCGCTGTAATCCAACGGGCAAGTGCTGCTCGACGATCGGCCTCGGTGTGATCGGAAGGGAGCGAGAATTGAGCTGTCTCTTGGCCAGGCAAGGGAAGGGCACACGGAATTGCTTCTTCCAGCGGGGAGGTCACATTGCCGCGATGCAGGACATGCACATCGCGAGGGACACCGCCGGTCGGCTTGAAATTTCCTTGGGCTGAAAACTGGGTCGCAGCGGCGTAAACCATTTGCCCGGACGGTAGACGGCCCAACTCTTGGTCAATTCGCTGCTGCTCCGCTTCTAACTGTTTGCGTCGCGAAGTTCGTTCTGGCGTTTCGATTTGTCTTTCGAGCTTGGCCAGTTGTGCTCGGGCACTAACGAGTTGCTCGACGGCTGCTGGATCAAGTGACTGCGGCCAGCGTCCATCGACCAAGTTGCTTCGTCGCCAACGATTTGGGGCCTCGATGGAATCGTGCGACGTGACGACCGAACCTTGCGCGACGTTACGATTCGAGGCGTCGAATACCTCGACTTCGGACAGAGCAAAGATGAAATCGTTTTTTCGTGGGGCCAGCTTGGTGGCAGTTACACGGATGAACTGGGCGGTGAGACGCGTTTCGGCCTGGTAGGTTCCGAGCAGCGGATTCGGGAAATCGTGCCCTGTTTCATCGACAACAAGTTGAGCGTTTTCAAACTGTGGATTCGCAGCAATTTCGATCTTGAATCGGATCGGAAAACCAAAGCCAGCACCGATGCCGGCGAAATCATCGTAGCAAGGGTGGAGTACGATCTTGCTTAGTTCTATTGGATGATCGAGGTTAATCTGCACCCATTTTTCGACATGCGCAACCGGTTCGATCTGGCTATGGTAGCCATGTTCTGGCACTTCCAACTCAGGCCGAGTCTTGCCATGCAGGGCACTGATTTGCTGGCGAAGTTTGGCCAGTTGGTTGCCACCGGCAGCTTGAATCTCTTGTTGCCAGGCGACCAATTGCGAGGCAACATTTTGCTTTTCCGCTACTAGTGATTGCCGTTTTTGTTCGACGGCAGGATCGAGGTCGAAAACCCGGTCTGCCCGATCAACGGCCGCGAAGACCGATTGCAGCCCGTAGTAATGTTGTTGCGTGTACGGATCGAATTTATGGTCGTGACATCGTGCGCACTGAATGGTGACACTGCAGAAAGTGTTTAAGGTGTTGCTGACCATTTCGTCGCGATCGAGGTTTCGAGCATTTTTGCCATCGATCTTAGTGGCGGGAACCTCTACGTGGCCGATGAAATCCCAGGGACCAGCAGCAATAAAACCTAAACCGAGAATGCCATCCGGTTCGCCTGGAAACAACGCATCGCCCGCGATCTGTTCCTGAACGAAGCGGGCGTAAGGTTTGTCTTGGTTGAAACTGCGGATGACATAGTCGCGATAGGGCCACGCATGGTGGCGGAGCTTGTCTTTGTCGTAGCCACACGTGTCGGCATATTTGACCACATCCAGCCAATGCCGCGCCCAGCGTTCGCCGTAGCGAGGCGAAGCTAACAAGTGGTCGACTAATTGCGTGTAAGCTTCGTCGTTAATCCCTGATGAGTCTGGAGCGGTTAGTTTCTCGGTCCATGTTTGCATCTCTTGCGGAGTTGGCGGGAGACCGGTCAGATCGTAGAACAACCGGCGAACCAATGTCCGCGCATCTGCTGGCGGTGAAAGATGCATGCCTTGCTCGTCGAGCTTGGCAATGACGAAGGCATCGATTGGTGTGCGTACGGACGCTTGAAACGCTGCTGGCACGGAAGGGACGGCAGGACGTGAGAGGGATTGCTGCGACCACCAGTCGTCTTTTACTTCTAATGTCAAATCATGCGGCCACTTTGCCCCAGCGGCGATCCACTGGCGAACGAGACTGACCTCGTTGGCAGACAGCGGAGGACTGCCTTTGGGCATTTCCGGTTTTTCGCCGACCAGATAGTCCAACAGAAAGCTGGAATCTGGCTGGCCTACGACGATCGACTCGCCGCTGTCCCCACCCGAGAGAGCCTCGCGTGCGGTCGTTAGCGAAAGGCCACCGCCAGCTTGTGCGTCGTTATGACAACGCACGCACTTTCCTGCCAAGATCGGAGCGACTTGTTCGCGGAAGAAATTCTCATTCGGCTCGGCACCTAGAAGCAATCCACTGCAGCACACGGCCGAAATGAAAGTAGCAAGCGAGAAAGTACGATTCATAGAATGCGACACAAGCGAGGGGCTCAGGCGGGGGAGGTAGGGGGATCGGCAGGCAAGCCAAAGCATTGTCTGTCGACTTGGCAATAGCTGAGTTTGCCACAACTTGGGCTCGATTGGCAAGTGAAAACGTGGTCATTTCTGCCTCCCTTCATAACCCTAAATGCCCCTAAAGGATGCAAGTGGACCTTTAGTCGGGTTCAATCACCGCAGTGAGGTGATGTCTGGTCACTTAGCGCAATTCCTTGGAGCGATGGCCGAGAATTGACAATGCAACCGAAAAGCCTTTTATTTCAAAGGCTTTACTCCCTTTGAGGATGTCTTTTAGGGGGGGGAGTTGTGGGTATGGCGATGTAGAAGAAAACGCAGTTGTGCGTTACTCTCAGGGTTTATGAATCTCACTCTTGTTAGGCAACGAATTCGCTTATGTTCGAGTCTCTTGCTCTGCTCGCTTCAAGTCGTGTTACTACGCCCCTTGTGCCAATCAAGTTGCCGGAGTTCGGTGTGCCGGTTTGGTGCAAGTTAGAGTATCTGAATCCTTCGGGTTCGACCAAAGATCGTATTGCTCGGTATATTTTGTCGAAGGCAGTACGAAGTAGTGTGCTTTCGGCGGGAGATCCGGTTGTGGAGGCTTCCAGCGGTTCGACCAGCATCGCTTTCGCCTTGGCGTCGGCGCAGCTTGGGCTGCAGTTCACCGCGATTATGCCAGAAGGGGTCAGCCGAGAACGTGTGACCATTATCAAGGCTTACGGGGCGAAGGTTGAGTTGACACCAGCCGACGACGGCATTCAAGGTTCGATTAATCGGGCAAAACAACTAGCCGCCGAAAAAAACGCGTTTTGGCCAAGCCAGTTTACGAACCAGGACAACGCCAAGGCTCACCAAGACGAAACCGCTGGCGAGGTGCTTTGCCAAATTCCAACCGGCAATGTCGATCTATTTGTCAGCGGAGTAGGGACCGGCGGAACGCTGGTCGGAGTCACCAAAGGTTTGTTAGCGGCAGGCTGCCCGGTGACGCCCGTGTTGGCTCGACCGGTGAGCGACAAACTGATCTCGGACATCGAATGTTGCAGCTTCAGCAAGCGGATCCCAGGCGTTGTCGATGGACTTTCCGAGATTTTCAAGACGGCTGGTTTTACTAAGCTGCAGGAGTTTGAAATCTCGGATGATGAGGCAATTGAAGTTACACGCAAACTCATCCGAGCTGGTTTTCCCATCGGCCCTAGTTCCGGGCTCAACTACTTGGCTGCCGTCCGCGCGTATGAAGACCATGGCCAAAATCCGGTCTGTTTGACGGTTTTCCCTGATCGGATGGAACGGTATTTTTCCACGGAACTGTTTAGTCGAATGTAACGAGACCGTTGGGGCTGCTTGATTGATGGGAAGAGGTTCCAGGCCTTAGTCAAGGAACCCAAATTGCCCAAACAGCGACCAGCAAGATGGTTCCCACGACCGTAACAATCAAACCGGGCGTGCGTGTCCGTTTGAGGAACAGCAGCAGGATAAGTCCACTCAGGGAAACCAGCACAAGCAGAACTGCTGAGATATCGATCACCAGCGACCACTCGCTGCCGGAGTCGCGCCCTTTGTGGAGGTCGTTCATCACAGCGACCACGCCACTGGCCGTTTCGGTGAGCGTATACTTGCCCGTTTCACGATCGATAAAGATATCGGCCGCGTAGCCTGGCCCTTTGAAAACGACCATGCAATCGAACTCGGTTACCTCGAACTCGCTCACTTTGCCTTTCAGCTTGTGTGTGGCACGCAGTTCTTCGGCGATAGAGAGCTTGTCGATTTCTTCGGCTAGGACAGACGTAGGGAAGCTTCCGCTGTCGTCACGAATGACCGGTTCTGCGGCGCCAAACCAAGTGGGATGGTTGAGGGTTAGACCGGTTACGGCAAAGAACAGCAGCGTCGCAAAGCTGATCATCGAAAGATAGGTGTGCAGCCAGCGAGTCCATTTGGCACTGGCCGCATACCATTTCTTGCCACGTTGGGGTGGCTGGGGGGCTGAACTCATGAGGCGTCCGACTTGGTCTCGGGCTTAGCAGGAACAAAGTGGTACGAAACGTCGTCAAGTTCCACGTTCCCTTTCAGCTTCTTGGGTGCGATGGGTTCGTCTCCCCACTGAATTGCTTCCCGGATGAGTTGATAGGTGCCGTGTTCGCGGGCTACTTCCAAGCACAGTGTGTATTTGCCTGGCTTTAACGGTTTGCCTGCGTTATCGGTGCCGTCGAAGTAGGCATCGTACTTACCGGGGCCGCGTGTTGCGCTCGAGATGGTGCCGATCAGTTCGGTTTCTTCCACCACTTGCCGCAAGCGATCGTTACGATACCAACGGGTCAGGTCGCGATGCCAACGTGGGCCTGGCTGCTCGGTTTGCATCCACAGCACGGCGGTCTTCACAGGAAAGCCGTCGGTGTCTTCCAACCACACGGCCACATAAGGTCGACGATAGCCGCGTCCTCCGGAGGGGCGAACTAGCGAGAAATCGACAAACAAGCCGGTGTCTTGCTTCTTCTCTTCTTCCTTCATTACAAGAAGCTGGGCAGAGGAGGCTTGAGGTTGAAGCGGCCAACCGCTCGACCGAATGACTTCTCCCTCACGCGTGACAAGACAGCATTCGGTGGCTGAGAGGTGTTCGATTAAAGCGACCCCTTCTTGCGGGCCTAACACGCAAAGCGTCGTCGCCAAGGCATCGGCGTCTTGGGCATTGGGAGCCACCACCGAAGCGGAGGAAACTTCGTCAGCGGGTAAACCCGTGCGAGGGTCGAAGATATGAGAAATCCGGCGTCCACCAACTTCCAGATAGCGACGATAACCGCCGCTCGTTGCCATGGCAATTGGCTGGGTGACGACGAACTTTTCCAAGGGGCGGGCAGCTTCAGAGCTATGGCGTGGATTGGCTACTGAGATTTCGAGCGGAGCATCGCCCAGTTTGCGGAGGTCTCCGCCGATGTTGATCGTAAAGTCGCTAACCGAGGGGAACTCGCGATGTACGACTTCGCAAGCGGCGTCCAAAATATATCCCTTCGCCAGCCCATCGAGACTAATCGCGAGCGAGTCGAGACGTTTTATCTGGTTCGCTTCGCTGACCTGATATGGGGGACGGTCCAGTTGCGTGAGGATCACTTGCCGGGCTTGGTCGGTAGGGGCCTGACCACGATCTGCAGCCGTTTGCCAGAGGGACGTTAACGCACCACTCCGAACATCGAAGGCACCGTCGGAAACGGCTCGCCAATATTCGGCTCGCTTCAAGACGGTTACGAGTTCTGGGGAAAGATTGTCTGCCGAGAGTTGCCCTGTCTGCCAAAGCATCAATTGGCTCTCGCGATCGTATCGGCTAAAGATCGCTGCTTGGCGGTCGATCTCATGCAGCACGCGGCTTTCGACTCGATCGGCTTCAGCACGATCTTTCGCCGTAACGATCAATTCCAGAGAGGTCCCTAGGATGTGTTCGTGCTGGAAACGAAAGTCCTCGGCATAGGTGACAGGGCCGCATACGGAAACGGCAAACACAGAGAGGCAAAACAAACAAAGCAGCTTCATCGAATTCGTCCGCAGAGGCATATTGTCAGCACCGGGCGACTGAGTAACACGCAGTCGTCGGATAAGCAGGGTAACGCGAGTAATGAATTGGTCGCCATGCCCGATTGGGCATGGCGACCCAACGACTAAATTGGCCCACTTTAGTCTTGTTTTGCTTGCTCGGATTCTTCGTCTTTCGTGTCCTGAGCTTGTTTCTCAAGGGCTGCGACGAGTTCGTCGTGGTTCATTAGGCCATCACCATCTTGGTCGCCTGACTCGATCAACGAGCCTAGGCGGCTACCGAGTTCGTCGGCGGATAGCTTACCATCTTTATCGGCATCCTTCCGCATCATCGCTTTGGCGTTGGCAGCCGCTTGATTACCCCTGTCTCGGCGCGGAGCGGTGAAGCTCATGCCGGAAACTTCCTTGGGCTGTGCTTTGGGAGTTGGATCGAGCAACACGAAGTTGGCTTGGCCGTCCACTTCTTTATCTATTCCATAGAACAACAGCCGACCGCCAAAGTTTCGCAGCGTCATCGACGGATCGACTCCTTCGATCGATTCTGACAAAATCGTCCAGCGGTCAGAGGCTGGGTCGTATACTTCTAGCGAGGGTTCTGGAGCGAAATGACCGTTGGTGTTCGAGAAACCTCCGAACAGATAGAGCTGTTCGCCATCGCTTGCCAAGCTAGGGAACACGCGGTGACGGTTGGGGGAAGCGATTTCTCGCCAGGTACGATCCTTGAAGTTGAATACATCGACCGCTTCCGCGATCTCGGTTCCTGCGGCCAGGCCACCAACCAAGTAGTATTCGTCACCCAAGCGAGCACTGCCAAACGAACGACGAGCGTGAGGCAACGTGACTTCTGGCAGGGGAGCAATAGAGGACTCGTCGCCCCACCAATGGACGATGTCGGTGTTCAAACCGGCACCTTTTCCGGCCTCGCTCCCCCCAAAGCTCCAGATTGCGTCGTCGAACGTGGTGGCTTGGAACATGCCACGTGGCTCTGGTAAGCTTGCCGGAGCAACACTCCAGGTCTTGGCTTTCGGATTTAGGGAAAGCACGCCAGTCAGTGAACCGAACTGATCGTTCTGAACACCCAAGCCACCCAAAACCAAAATTTGATCATGTTGGCTGGTCAGCGAATGAGCCACGGCAGCCCCACTTTGCATCGCATACGGCATGTCGGGCAGTCGCTCGACCGATTGAGCTCCGATATCGAAAACAAACGCTTCGTTCACGAACGCATCTGGCGAGAAATCGTGGGGCGAGCGACTGGCATTGCCGCCGAACGCATAAAGCTTGCCGCCATCAAGTACGACCGTTTGGCTGTGTTTGGCCTTGCCGTCGAAAGGAACCGACCATTTCATAAGGTGGGGGGCCTCGCTTGCGGACGAGACGTTCACTGATTCAACGACCGCCATGCGACCTCCGACCGACGAGATTCCACCTACGGCGAGCAACCGATCGGCAGAAACAGGGAGCAAGCGAAGGAACATGCGTGGGAACATCAAACGAGTTGCGATTTCCCATTGGTTACCATCTTCACTCAAACGATAGACGATTCCCGAACTACCGGCTACGTATAAGTGATCACCCGTGGCGAAGGAACTGGTGGCGAAACCAGACGTGCTGCTGTCGGCTTTTAACTCCGGTCCCTCACTCCAGCTATTTTCTGCTGGATCGTAAACCGAAACCTTACGGGAAATGCCATCGGGGCGGATGCCGCCAAACAGGTAGATCTTGCCGTTGTGGGCGGCCAAGGAAATCGCTCGTGTTTGGTAACCAGGGCCGGGGAGCGACTCCCAACCCTTTTCAGGATGGTCGAGATCGAACCGCAGCATGTCGTCGTGCCAAGGGGCATCTGCGGACGATTCGCCTTGCAGGTTCCAACCACCGGCTACATAAACGTGGCGGCCAAGCACGGCAGCATCAAGCGACGAGCGTGGTTCAGGCAGGGGAGTCAGTTCTGTCCACTCGTTCTTTTCAGCATCGTAGTGGCTGAAATGTGTGGTTGATTTAAAGTGGGTATCTTCTTCGCCTCGGTTCAGAAAAGTGAGACCGCCAATACGATAAAGATACTGGCCATCGGTAACCAACGCTGCGCTTTGCGAGGGCTCGTGCTTAGCGAGTTCTTCCCAAGAGGCATTGGGATCGTCGAATTGAATACGGCGAAAATGATCGGCCAGCACGTCAACACCAAAACCGTGGGCGTCGCCATCGTGTCCGCTGAAGACATACAAGTAATCCCCCATCACCGCAGCGCCGAAGCTGGTCAGCGATTCTGGCATCGCTTTATGGAGCTGTACTTGCTTCGGAGCAGGCAAATGGAGCTGATGTCCGGTGAACTCCAGCTTGCGCACCGAGCGTTGTCCTTCTTCGCCGACCTTGACGGTATAGCAGGTTGCCGGCAAGTAGAAATTGCCGACTTGCTTCCAGCCAAAATAGTTGGAAAGGTTCGATTCGATGTCGCCGGTTTGAGGGTCACGGAAAGTGACCGACGTCGTTTGTGGTAAGACTTTGCCTGCTGGTGTGGTGAAATTTTCCAGGGTGGTGATCTCGAACCAAGACGATTCATTGCGGCGAATCACTTCTTTGATCTCACCATCTTGAATACGGAATACGCCAGAGCCGTCGTTCTCGGCGATTAGGCGTCCGCCAGCATGGTCAGGCCCTTCATCTTGGAAGGCGACGTCGTACTGGTGTGGTGCTTCTTCGGGACGACGATGCGAGATCACCGAGCGGAGTTTTGATTTCAGCCAAGGCTTTTCGGCAGCTTTGTCGATATTCAAAACGTATTCGAAGTCGGCACCGACATCGATCGTTCCTGCGTAGCGTTGGTCGTCTTCACGGACCACGATGTTGGCTGAGAAGCCAGGGAAGTCGTGCCAGACGTCACGTGCATCGTGAGCCGCTTTACGCAGGTCGGCGGCGGTTGTGGTGTCTGGCGTTTTTTTCGTTTCGAGTTCCGCTGCGATCGCCGGCAGGCAAGCTACTGCAATCAGCAGGAATATAGAGTGGGGGAGTATGTTTCGCATAGAATCGATTTCGGGGAATGAACGTCGAAGAATCGGTTGGACTGGGTAAGAACGCTAAGCGATAGATTACTTTTCGTCACCTTCGGGAGCCTGAAATGTAACGGTCAGATAGTGCGAAGCGGATTCGTACTTTTGATCGCCGACCGTGCCACTTTCATCAGGGATAGTATGGCCGACCATGATGCCGTTTAGCCCAGCTTCAACTTGCTTATTCGTGAACGAAACTTTGCCTTCTTGATCGGTCTTGGCGGTTGCCTCTTCATCGCCTTCCTCGCAGAAGAGATGAACTTCAGCATCTGTCAATGGTTTGCCTTTCCATAGCACGTAGGCGTCGACCCCATGGCCGTTGTCGACCAAAAGAGCTTTCAGATTTTGGTCGGTCGCGGTCTTAGCGGCTTCTTGTTGGGTGGTAGGTAGTTTGCCGCCAACGTGGACCGTGTAGTATTCCAATCGCGAGCCGTGGTAGATGCCGAAAGTGACTTGCGACTGAAGTGTGGCAGAGGAATCACCACTTTCACCAGACTCACGGCCGATAAAGTCGTCGGTCTCGATACTGTTGAGGGCGATCTTCTGTTTTGTCCCTTTGGCTGTAATCAGTTCGACATCACACTTGGCAATGGGGCCAGGCAGCTTATAAGTGCGATCGGCAGGGTTCTCGCCGAAGAAATAAGTAACCTTGCCTTCTTCCGAAATCGTAACCCACGGAAAGTGAGCGTAGGCAGGAGAAGTCGAAGCCAGGATGCCAACGAGCAAGAGGAGATTACGAAGATGTTTCATAGGAATACCTAAGGGGGAAGTGGACAACGATTGGGTGTTGGCGTGGCAAAAGGCTATTCCGACGATTGATTCTTCAGGGCGTATAAGGTGTCACCTGTTCGGAGAAGCAGGTACGGAGGAACGGCAATCGCTGAGTAAAGCGTTTCCCCGCCGCGGGCCATCTCTCCTTCGGCAGCAGACGCGGACTCGAATAGAACGTTCTCGGCAATCGAGTCACCGTTGGTCATGTCGATAACGGCGGTGGTTCCCTTCGAGCCGAACAGGTACAACAAGTTGCCTTGGCTGAGGGGAGTAGCCCAGATACCGCCAATCGGCAGGCGTGCGGTTGATTTTTGCTTGCCGGTTTCTAGATCGACCCCGAATAGCACACCACTTCGATTCACAAAGTAGGCCGTTTCATTGGCAACGATGGGGCTACCGAAGCTTGATTTGGCTTTGGCGGCTTGCCAGACGAAATCGGCCTGGTAAGTGCCATCGTCCTGCTTCACGATTTCAATCACGCCGTTCGAGGTGCCGTCGGTCTGTGCGGCTTCTTCGCCGCGACCATCCGAGGCCCCAATCAGAAATCGCCCATTTCCAACCGGCATAGGAGAGCAGGTTGTGTTGTTGGCGATTTGCTCGAAATCCCACAGGCGTTTTCCGCTGGCCGGATCGAAACCGGCGATCTTACCGCTGGCACTACAGACCAACTGCTCGGTATCGCCGACCGGGATTAGTCGAGGAGAACTCCACGAGGTCGAGCCGAGGCCAGCGACCTTCCAGGCCGTTTCGCCGTTCGACTTGTTAAGAGCCGCCAAGTAAGGTTCTTCTGCACGCTCGACCCACACGAAGACATGCTCGGCGTTCTGTTCTAACGAAGAGGAAAGACCGTGCCGCGAAGTGATCGGGCCGTAGTCTTCAACCAAATTCCGTTGCCAGCGAATTTTGCCTTGAGGATCGAGGGCAACCACCAAGCCACCTTCAAAATAAGCAATGAAACCTTGTTCATCGACTACGCCGGTCGGAGCGGCTCGGCTGACGTACGAGGTGTTTTCGATTGGGCTGGGATTTTTCAATTCGACTTGCCACAGCTTTTCGCCGTTGGACAGAGCGAACGAGGCAACGAAGTAGTTTTCTTTGTTGGGGCCGCTGGTCGAAGTGACGACGATTTGATTGTCAGAAACTAGCGGAGTTGATTGACCATACCCTTCAATCTTTGCTTTCCAAGCTAAGTTGGCTTCGCCTGACCACTCTTGAGGAAGCGTGTTTCCAGGAACCACGCAGTGGCCTCCATTTTGAAATTTGGGCCAAGAGGCACCCGTATTTGATTCCGCTGCGAAACCAGGGGCAATCAAGCAGGCAAATGCGATCAACGCAAAAGCAACGTGGGTCTGTCGAATGGTCTTCATGAATCTCTAGTGCCTTAGGCGGATTTCTTTGATCGATTGAATGCGGCTAGTCGGCAAGCGCAAGCCTTTGGATCAATCGTACGAAACTTCCCATCGCGAGGGTAAGAAAACAAAGCGGCCTTAGGAAAATGCAACAGGAACAGGGCAAAGCAAATCACTCAATCTGCCCGTGGCAGGGAGTACGCCCGAATGCTGGCGAAGAAGGCTGGCCGGCGCGATGATGAAACTGAGAATTGATCTCATTACGGGTTCAGGATACCAGGATGCTTTCCGTTTGCAAGGCGATGGGGACGATTTTCTAAAACTTCAGGCTAAGAGCGTGTTAGGGAGTGCAGGGTGGCAACCTATTGAAATATCAGGGTTTACGTTGTGCCCCGAGAATTCGTAGATTTATTGTGGCCTCTTAGGAGGTTGGCTTCCGCTGAGTAGCTTGGAGGCACCTGTGAAATACACAAGCAAGGATACTTGGGCTATTAATTCATCCACTGTCATCTCGACTTCTACGCAACCGCTGGCTGGTTTGGCTCGTAAGATCGATGCCTATTTGCTTGCTTTGCTGTTGGTGGTGTATGCCTTGGCCGCATTTCAGCCTGGGTTGGGGATGATGATTCGTTCGCAAGAGGTTTTTCATTGCCCGCTAACGGTATTAATGCTTAGCGGCATGCTGTTTTTGGCAGGACTAGGAATTGAAGCCAAGGAAGTTCGTCAGGCAATGCGTTCTTGGCGGCATGTCTTGGGAGGATGTGTGCTTTTGGTAGCTGCCCCCTGGGGCATTGTGGCGATCTTGAACACTTGGCCAGCGTTGTTTCCGGCGGGGATCTTAGCTGGGCTGGGCCTGGTGGCGTTGATGCCATCGGCTGCCTCGTCGGTTGCCTGGACGCAGCTTTCTCGCGGGAACGTTGCAATTAATGTTGCCCTGATATTGCTCAGCACGATATTCGCACCTGCCATGTTGGGGGGGATCGCGCAGCAAAGCCATTTCATTCTTGGTGAAGCTGGCACTTCGATTTTAGAAATCGGCATGTGGATTGTGCCGGCGGTTTTGGTGGGAGCATTGGTGCGACATTTAGTCGGCGCAGCCCGAATTCAATTTATCCGGCCCATGCTGAAGGTCGGTAGTGCCTCTATTTTATTGCTGTTGAACTACGCCAACGCTTCGGCTGCGTTGCCTAGGATCGTTGGTGACTTCCAGCCGATGATTCTGTTGGTGCTGGTGTTAACGGTGTGGGGGATGTGTGGGACCGTTTTCTTGGCAAGCTGGTATCTGACGCGTTGGCTTGGTGTGGGTGAGGCGGAAGCCAGGTCGCTCGTATTTGGCATAGGGATGAAGAACACCGGCATGGCTCTTGTGTTGGCAGGCTTATGGCTCGAGCAATATCCGCTGGCGTTGGTTGCTATCATCATTTACACCTTCAGCCAACACTTGTTTGCGGCCGGCTATCACCAGTGGACTGTTCGGTTTGATTCCGTAGCGAAAACATAACCGCTCATTGCTAGATTTCTTTGCTGGTAATTGGCCTGTCCCTTAATTCGGCTCCGGCAGCAGACGTGGAATCTGTTTCAAGTGAGGAAGCAGCGGCCAGGTCTTGTTGGCAATGCTGGTTGGTTCTCTTGCTGGTTTCGACTTTTCGTGCCAAACCGATAATGGCAAGTCCAGCAAACAGCACAATCAGCAGTGCCCAACGCAGGGTGACTACTTCGGAGGCAATACCGATTAGTGGTGGCCCAACAAGGAAGCCACAGTACCCCACCGTAGAAACGGTAGCGATCGCCACTGCCGGTTTAATTCCAGAGAGCTTCGCGGCGGCACTGAAGATAGTAGGAACTAGGGCAGAGATGCCTGTGCCAACAAAGCTGAAGCCAATAATGGCGATCGCCGTATGAGGCAACAAGACGGCCAACGCAATACCCACGACCGTCAGAAAACCACCCAGGCCAACGGTTTTGGTGGTGCCGATAGCGGTCGTTACGTGGTCACCCACCAATCGACCGATAGTCATCATGGTCGAAAAAGCGGCAAAGCCCATCGCAGCATAGAAAGCTGGGGCATGCGAAACTTGTCGCAGGAAGACCGCGCTCCAGTCAGCCATTGCGCCTTCAACTAACATCGCACAAAAAGCTGCCAGCCCCAGCACAACGCAGCGGTTTTTGTGGCCATGTCCATCCGTGAAACTGAGGGTTGGTTCTTCAACGATGTCGGATGCTAAGAAGTGGGCCAGAATAAGGGTTAGGGTAACTGCCAATGCGCTAACGAGAAGAAAGTGTGTTAAAGGGGAAATCGATTGCGCGGCAGCGAGCCCACCCAATAACGCGCCGAGGATGCCTCCCAGGCTAAACGCGGCATGAAATGAGGACATAATCTTACGGCGATAATGACGCTCTACGGAGACCGCTTGCGTGTTGATGGCCACGTCCATCGCTCCAAAGCCGGCGCCAAACAAAAGTAGGGCCAGAGAAAGAAGGATGACCTCGGAAGGAAGGGCGAGCAGTGGCAGCGACACGGCGAACATGAGGGTTGACATCAGCACGCCCCAGCGGCTGCCGAGGTGGCTTACCAGCCAGCCGACTAGCGGCATGGCGATAAGGCCCCCGATGCTCAGCATGAATAAAGCTATTCCGAGGGTGGCGTTGTCTAGTTCAAGCTGCTCTTGAATCGTCGGAATGCGAGTGACCCAAGACGCAAAGATAAAACCATCCAACAAAAAAAAGGTCTTCGCGGCGAAGCGTGCAAATCGAAGCTGAGAGGATGGCAGATTTGGCGTCATGTAGGGAAATATTAAACTCGTCGAAATCTCGACAGTTGGGTAACAAGAACATCTTGCTGGCAGCGAGATTTGTAACCGGCAAACGCAGGGCCAAGGGGGGGATGGGCAGAACGATGTTCTGTCGATAGGCCTGCTGGTCCGGTGCTGCGACTTGTGCATTCCAAGCCGCAGCATAAGGTGGGAAGTCAGCCGAACGAGATCATCGCCCGGCAGTCTTAGCTGAAGCCTGGTTTACTTGGCGTCTGCCATCAGGGCTTCAATTTCGTCCGCTTCGACCGGGATATCGGCCATAAGGTCGATGGGGCCGTTCTCGGTGACCAAAATGTCGTTTTCCAGGCGGACGGCGAAGCCTTCGTCGGGTAAGTAGATACCTGGTTCGACGGTCAGTACCCAGCCAGGAGCGAAGGGAGCATCGATCGGGGCGACATCGTGTACATCGAGACCGAGCGAGTGCCCGAGGCCGTGCATGAAGTACTTCTTACACGCTGGCTGGTCGCGCGTATGTTTGGCAACGTCTTCCTTGGTGAGTAGGCCAAGTTTGACCAACTCTTCGTTGATCATCTCTTGAGCTTCATATTGCCAATCGCGGTGCAGCTTACCGACGACGGCCCCTGCGATCGAGGCCCGCATGACGCGAAGGACCGCGTTGTAAACATCGCGTTGCCGCTGGGTGAACTTACCGTTGACCGGAATGGTACGGGTCATGTCGGCGTTGTAATTGGCGTAGTTCGAGCCTACATCCAATAGCAACAAATCGCCGTCGTTGCAGACCTGATCGTTGTCGATGTAATGGAGTCCGCAGGCATTTTTACCAGAGGCGATAATTGGAGTGTAAGCGAACGCACCACGGTTGCAGATGAACTCGTGAGCCAATTCGGCTTCGACCTGATATTCGGTGACCCCTGGTTTAACGAACTTGAGCAGTCGCTCGAAACCGCTTTTGGTGATGCGAACTGCTTCCCGAATTAGATCGACTTCCATCGCTGATTTTGCAGCTCGCAGCTTGTGCAGTAGCGGTGCCAGACGGCGATAGGTGTGCAGGGGAAATTGCTCTTGGCATTGCAGGAGAAAACGATCTTCGCGTGTCTGAACAACGGCGGCGGCACGACGGTGTTCGTTACGATTCAAAAAGACTTGCTCAGCACTGAACATGCAGTCGCGGAGAACTTGTGGGAAGTCCTTTAGCCATTTAACTGTGGTGATGCCAGAAACCTGGGTGGCGGCTTCTTGGGTGAGTTTTTTCCCTTCCCAGATTTGCAGCAGTTCGGTTGGCTCGCGGAGAAACAGAATCTCGCGATGCTTAGGATCGAAGGCATCGGGGAAGATCAATAGAATCGATTCTTCTTGCTCGACGCCAGAAAGGTAAAACAGATCGGTATTCGGGCAAATCTTTAGGCTTCCGTCAGCGTTGGTTGGTAGCACGTCGTTGGCGTGCACAATCGCTAATGAGTTTGGAGGAAGCAGCTTGGCCAGATTAGCGCGGTTTTCGACAAAGAGTTCCGAGTTGAGAGGCAAATGACGCATCGAAAGTCTTTCCAACAAAGTAAGGGGGGTGCCTCCTCATGATTACAGCAGGATCGATCCTCTTCTAAGGGCACCCAATAGAAAGATTGTAGCAAATTGCGCACAAGACGACCTCCCTCACGATAAGTTACTGGCCGACAATCCCTTGTCAGGCGTCGGAGTTTTTTTACGAAGTTGAACTGGTGATGGAGAGTCGGAGCAAAGTCTTCGTAAGAGAAAAAACAAAAAATTCACTAGCGGCAGCCCGCAAGCCGCATTTGTGGTGCTGGTTTTCCACCCAAGTGAAGGCTTGCTGAACATCCATTGTTGGTTTTTGCTTAAAAAGACGCGATCTTGACCGGAACGAACAAGCTAGGCAGTCGCTGTAGAAATGAACAGAAAAGTGCAAATTGGGTAGTGCAATTTGCATTTTGTGAGGTATCAGTTGTTCGTTTGTGTCAATTGGAAGGGGCTATGTTGAGCAATTCGAGATGCCTATCTAGGATTCTAATATTAGATAAACATTCTCTAGTTTCTTTGTGTTTTTTCGCGGTATTTATGATGACATCTAGAATTTCCCGCAGGGGATTTACTTTGGTGGAGCTTCTGGTGGTGATTGCCATCATTGGAGTTCTGATTGCTTTGTTGTTGCCGGCTGTTCAGCAGGCCCGGGAAGCGGCTCGTCGAATGAGCTGCTCGAATAACTTAAAGCAACTTGGCTTGGCGATGCACAACTTTCATGACACGTACGGTGCCTTTCCTGTCGGAACCACCGATGACGACATGAACAACTGGGGGTGGGGAGTCTATTTGCTGCCATACATCGAGCAAGACAACCTTTACACGAGCCTGACTACCCGATCTTCGGCTGGTTACCCTCCGGCATACTTGGTTTATAAGTCGGGAACCCATGTTAATGTCGACACCTACGACAGTACGTCGAGTTCGTCGAACCCGACCGCTGTGGTGAATGCCAACACAGGGGCTACCGTTGCCGGTCAGGGGGCCGCCACGGTGTTGCTAGACGCGTTCATTTGCCCTAGCGATGTCTTGCCGACCAAGGAAGATCAAGGATTTGCGAAGAGCAATTACCTTGGTTGCATGGGCTCGAACTATGGTGGCAACGCCCCGAACATGCCCAACGCCTACTCGTGGAACACCGGGGTCGAAGGGGGCCAATCGCCAGGTTCGCTGGGGAAAAACTATTGGGGTTCGGGCATGAACGGTGTGTTCACCGCCGACAACAACAATACTGAAAGTTGGATGCGTCGGTTTGCGGATATCACTGATGGAACAAGCAACACGATTGCCATTGGTGAAGTTTCGGTTTCTGAGCACGTGACGACCTCGAAGGTGAGCGACACGCGATTCCCGATTTGGGCTGGCGGTAACGGCTTTTGCTGTGCGATGCGTCGTCTGGGTGGTGTACTGCGAATGGCCAATAGCCAGTTCTATATCAACCGCCGCGTAGGAGACGCTTCGGATCAGAGCTTCGGCAGCCAGCACCCCGGTGGTGCCCAGTTTGTTTACTGCGATGGTTCGGTTTCCTTCTTAAGCGAAAACATCAATACCAACATCTACAGCTACCTTGCTGGCCGAAACGACGGAAACGTTGTCTCGGGTAACTAGCTCTGGAGAGTATTGCGAAATTCAACGGTGGCATCGCGATGTCGAGCGATGCCACCTCCTTTGCTTTTTCGGTCATACCGCAGTTGGCGAGTACGATCGTTTCCTTGATCTACCATTCGCTCTCGTTATGGTTAGGGTGTTTTCAAAATGTATCGGTTTCTTTTTTCTGGTTTAGTTTTATTGGTTGCAACGACCTCGTGGGGATGTGGATCGCAAGGCGCGTTCGATACTTCCCCGGTCCATGGCAAAGTGACATTTGAGGGTGAACCGGTGATTGAAGGAACGATCGACTTTCTGCCGATCGCCGCTTCTGATAGCCAAGAGATGGGGAAACCTGCCGCCGCTACGATTGCGGAAGATGGCACCTACTCGGCGGGAACCTACGCAAGTGGCGATGGCGTGGTGCCTGGCCGCAAGCGTGTTCAGTACAGCGCTCCGCTTCCCGAAGATACTCGCGAAAACGCGGGTAAGAAGCCCAGCCCATATGTTGGTTTCGAGATCGAGCCAACAGAAATTGAAGTTCAATCCGGCGATAACGAAATCGACTTTGTGCTGACAAAGCCGAAGAAGTCCCGGTAGGCTTTGCTTGTTTTCTGAGCGTGCGTTCCGCCAATTCTAAAATAAGAACGCACGCTAGAGCCCGACTCGTTCCAGAACCATCACCGCCCAGCCAGGCGTGCGATTGGTGCCTCGGCGACCTTCGACAACCAGTTTTTCGATGGCCACGTTCCAATGTTCGTTGGTTATTGGGTCGAGGTAGTCCGGTAGGCGGAGTGAGGTTTTCTCGGCGTCGATTTTTGCCAGCATGTCTCGGTCGATACGCGTGCTTCTTCGCTGGCCAGAAAGCGATTCAAACGCGGGATGATGGAGAATCAACCCGCGCTGGGAGACATCGTCGATTGTATCGGGACGCAGGTCAATCAGGACGACCATTTGATTGCCGTCGATATCGGTATCGAGAATACCGAAGTCCCCTAGTTCGACCGACATACCCAGTACGCCGATCACCTTTTGTTGAGCTCCGTTGCCTGAGTAGATGGGGACCGTGAAAGCGACTTTAAGGGTATCGCTTGTATCGCTGGAATAGGTTGCCGAAAGATTGGCTTGGTGAATCGGAGCGACTTTGGCCGCATCGGATTCGGATAAGTCGTGTCCCTGACCATGGAAGTAATCACGAAACGCATACGAGTTGCCGATGGTGTTGCTCATGGGGGTGCGGGCGACTTGCTGTCCGGAAATGTCTAGCAGGAACAAGCTGCTGACATCTAAGGCATTTTCTTCCTGCAATTGGATGAACTGCTGGTTTAGCCATGCTTGAGCAGGTTCCCAGCGGGCTAAGTCTGCGGGGGCTTCGTTAATGCTGGCCATGGCCTGCTTAATCTCGGCGTCGCGGACGGCAGCTTCTAAGATTCGCCAGCGTAAGTCGATTTGGCCGGCGATCGTTTTCGCAGCGAACTTGGCGGACGTTTGCAGGCTTTGCTGCTTAGCCTGTTCCGCGATCAGACGGGCATCATGTTCGCTTTGTGCCATGTACCCTAGCCATGCTGCGGAGCCGGTAATGATAGCCATCAAGATAGCGGCACTAGCCACAAGCGTACCAACCAACGAGCGGTGGCGTCTCGACCAGCGCGCGATTCGACGCGTCGCGGGCTCAACGTAAGCTTGCACTGGTTCGTCAGCTAGATAGCTTTCGATATCGTTGGCTAGATCAAGCGCGGTGGTGTAGCGACGATTCGGCTCAAGGGCCATCGCTTTTAGGCAAATGGCTTCAATGGCCTTCGAGAGCCCCCGTTGCCGCTGCGTAGGAGGAGGAAAGTCGCCGGTTAAGATCTGCTGACGAATTTGGGGAAAGCTGTTCCCGTTGAAGGGTGCCACCCCGGTTAAAATCTTGTAGAGTGTTCCCCCCAAGCTGTAAATGTCTGTCGCCGGACTAAGGAGCACTGCTTTTTCGGCGACCTCGGGGCTCATGTAGGCTGGTGTGCCGGCACCGTGATCTGAGCCTTGGCTGGAATCGCTGTCGCTGGGCATCAAGGTTTCTTCGCCGGACTGGCGAAATGGTTCGTCGCGGCCAAACGGTTGCGCCAAGCCCCAGTCGACCACCAGCGTTTCGCCATATTTGCCCAGCATGATGTTCGATGGCTTGATGTCGCGGTGAATAATTCCGCGATTGTGGGCATAGGCGATTGTTTTGCAAACGGTGACAAACTGGCCAAGTAGCTTTCGCAGATGAGCCTGATTGATGTTGTGGCTCCCCTGGCTGTGCAAGCGAGCGATTGCTTCGTCGAGCGTTTCCCCTTGGATGTAACGCATGACATAAAAGATGCGGCCGTCGTAGCTTTCGCCCAGTCCATATACGGGGACGACTCCTGGGTGATCGAGACGGCTGGTTACTTCCGCTTCACGACGAAAGACATTGCGATGTTCTTCGCTATCGCTGATATGTCGGTGAATGAACTTGAGAACGACCTCGCGATGCAGCATGTCGTCTTGCGCGCGATAGACCGCACCAAGTCCTCCTTGGGCCAGCCAACGCAACTCGCCAAACCTAGCCGAGGTAAAGCACTCCGGTTCGTCGCTCGGCAGGTTGTTGAGGGTGCGGACTTGGGTCGTTTCTTCCGAGTTTTGGAGCCGCTGGTTCATGGCCTTGAGGGCTTTGATCTGTCTTTCCAGATCTTCTCGCAACTCTGGGGCATGGACGCACAGCGAGGCCGCGTCGAGGTCTTCGCCTCGTTCGGCGGCTTCCTCCCATTGCTCCAAAAGCTGTGCTAAGCGGCTTTGTGAGGCCTCGTTCATGATTTACGTCTTTCCTTGATCCGCATCTTCTGGTCCCAGCAGAACATCGTGCAGCATTAAACGAGCCGATCGCCAGCGGCGGCGGACGGTGCGTACACTTGTTTGCAGGACATCAGCCGCTTGGTCTTGGGAAAGATCGTGATACCACAGCAAGTCAAAAACCTCTTTCTCTTCGGTGGGAAGTTGCTCGACCCGGCTATGAAACTCTTGCCATTCGGCCAGATGACCAGGGTCGTTTGTAACTTCGGCGTGTTCATAGCCTTGAGGCTGGTTGGCGTTTTGCTCGTCAACAAATTGCGTCTGGTGGTTGGCGCCCATTCCTTGAGGCCCCTGATAGCGGCGCGCCATATCGACCAATTCGCGGCGAATTTGCAACGCAGCCAAGCGAAAGTAGTGGCGAGCATCGGTAAGTTGGGTCTCACGCAGTGCTTGATAAAAGCGGAGCGACGCGTTTTGAAAGACATCGTCGGTTTGTTCCCAACGGGCAACATTGGGAAAGGTCTTGAGCATACTACGCGTGAGCCGGACCAATCGTTCGCACGTGATGTTTAAGAGATCGGACGCGGCAGTCGGATCTCCCTTGTTGAGCCGGTCGATATGGGAATCGATCGTTTTTCCTGGATCATCGTCTTCGGCCATTTGCTTAGGTTCCTAAGCTAGGAACTCTCCCCCTATTTGTATTGCCTTGTCAGTCTAATGAGCCAACCGCCATCTCGCAATGAATAACCCGCTGTGGGTGGGGCTGCGATAGGCAACTTCCTCTTCCTGTTTGCCTAGCTTTTTCGGTCGAATCATTCGAGGGATTATCGGGGGCCCAGCGAAAAATAAAAAAAAGCGACATGAATCGGTTCATGCCGCTTTCCCTCCCCCGATGTGTTTTGGTGCCGTATTTAGAGGCGTCGGACCGAAACTCGCCCTGCTTTGACGTATTGCTTGTTGAGCCCCAAGATCTTGAACTTGGGTTTGTAGCGATCTGCTGCCGAGTAGCTGCCAAACTGCTTGGAGTGGGTTGGCTCGCCGATGCCGTTATACTTCCAGATCTTCCAGTGCTGCCGGCGGTAAGAGTCCGCGATGCGGTCAGCGTCTCGCTGCGAGTTGGCCAGCGACGACCAGACCACGCCACCGCTCAGCGGATGGTAAAGCGTGACGCGATAGCGGTGATGGGGAACCGGATGCGGTTTCGGCTTAGGAGGGCACCAGCCGGGGACATCGATCTGAATGGGGCCAACTTGGAAATCCTTGGCACTGACTTGGCTTGTAATGGCGGCAAAGGCCACGGCGACCAACAGAAGGGAAGTGATTCGTTTCATAGGACTGGCTCCGAGAACTTAAGTAGGATGGTGGTGGCCGTTGTTGTGTGGCCGGTGAGTGTCTTGCTTGTTAAGCACAGCGAATGCCAGCAGAAATAGCGGCCAAGAAATCAGCAGTTTTTTCTAAAGTGGCCGAAAGCCCGATTTTACAGTGTATTTTGGCTAGACTTACTCTTATCTTTGTTTGCCGAAAGTGACGCAGGAGGGTACCATGAGAGTGGCCAGAAACACCGTAGTTTGACTGCGGAATATGCCCCGTCTCACCTGACTCCATGTTTCCCACCTCTTGTTTGTTCTCCCTCACGTACGCGAGGAATCCCCCAATATGCGAATTGGCCTGATTGCCATTCTACTGATGTCCCTTGCTGCGGCATCTTGGCCCCGTTCCGCTTGGGCGGCTGATGAAGCGATTGATTTCAATCGTGATGTTCGTCCAATTTTGGCTGCGAAGTGTTTTGCCTGTCATGGGCCTGACGAGGAACATCGGGAAGCCGGCTTGCGACTAGACGACCGGGAAGCGGCGATCGATCATGGCGCGATCGTACCGGAAGCGGTTGACCAGAGCGGCTTGGTCGATCGGATTATGTCCGATGATGCTGACTTGGTTATGCCGCCTCCCAGTGCAAACGACACGCTCAGCGAAGAACAGAAGCAGGTCTTAAAACGCTGGATTGAACGAGGGGCCAAGTATGCCAAGCACTGGGCGTTTGTATCGCCTGTGATGCCAGCGATTCCATCTGTTCATGACACCGCATGGCCGCACAATGAAATAGACAACTTTGTTCTAGCTAAGTTAGAACGCGAGAAGCTGATGCCCTCTCCGTCGGCCGATCGTTATACGTTGGTGCGACGCGTTTATCTTGATTTGATTGGCTTGCCCCCCACACCGGAAGAAGCAGATGCTTTTGTGAACAGCACCGACCCGGCCGCCTACGAAAAGCTGGTCGACAAGTTGTTGGCTTCACCTCGCTATGGCGAACGCTGGGGACGAGAGTGGCTTGACCTGGCCCGTTACTCCGACACCAACGGCTACGAGAAAGATCGTGAACGCTCGATTTGGCCTTATCGCGATTGGGTGATCCAAGCAATCAACGCTGATATGCCGTTCGACCAGTTCACGATCGAACAGATTGCGGGGGACATGCTGCCCGAGGCGACTACCAGTCAGCGGATAGCAACGGGGTTTCATCGCAACACCATGCTAAATGAAGAAGGGGGCATCGATCCGCTGGAGTACCGCTACTATGCAATGGTGGATCGTGTAGCCACCACCGGAACCGTTTGGCTGGGCATGACGACTGGATGTGCGCAGTGCCATACGCACAAGTATGACCCGATCACGCATACCGACTACTTCGCGCTGATGGGCTTGTTGAATAACGCCGACGAGCCAGACTTGGTCATTAAAGCCGAGGAACAGCTGAAACGTACAGAGGAGATTCAAAACGATATCCGTTTGCTGGAAGATACGTTGATCTACGAGTTTCCGCCACGGGAAGGGGAGGGCTCGGAAGAGGAGCGTCGGGCTGAGAATTTCAAGCAACACTTCCAGGCTTGGCTAGACAAGGGAAAAACGGAAGCGGTCTCCTGGCAGTCGTTGGAGGCGACCGAGTTGAAGACGAATCTGCCGCTGTTACAGCAGTTGCCTGACCTCTCGATTTTTTCGACCGGGGATATAACCAAGCGAGACGTGTTTCAGCTATCGTTTGCCTTACCTGATCCGGCAAAGCCGATTACTGCGATTCGACTGGAAGTGCTACCGGACGATCGCTTGCCAGCAGGTGGTCCCGGTAGGGCTTATTACGAAGGACGCAAGGGTGACTTCTTTCTTAGTGAGCTGTCAGCCCAAATCGATGGCAAGCCAGTTACGCTGCAAGATGCCTCGCACGACTACGGTAAGATTGCGGTCGGCAGCGGATCGGCGGATGCGGCCAATGTGTTGGATGGCGAAGGTTCCACCGGCTGGTCGACTGCCGCAGGAGAAGGAAAGCCGCATCATTTGGTGGTGAACCTTGCCGAGCCAATCGCTGGCGGAAAGCAACTGCAGATAGAGATGCTGTTCGAACGGCACTTCGCGGCCAGTTTGGGGCGGTTTCGGATTTCCGTTGCCCATGCCAGCCAGCCTGTGGCAGCAAAGCAAATGCCGCTCGATGTCGAGGCCATCCTTTCCCGAAACGAGGAAACTTGGACGGAGGTCGAGAAAGCTCGGTTGAAGAGTCAATTCATTCAAGAGTCTCCTGAATTGGCCGAGGCTCGGAAGATGATTCAGGCTCTCAAACAGCAATTGCCTGACTATCCCATCACGATGGTCATGGAGGAACGCCCGGCAGAAAATCCACGCGTTACGCACTTGCATCATCGGGGTGAGTATCTGAGCCCTAAACAGGAAGTTGAGCCGAACATCCCTGCATTCTTACGCGCTGACGAAACGCCAGGACCGACGAACCGGCTGGAGTTTGCCCAATGGTTGGTTAGCCGGCAGAACCCTTTGGTCGCTCGGGTTACCGTGAATCGGGCTTGGCAGTCAATATTCGGCAAGGGCTTAGTGGAATCGAGTGGCGACTTCGGGACGCAGTCCGAGCCCCCTTTGCATCCTGAACTGCTCGACTACTTGGCTTGTAAGTTTATGGAAGATGGCTGGTCGCGGAAGAAGCTACATCGAGCGATCGTTACCAGTGCAACCTACCAGCAAAGTTCGGTCACGACAGCGAAACTCCAACAGCGTGACCCGGCAAACCGATTACTCGCTCGAGGGCCTCGCTTCCGTGTCGATGCCGAGTTGGTGCGCGATACGATGCTTAAAGCAAGTGGGCTGCTGTCGGATAAAATGTACGGCCCTGGCGTTTATCCTCCTCAGCCAGAAAGCGTAACAGCTTTGGCTTATGGCAATGTGCCTTGGAAGCCATCGGCGGGCGAGGACCGATATCGTCGTTCGATTTATACGTTTAGTAAACGGACGGCCCCGTTTGCCTCTTACACGGTGTTCGATGCACCCACCGGCGAAGTTTGCACAGCCGGACGCGACCGAAGCAATACGCCTTTGCAAGCATTAACGCTGTTAAACGATGAAATGTACTTGGAATTAGCTCAGCATTTGGCACAGGCTGCGGTAACGCCTAAGGCAACCGAAGAAGAGATCGTGACGGCGATCTTTCGCCGGTTGCTAACGCGGCCCCCAGAGCCTGGTGAATTAGAAGCATTGCTGGCCTACTATCATTCGCAACTCGAACGGATTGAGAGCGGCGAGATCGAAGCTACTCAAGTAGCCGGAAGCGAGCAGGCCTCGCCGCAGCAAGCGGCCTGGACGATGGTAGCCCGTGTCCTGATGAACGTCGACGAAGCAATTGCCAAACCTTAGGACGGAATAAATACCGATGAGTTTAAATTCTCTGCAGCTTCAAACTCGACGTCACTTCTTTCGTAATTGCGGCGTCGGCATTGGCAAAATCGCGTTGGCCTCGCTCTTGGCTCAATCGGCCACGCCTGGCGGGGTTTTGGCGTCGGAAGCTGCCAGCCCGTTCGCGCCCAAAAGCGGCCACTTTCCTGCCACAGCCAAACGCGTGATCTATCTGTTCATGGCCGGCGCGCCGAGTCAATTGGATATGTTCGATTACAAGCCTAAGCTTGCTGAACTTGCCGGAAAACCGATTCCACCTTCGGTGATTCAAGGGCAGCGGTATGCCTTTATTCAGCCAGATGCTGCCGTACTGGGCCCGCAGTTCAAGTTTGCCAAGCAAGGACAATCAGGGGCGGAAATCTCAGAGGTGATGCCACACTTGGCCAAAGTCGTGGACGACATCGCCGTAGTACGTTCGGTTCACACCGACCTATTTAATCATTCGCCTGCGCAGTTGTTTTGCAATACCGGCAACGGCGTCCCTGGGCGACCAAGCATGGGTGCTTGGCTGAGCTATGGCATTGGGAGCGAAGCACAAGATTTGCCTTCGTTTGTGGTGCTCAAAAGTGGCGGTAGTTTGAGTGGTGGAGCCGCGATGTGGAACGCCGGTTTTTTGCCTTCGGTTCATCAAGGGGTACCGTTCCGTAGCCAAGGAGACCCGATCCTGCATGTCTCGAACCCGGCTGGTTACGACAAACGAGCCCAGCGTGAGTCGATCGATATGATTCGTCAACTGAACCAACGCCAATTAAACGCGGTGGGTGATCCAGAAATCCAAACGCGGATGGATGCGTACGAAATGGCGTTTCGGATGCAGACACGTGCCCCTGAATTGATGGACTTCTCGCAAGAGTCGGCTGAGACGCTGGACTTGTACGGTGCCAATCTGAGCGATCCCGGTCAGGCTTTTGCCAACAACTGCCTACTCGCTCGACGTTTGGCAGAACGAGGGGTCCGTTTTATCCAAGTCTATCATGCCGGTTGGGATCATCACAGCAACGTCAAGGGAGGCGTCCAGGGGCAATGCAAGCAAACCGATCAGGCCTGTGCGGCACTGATACAAGACTTGAAACGACGCGGTTTGTTGGAAGACACGTTAGTCGTATGGGGAGGAGAATTCGGCCGTACGCCGATGGTCGAAGCGAGCGCCGCCCTGGGACGCAGCCAGGGTCGTGATCACCATCCGCAAGCGTTCACTATGTGGTTTGCCGGAGGAGGGATCAAGCCGGGGATCACCTTGGGGCAAACCGATGAGCTTGGTTTTCACCCAGTTGAACAACCGGTTCATGTGCATGATGTGCAAGCGACTATTTTGCGCTGCTTAGGTATCGATCACGAGCAGCTAACGTTCCGCTTTCGCGGTCTTAACTTCCGCTTGACCGGCGTGGAGGAGCATCACCCGGTTGAAGCTTTGTTGGCCTAGCCTGCCGTTTAACATGCTCTGTTCGACCATCGAATCGATTGCCATCTTATCAGCATCTTGGGCATATCGAATATGGATGTGCCAGCCGGCTCCAAGCGGATTACGAAACGGGTGAATCAGACCTGCTACGTAGGGATCTGTACCTTAGTCGATAAATAATCCTTGTCTATTGCGAATCCGCCTCTCTACAATAGCGGGTGCGCGGGACAGAGGATGTCGATCGAAGAAGGAGCCGGTTTTGCCAGAGTTTCGTCGTACGGGAGGAAAGCGATCCTTATTGCCTTGTCTTGCCCGAACATCTAGTTGGGCAATTGTCGTTGCGGGAATTCTTGGGACTGCGTTTCCTGTGTTGGCGGCAACCTTGGCAGAAACCCGCGAGTTGTATCGCACCGGTCAGTACGCCCAGTGCGCAGAGCTCGCAGGGCAAGAGATTGAAAAGGGTTCGTTCTCGCTGGAGTGGCGTTTTCTGAAGCTCGATAGCGAGATGGCCCTCGGGCGTTATGCAGAAGCGGCGGCGACCTTGGAAGAGGCCAAGAAGATTTCCTCGTCCAATATGAGGCTCTTGTGGCTTGAGCGAGACGTGCTTCGTTTCAACGGAGAGTCAGCTAAAGCGGATGAAGTTCTGGCTGAAATTGGAGCCCGAATCGAGCGTTCAAGCAGTACCTATCGTGACCTCGACACGATGATTGTTATCGGCAAGTTTTTTCTGGAAATCGGTGCCGATCCGAAACAGATTCGTGTCGATATTTACAAGCAGTTACAGAAGCGAGCCCCGAGCTATGTGGGGGCTTATCTTGCTTCAGCAGAGTTAGCCCTGGCCAAAAACGACTATGCTTTAGCGGCAGAAGACTATCAAAAGGCCCTGCAAGTCGACGAGGACAATCCCGATGTCTTGTATGGTCTGGCTCGCTCGTTTGAATCGAGCGATACCGAAAAGGCCGATAGCTATTTGCAGCAAGCATTGAAGGTTAACCCAAATCATGTTGCCAGTCTTTTACTGGTTGCTGAGAACCATCTGCTTGCCGAAAGCTACGACAAAACCAAGCAAGTGTTAGAGCAGATTCTGAAGGTTAACCCAGCCGAGCCTCGGGCATGGGCGATCGAATCGGTCTTGGCGCATTTGGCCAACGACGCAGAGCGGGAAAGTTATTGCCGTGCTCAAGCATTGAAACATTGGTCCGACAATCCTGAAGTCGATTATCTAATCGGCAAGTACCTTGCACAGAAGTATCGTTTTGTGGAAGCGGCGGCGGCCCAGCGTCGAGCGTTGGCTTTTGATGGCGACTATTTACCGGCCAAGATGGAGTTAGCGAACGATCTATTGCGGATCGGCGAAGATGAAACAGGCTGGCAATTAGCGGCAGAGGTCTTCGATCAAGACAACTACAATGTCGTCGCCCATAACTTGTCGACGCTTCATCAGCACATGCAGAAATTTCGCACCTTGCGGAGTGATGGTTTTGTGGTGCGGATGGATGCGCATGAAGCCGAAATTTACGGGCCACGCGTGTTGCAGTTGTTACGAGAAGCGAAGCAGGTACTTTGTGAAAAGTACGATGTGCAGTTGGAGGAGACGATTGCCGTCGAGATTTTTCCCAAGCAGCAAGACTTTGCGATTCGCACGTTTGGTTTACCAGGCGGGGCTGGCTTTCTCGGAGTTTGTTTCGGCAATGTCATCACCATGAACTCGCCCGCTTCCCAAGGCGAGAATCCTGCGAACTGGGAAGCTGTCTTGTGGCACGAGTTTTGTCACGTGGTTACGTTGACTAAAACCCGCAACAAGATGCCTCGTTGGCTCAGTGAAGGGATTTCGGTTTATGAGGAAGGTTTGAAGAATCCGGCCTGGGGACAATCGATGTCGCCCGCTTACCGCCAGATGATTTTAGGAGATGACCTCACCCCGGTGAGCCAACTAAGTAGTGCTTTTCGTCGCCCTCCGAGTTCCCAGCATTTGCTGTTTGCCTATTACGAATCGGCGCTGGCAGTCGAGTTTCTGGTCGACCAATTTGGTATCGACGCCCTGCGAGCCATTCTGGTCGATCTCGGTAAGGGTTTGCAAATCAACGACGCCCTGGCAAGGCATGCGGCTCCCTTGGATGGGCTGGACGCGGCTTTCGAGCAGTATATTCGTGAAAGAGCAGAAGCCTTCGCCGCAGAGGCTAGTTTCGCTGCCGACGAACTTCCCCCGTTTACGAAGTCGGCTGATTGGAAAGCTTGGATCGAGGAGCACCCCGACAATTTTCTGGCTCTGCAGCAGTATGCGTTGGCCCTACTGCGGGAAGAGCAGTGGCAAGCAGCCCAGCAGCCGGTTGAAAAGCTGCTGAAGTTTGCCCCCAATTATGCAGGCGAAGGGAATGCTTGGCAGATGAAGGCAAAAATTCATCACGAATTGGGCGAAACCGAACAAGAGGTCGAGGTGTTACAACAGTTAGCCGAACTTCGTTCCGATGCGTTGGAGGTCTATCGTCGCCTAGCCGAGTTGCATGCAGAGCAGGAAGATTGGCAGGCGGTGGTTGTCGATGCAAAGCGGATCTTGGCTGTCAATCCTTTAACGCCAGAGCCTCATCAATGGTTTGCCCGAGCTGGCGAGCAAATCGGAGATCGGGACGTCGCGATCGAAGGCCTGCAAACGCTTACTCAGATGGATCCTTACGATCCGGCGGATATTCATTATCGAGTGGCATTATTGCTGAAAGAAGCCGAGCAACCAGAGCAGGCCCGGCGGCATGTGTTGTTGGCGTTGGAAGAAGCACCTCGTTATCGCGATGCGCATAAGTTGTTGCTTTCGCTTGTAGAAATAGAGGAAAGCCCACCTCCAGAGACAAGCTCGCCTAAGGCAACCCCCGCAGGTTCCCAACCTACGGAAAAATCGGACACTCCCCTGGAAGCCCCCGCTACTTCACCGCTTTCGGACGAAGCTAAATGACTTTGAAATCGATTCCAGCACGGCTATTGCTTTTGCTCGTATGCCTTTCGCTGGTCACCGGCATCGTCTTCGCCCAATTCGGCGAAGGTCGACGTATGCGTGATAATTTCGGGGGTGGCCGTGGTTACCGGAGTAGCCCAGAGCGAGGTGCACGCAACGACTGGGAGATTGACGAACGGTTTCAGCACGATGCGTTTCGTTTCGCCCGGGTGAAATACACGTCGTACGGCTGGCGAGATAAGTGGGCAGTCGATTTTCCGGAAAGCGATTTGAACTTGCCCCATCGCCTGCGCGAGTTGACGTCGATGGAAGTGCACCCGGAAAGCGTGATTGTGGAACTGACCGACGACAATTTGTCGGACTATCCTTTTCTCTACTTGGTCGAACCGGGCAACATGAATCTATCGGAAGGGGAAGTGCAAGGACTGCGGCGCTATCTTCTGAACGGTGGCTTTTTGATGGTTGACGATTTTTGGGGCGAGGAAGAGTGGTTTACCTTTTACCAAAACATTAAACGAGTTTTTCCCGACCGCGAACCGCAAGAGCTGCCGCTAGAGCACGACATCTTCCATTTAGTGTACGACCTGCCTGAGAAGCCGATGATTGTCAGTATTGGCACATGGATGCGAGGTAACACCACCGAACGTTTCGATGCCCAAGAACCCCATTACAAAGGGATCTTCGACGACAAGGGACGAATGATGGTCGTCATTTGCCACAACACGGATCTCGGGGATGGCTGGGAAGAAGAAGGTGTCGATCCGGCTTACTTCAAACAATATTCCGAACGTTTTGCTTATCCATTGGGGATCAATATTATCACCTATGCAATGACCCACTGATTCTGCTGCCTAAGCTCATCTTCCATTCGTATTTGCCGAGAAAGACAATTCATCGTGAGTATCGAGACTGAAGGCCACGACGCCGAGCAACAAGTTGTCGAACAGATTCGCATTGGCCGCGAACAGATTTTGGGCGAACTTTCTAAAGCAGTGATCGGGCAGCACGAGGTCATCGAGCAGCTTTTGCTTTGCTTGTTCGCGGGAGGGCACTGCCTAATTACCGGGGCGCCTGGCTTGGCGAAGACTTTGTTGGTGAATTCGATTTCGCAGATTTTCGATCTCGAATTTCGCCGCATCCAGTTCACACCAGACTTGATGCCGGCGGACATTACCGGCACCGAAATCTTGGAAGAAAACGAAGAAGGTCGTCGTAAGCTACAGTTCGCCAAGGGGCCGATCTTCGCTAACGTTATCTTGGCCGACGAAATCAACCGTACCCCTCCCAAAACACAAGCGGCCCTGCTGGAAGCGATGCAGGAACATCAAGTCACAGCGGCTGGGGTTCGTTATCCGCTGGAAGAACCTTTCTTTGTGCTGGCAACGCAGAACCCGATTGAAATGGAAGGGACCTACCCTCTACCGGAAGCACAACTCGATCGATTCATGTTCAACATTTGGATGGACTACTTACCGGAAGATGACGAAGTTGCGGTCGTCAATCAAACAACCTCTCGTGCCAACGAACCGATTAAATCTCTCTTCTCCGGTGAGGATGTCTTGAGGTTTCATGGGATTGTGAAAAAGGTTCCCATTGCTGAGACCTTAGTCCGGTATGCGGTCCGTTTGGCCGATGCTTCGCGACCCGGCCGGCCGAACACGCCTGACTTTGTCAACGACTGGGTGACCTGGGGAGCCGGATTGCGGGCGGCACAGTACCTGGTATTGGGGGCGAAAGCTCGGGCTTTGTTGCAAGGTCGCCCGCACGTTGCTGCAGACGACATCAAATCACTAGCCCATGCTACGCTCCGGCATCGCATTTTGGTCGGCTACCGGGCAGAAGCCGAAGGGGTAACCGTTGAGAAGGTAATCGATCGACTGTTGAAAACCATTCCGGTACCGGGGGCCTGATGAGTAGCGGTTCGACCCCCATTGCCAAGCCGACTAGTGGCAAACGTGACGCTGCCGCCCTGATCGATCCTGGTTCGTTGATGCGGATCAAGAATCTGGAACTGCGCGCCAGTGCAATCGTCGAGGGCTTTCTGACCGGGCTGCATCGCTCGCCGTATCATGGTTTTTCGGTTGAGTTCACCGAGTACCGGCAGTACACGCCAGGAGATGACACGCGTTTTCTCGATTGGAAATTGTATGCCCGGTCCGATCGATACTTTATCAAATGCTTCGAGGACGAAACAAATCTTCGCTGCCATTTATTGGTTGATTTAAGCCGCTCGATGAGCTTCGGAACCGTCGGCTACACCAAAGCCGAATACGCCAAGACTGCCGCCGCCACGATTGCTTATTTTCTTTCGCTGCAGCGAGACGCGGTCGGGCTGTTGACGTTTGACGAAGCGATAACCGATCGGATTCCGGCCCGCTTTCGTCCTGGGCACGTGCATCAATTGATGATGAGCCTCGAACGGGCCCCAGCCGGTAAGGCGACCGATATCGAGAAACCGCTTGAACAAATCGCGGCGACGGTAGCTAAGCGAGGTGTCGTGGTCCTCATTTCCGATTTGCTGACCCCTATTGGGTCGCTCAAGAAGAACTTGAGTTACCTACGAGCTCGAGGGCACGAAGTGGTCATTCTGCGAGTGCTTGATCCACGTGAAATTGATTTTCAGTTCGAAAAGCCAGCGATGTTTCACGACATCGAATCAGGACGCAATCTGTATATAGATCCTGAAGCGGCTCGCGAAAGTTATCTGCACGAATTTCAAGAGCACGCCCAAGCTCTGCAAACGATCTGCAATAACCTGGGAATCGATTTACATTCGATCGCGATTGATCGTCCGTTAGAGCTTATATTGTTCGACTTGCTGGCCGACCGAATGAAGCGGAACAGGGGGACGGTGCGTCAAAGAACACCCATCGCAGGAAGTGGCTCATGAGTGTTCTTTCCGGGATCTTTCTACTAGGGGCGGCAGCGATTGCAGCTCCGATCTTATTTCACTTGATTCGGCGGACGCCCAAGGCACATTACGAATTCAGTTCGTTAATGTTTCTGAAGCCTTCTCCGCCCAAGTTAACGCGTCGAAGTCGGCTCGATCAATGGCTTTTGTTGCTGCTGCGATCGCTGGTTATTTTGTTGTTGGCGATCGCGTTTATGCGACCTTACTTCCGCAGCGAATCGCAACTTTCGCCAGAAGACTCTCCTCAGCGGCACATAGCGATTCTTATCGATCAAAGTGCCAGTATGCGACGCGGGAATCTCTGGCAGCAAGCGATCGAGCAAGCCAAGTCAACCGTGGACGCGCTGGAACCAACCGATGAAGTCTCGTTGTTCGGGTTCGGCGAAACATTGCAAACCATCGTTACGCCAGAGGATACCGGCCAACTCACACGTAGCCAGCGACGAGAACTGGTTCGAGATAAACTTGATGAACTAGAGCCGACCTGGGGAGCAAGTAACCTAGGAACGGCCTTGCTAAGTGTGGCTGAACGCCTGGAAGCTGCCGATGACCTTCGCCAGACACATGCGGCGTTGCAAATCGTCTTAATCGGCGATGTACAATCTGGCTCGCAGTTAGATGCCTTGCAGACCAGCCAGTGGCCAAAGTCGGTTCGACTAGCCGTTCGCACGCTTGTGACTGCACCAGAATCCAACGCAAGAGTTCGTCTGCTTGCTCGTGGCGATGATGCCGTAGATCAAACATACGTTCCCCGAGTTCGCGTTCGCAACGTCGCCGGCGCCCAGACGGAACAATTTGATGTGGCCTGGAGCAACGGAACCACCGACCTGCCGCGCACGGTTACGTTCTATGTCCCGCCTGGGGAGAGCCTTGTCCTAGATGTTCCGTACGATGTGGGCGAGGCGAAGCCAGATCGGCTGCAGCTACGCGGGGATGGAGAAGGAATGGAGTTTGACAACACTTTCTATGTCGTTCCTCCTCGACAGGAACAGATTCAAATTGCCTACTTTGGTTCGGAAGCGGATGACGATCCGGCGGAGATGCTTTTCTACTTGAGCCGTGCGTTTGGCGAGACGCCAGCCAGGAAGGTTGAGGTCAACGCCTACGATGCACAGAGCGTTCCCCAGTGGGAATTTGACGCTGGCCCCCGTTTTGTCGTAATTAGCCAGACGCTCACTCCGCCACAGCAAAAAGTGATGGAACGCTATTTAAGCCATGGAGGCCATGCCCTGGTGGTTCTCAAAAACGACGAAATGGCTCGTGAGATGAGCGAGTGGCTCGGAGGGATCAGTCTGGCAGAAAGCACCGATAACGCCGCTGCCAAACCGGAAGACTATGCGATGCTGGGGCATATTGATTTCCGCCATCCATTGTTCGTGCCGTTCGCTGCCGCACGCTATAACGATTTCACCAAGATTCGTTTTTGGCGTCACCGGCGTGTGAATTTAGAAGGGGTCGATAACCCCAATGTAATCGCCCAATTTGAAGACCGCTCACCAGCACTCTGGTCAACCACTCGTGGTGCTGGCAAGCTGTACGTGATGACCGCTGGTTGGAATTGCAACGATAGTCAGCTGGCCCTTTCGACCAAATTTTTACCTCTCTTATCGCGCTGGTTAGAATTGGCCGCGCGTGGGCAATTGGCTTCCCAGTCCTACGTCGTCAATCAAGCGGTTCCACTCCCAGTGTCGACTGGTGGGCGGAGGGTACGCTTGCCGGACGGAGCAACGGTTGAACTGGTCGAAAGTGCGACACAATTTACTGAGACGTCCGCTCCTGGAATCTACACGCTGCTACATGACAAGCAGGAAACCCCGTTTGCCGTCAATTTAGCGGATGCAGAAAGCGAGACCGATTCGCTGCCGCAGGAACGCTTGGAACAGCTAGGCATTGTCTTAGGGACTACGCCTACGCAAGCCGAGCAGTTAGAGCAAATGCGGCAGCTACGCGATATCGAATTAGAAAGTCGCCAGAAAATTTGGAAGTGGCTGATCGTGGCCGTCTTGATTCTATTAGGTATCGAGACGCTGCTTGCCGCCCGACGGACGTATCAACCCGCTACGGAATTGGGAGACCTCGCATGATCGATCGCGAACTCACCCGCCAACTCGAACGCGTCGCCCGGCGATTGCGGACGTTTCGATTTTGGAGCGGCATGGGCGTTGTCTGGCTCTGCGGCGCGTTGCTGGTTGGTTTGCTCTATTTCACCAGCAAGTCGACCGGGCACATCGTTGAGGGGGGCTTTATCTGGGCGGCCGGCTTTGTCTTGGTCGGTTCTTTGCTTGTCTACGCATTTAGCAAGCGTTCAGGACGCAATGTTCGTCAGGTCGCGCACCAGATTGAAACCCACTACCCACAACTTGATTCGGCCCTGCTTACCGCAGTCGAACAGCAACCCGATCCTCAAACAGGGCGTTTGGGATATTTGCAACGAGAAGTCGTCAACAAGGCCGTTTACCATGCCCTGAGTCACAACTGGGAAATGGTGATTTCCTCGAGCAAAATGGGGATTGCCCTGGCTGCGGCATACCTTGGCGTACTCTTGATGGCGTTGGCAACTTTGGCATTAGGGTCGTTAAACCAAGAGCTTGTCGCTAACCGGTCAGACGACGACCTCAACTTCGACGACGTCGTTCTGAGCGGGGCAAATTACGAGGCAACAATCGAGCCTGGAGATACCGAAGTCGAGCGGGGAACGAGCTTATTGGTCTTGGCTCGGTTTGCCGATCGCTTGCCCCCGGATGCGACATTAAGTTACACCACCAAAGATGGTCAAGAGCATTCGGCCCCCATGTCGCAGTCGCTCGACGATCCTTGGTTCGGTGGACGTATTGCCTCCGTCTCGCAGCCACTTCGCTATCGCGTCGCATTCGCCAACCAGGTTACGCGCGACTTCGAGGTAACGTTGTTCGAGTACCCACTGCTGCTGCAAACCGACGCCCAGTTGGTCTTTCCCAGCTATACCGAGCAGGAGGAAAAGTTCATTCAAGATGTTCGCCGTGTCTCTGCGGTCGAAGGCTCTCAGTTGACGCTGTTTTGCAAGGTAAACAAACCGCTGGCGAGTGCGAGATTTGTAGAAGCGAACCAGGAAGGGGACGAGGTGATCGAACTGGTCGCGAATAGCTCGGATCCGCTGACTTACACCACAACGATTACCGTCGATCGATCGCGTGAAGTGACGCTGCATTTAACCGACGATGCCGGGCGGACGAATAAGAACCCGCCTGAACTACGTATCACGATGATTGCCAACCTGCCGCCCGATATCAAACTGGCTCAGCCAACACGCGACATTGAGGTATCGCCGATCGAAGAAGTCGATCTGGCCGCTTCGGCCTGGGACGATTTCGGGTTGAAACGCGTGGGGATCAGCTATTCGATTCCGGGTAAGCTCGATCGTGAAGTCATATTGGGAGATCGTTTCCCAGCCAAAGATCGCGTTCAAACCGAGCACCTTTTGGCCTTCGAGGAACTCGCTGCCGAGCCAGACGAACTCCTTTCGTGGTATTTCTGGGCAGAAGATATAGGGCCGACCGGAGAAGTGCGACGCACGGCCAGCGATATGTTCTTTGCGGAGGTGCGTCCCTTTGAAGAAATTTTCCGCCAAGGGCAACAACCGCCAGACGGGGCTCAGCAACAACAACAGCAGCAACAGCAAGGAGGCCAAAATGCCCAGCAAGCTCAACAGCTGGCCGAACTGCAGAAGCAGATCATTAATGCGACGTGGAAGATAATTCGCCGGGAAACACGTTCGGAACCTTCTGCTCAGTTCATCGACGATGTCAAATTGATCGCTCAGTCGCAAGCCGATGCATTAGTGCAGTTAGCAGAACTGGAGGAGAGCCTTCAAGATGTCGAATCGATTGAACACGCAATGGCGGTTCGCAAGAGCATGTCTGAGTCTCAGACCACGCTAGAGTCGGCTGCCCAAGACGCATCGCTGGAAGAGCTTCAAACCGCCCTCCAAGCCGAGCAAGCCGCTTATCAAGGGCTCTTGCGTCTCCGGGCTCGCGAACACGAAGTCGTTCAGTCGCAGCAATCACAACAACAATCGCAGCAGTCCCAACAGGCTCAAAACAGCCGCTCGCAGCAGCAACTTCAACAACTACAGCTTAACGAGGACGAAAATCGTTACGCCCAAGAGCAGCAAGCGAAGACCGAAGAAGAGCAGGAAGCACGGGAAGACCGACAGATTCTCAATCGCTTACGGGAACTAGCGCAGCGGCAAGATGACCTCAACGAGCGGATTAAAGAATTGCAAGGAGCCCTGGAAGCAGCAGAAACGGAACAAGAACGCGCCGAAGCCGAACGGCAACTAAAACGCCTTCGTGAAGAGCAGGAAGAAATCCTGCGAGATACCGACGAATTGCAAGAGCGGATGGAGCGACCGGAAAATCAAGAACGCATGGCCGAGCAGCGTCAACAGCTTGAACAAGCTCGCGAAAATACGCGACGTTCGTCTGAAGCACTTCAGCAGCAAATGGTCACCCAGGCGGCCAACGAAGGGACGCGTGCTCAGCAGGTGCTCGATGATCTTAAAGAAGAATTTCAAAAGCGAACCTCGGGTGAGTTCGAAGATCAAGTCCGCGAGATACGCCAGCAAGCCGAGGAACTGGTCCAAGAAGAGCAAAAGCTGGCCGAGCAACTAAAGGAGCTGCGCGACGGCTCCAGCGAAAACAGCAATTCGCTGCGGGAAGCGGATGGGCAAGAGGAAACCAAGCAGCAGCTTGCCCAACAAAAACAGCGACTAGAACAATTACTCGAACGGATGCGTGAAACTATTCAGGAAGCGGAAGATTCGCAGCCCCTTTTGGCTGAAAAACTGTATGAGTCGATTCGCAACACCCGGAAGTTAGACCCACAAGAAGCGTTAGAGACCACCGAGAAGCTTTTAGACCGAGGCTTCATTCGAGAAGCCGCTGAACAAGAAGGGGAAGCTCAGCAAGGCATTAATCTACTCGCGGAAGGCGTGGAACGAGCCGCCGAACAAATCCTCGGTGACGAAACCGATACGCTCCGGCGTGCTCTGGGCGAAATAGAACGCTTAAACGAAGACTTAGAAGGAGAACTGGCCCGCGCAGAAGGTCGCCAGCCCAACCAACAAGCACGCGAATCAGAAGAAAACACCGACCAAAGCCGAACCGGTGCCCCACAACAGCAACAAGGTCCGCAACAACAAGGTCCGCAACAACAAGGTCCGCAACAACAAGGTCAGCAACAACAAGGTCAGCAACAACAAGGTCAGCAACAACAAGGTCAGCAACAACAAGGTCAGCAACAACAAGGGCAGGGTCAACAGGGCGAGAATCGTGGGGGGAACGATCTGGCGGGCAGCGGGCTCGATCGGTTTCTTAACCAAGGAGGATTGGGGCCTGCAGCTCCTTTCTCTGGCAATGACTTTGTTGATTGGTCTGATCGACTGCGTGATGTGGAAGAAATTGTCGACGATCCTGAACTCCGGGCCGAGGCGGCTCGGATTCGTGACGAGGCCCGTGAGATTCGGCGAGAGATTCTCGACACTTCCGCGCCCCCGCAGTGGGATATCATTCAGCAGCGGATTGCCCGCCCCTTGACGCAACTGCAAAACCGGATCGCGGAAGAACTGCTCAAACGCACCAAGGACGATGCCCGCGTGCCGATTGACAAGGACCCGGTACCGGTGCAGTACGAGAATGCCGTCCGTCGCTACTACGAACGTCTCGGGAGCAGTGAATGAGCGACTGGATTCAGCAGCAGTTTGTCCTTGAGTGGCCGAACGTCTGGGGGGCGCGCAACTGGATCGTGCCGGCGTGCCTGCTCGGAGGAAGCGTCTTCCTATTGGTGATGTGGGCGTACCGCAGCATCGAGGCCTCGCTTGGGTTGAAGCTTTGCTGTGCTGCTTGCAAATCATTGGCGGTACTGCTGTTGGCTGCTATGCTCGTCGAGCCAATGCGTAGCGAATCGAAGCCTGTCCCGGGGGCTAATTTGTTTGCCGTGGTCGCCGATCGCTCGCAAAGCCTGCAAGTCGCTGATCTAAACGAAACGGTTACGCGTGCCGATAAGCTCAAGGAACAGCTCGACCGAAGCATTCCTTGGCAAGTTCGCTTAGGGCAAGAGTTTGATATTCGCCGCTACGAGTTTGCCCAGCAGCTTGTGCCGGTAGGAGATTTTCAGAGTTACACCGCAGATGGCAACGCTTCGGCAGTCGTGAACTCTCTGACGTCGGTGGCTCAGCGTTACGCCGATCGTCCGATCGCCGGTATCTTGCTTTTCACCGATGGAAACGCGACCGATTTAGCGAATGCAAATATCGACTGGAGCAACTATCCCCCGATCTTTCCCGTGATGCTGGGCAGCGAGGATACCGCCAGCGATATCGGCGTGCAGCGGGTAACGGCCAGTCAAACCAATTTCGAGGCTGCCCCGGTAACCATTGCCGCTGAGATTGAAGGGAAAGGTTTTGCCGGACAATCAGTGGTCGTTGAACTCTTGGACGAAAAAGGAGAGTCGCTTCAAACACAAACGGTAACCGACATCCGTGACGACCAGGCGTTTTCGGTCCGCTTTCAAGTGAAACCAACGCAGCGAGGCGTGCTTTTCTATCAGGTTCGTGCCTATGCACAGTCGCAGCAGGGGCTTTTTGAAGACGCCAGTAAAAGCAACGAGTCGACCCTACTAAACAATAGCCGCATGGTAATGGTCAACCGTGGTCAGGGGCCTTACAACGTGCTGTATGTTTCGGGGCGACCGAATTGGGAATTCAAATTTCTGAATCGCTCGTTAGCCGAAGACGACGAGGTCGAGCTGCATGGACTGATTCGCATCGCCAAGAAGGAACCCAAATTTCAATTTCGTGATAAGGATTCCAACGCAAACCGCATTTTCACCAATACCGATGACGAAAAGAAAGAACAGGTCGAACAGTACGACGAAGCGGTTTTACTACGAGTAGGCAAGCTGGAAGAAGGAGAACTCGCAGGCGGTTTCCCCAAGTCCGCTGAGGAACTGTTCGAATACCACGCGATCATTCTCGACGACCTGGAGGCCGACTTTTTCACGCAACAACAGCAATCGCTGGTGCAGCAGTTCGTCAGCATGCGTGGCGGCGGGTTGTTGATGCTCGGCGGTATGGAGTCGTTCGTAGAAGGAGACTACCATCGTTCTCCCATCGGAGAATTGCTGCCGATCTATCTCAGTGGTATTAAACAACAACCGCAGCAGCAAGAGTTTGCCTTGGCTTTAACACGAGAAGGCCTGTTAGAGCCTTGGGTGCGTGTCCGCACAACGCAGGAGGAAGAACAACAGCGGCTCGTCGAGATGCCGAAGCTGCGGTCCCTAAACGCCGTCGGGACGATAAAGCCTGGCGCCAGCGAGCTGTTATCGGTGCAAACTTCCCAAGGGGAAAACCGTCCTGCCTTGGTGACTCAACGTTTCGGCAAAGGACGAACCGGAGCGTTGTTAGTAGGAGACTTGTGGCGTTGGAAGCTCCATCAAGCATCGCCTGACAATGAAGACTTAGAAAAGGCTTGGCGACAGACCATTCGCTGGCTGGTCGGTGAAGTTCCACAACGCGTTCGAGTCGAAGCGGTTCGTCTGCTAGACGATCCGAACCATCCGGTTGAAATTGCCGTGGAAGTGAACGATGAAAACTTCAGGCCGCTCGATAACGCGAGTGTTACGATCGAGGTGACGACCCCGTCAGGTGAAACATTGACGCTAACCGCTGAGCCGAAAGATGCGATTTCTGGGCAATATGCTGCCAGTTACGTTCCACGTACATCGGGGGCGTACCGAGCCAAAGTGATCGCCCGAAACCCTGATGGTAGCGAGATCAAGCAAACCGAGACCGGTTGGGTGTCTGAACCGGCTGGCGATGAGTTTTTCACGTTGAAGCCGAATCGCGAATTCCTGGAAACGATCGCCCGCGAGTCTGGCGGCGAGATGATCTCCCTGAGTGGACTCGACGCCTTTGTTCGAACCCTGGCCAATCGCGACATTCCCGTGGTCGAGCCGAAAATTCATTCGGTATGGCATACTTGGGCGGTATTCTTACTGGCTGTCGGTTTGCTTGTGCTCGAATGGGGACTTCGACGTTGGAAAGGACTTGCCTAAGATGTTGTGGCTTGCTGCCTGCTTCGCACTTTTAGCCCAGGTCGATGCCCCTGAGGCTCAGCCGGTTTCCTCCACTGTGGTAATTGTCGTCGTCGGAGAACCAGGCGAAGCGAAATATGGCGAGATGTTCACTCAGTGGGCGACCCGCTGGAAGGAAGCTGCGGCCAAGTCTGAAAGTCGTTACGTCGAGATTGGTTTAGCCGAAGGGGTGATCCCTGAGAAGTCTGACCAAGAGATCCTGCGCGAAACATTAGAGAAGTTATCCGAGACCCCGCCTGCAACCTTATGGCTGGTCTTCATCGGACATGGAACCTTTGACGGAAAAAAGGCGAAGTTCAACCTACGTGGTACTGATATCACGGCAGAAGAACTCGCCGATCAGCTTCAGCCAATTTCGGCCCGGATGGCGATCGTCAACTGTGCGTCGGCCAGTGGAGCCTTTGTCAGTAAGATTGCTGGAGAAAATCGTGTGATTGTGACAGCCACGCAAAGTGGCTACGAGTACAACTTTGCCCGCTTTGGTGATTACCTTTCGCGCACGATCGGGGATGATTCCGGCGACCTCGATAAAGATGGCCACACCTCACTGCTCGAAGCCTGGTTGGCCGCCGCGAAACAAACTCAGCAGTATTACGAAGCGGAATCGCAACTGGCAACCGAGCATTCTCTGCTCGACGACAACGGCGACGGCAAGGGAACGCCGTTCGATTGGTTTCGGGGAATTCATATCACCAAAACGGCCAAAGATGGCGCGCTGCCGGATGGTATGTTCGCCAACCAGTTTATCTTAGTGCCTGGCAAGGATGCGACTGTTCTGACGGATGAGCTTCGCCCGCAGCGAGATGAACTGGAACGCCAGTTGGCCCAGCTTCGTCAGCAAAAAGAGGAGCTGTCGGAAGAGGACTATCTACAACGGCTGGAGGAAATTCTGGTTCCCCTCGCCCAGCTTTATGAGTCGGCCGAGACCAGCAAGGAGCCAGCCGAAGCCCCGTCCCCCGCTGACGAAGATGCAGAGAAATCTTAGCTGCCCCGTCTACCAGGACGGCGATTTGCGAGCATCGTCCCAAGTTTCTGGCTAAAATCTGCTTGCCTGCTGTAACACTTGCCCATCGCGTGTGTGTAACCGGGTAGGAGAAAGCTTGTGCTAGGACCAGAAACGCGAAGATCGCTGCTCGTACAAATTCAAGACACATCGCAACAAGCGGCGTGGCAAGAGTTTGCGACGATCTATGGGCCGCTCGTCTATCGATTGGCACGTAACCGGGGGATTCAGCATGCTGATGCCGAAGACCTGGTGCAGGACGTTTTCGCGACGGTTCAAGGAGCGATCGATCGCTTCGATCCGGCTGCCGACAAAGGAAGCTTTCGCGGCTGGCTGTTTCGGATTGCGCGGAACCTGATGATCAACTTTCTGACCCGCCAGAAGGAACCTCGCGGCAGTGGCGATACGCGGATGATGCAGCTTCTGCACGAACAAGCGGCCGCAGAGAGTCAGTCGGCCACTTGGTTCGATCTGGAGTATCGCCGCGAGATCTTCACCTGGGCCGCTCAAAAATCGCGCGAACACTTTGCCGACGATACGTGGCAAGCGTTCTGGCGAACTGGGGTGGAAGGGGAAGGGATCGAGCAGGTAGCCGCAGACCTGGGTAAGTCGCCAGGGGCCGTGCGTGTTGCTCGTTGCCGCGTTCTAGCCAAGCTGAAAGAGTACGCCCAACACATGGACCAATAGTCCTTTTCCGTAAAAAGGTGAACGCGATGGTGGCCCGGTTTCATTACGACGACGCAATCTTTCAGCGATTGCTGCAAGACAAGCTGCGTCCACAAGAGCAACAGGATGTCACGCGGCATATCGAATCGTGTACCGAGTGCCAGGCAAAGCTGGAGACCTTAGTTGAAAGTGGCGTCGATTGGACAGAACTTCGCGATTATTTGAAGCCCAGCGAAACGCCAGCTTCCCGCGATCAAGCCAACAGAGATTCCATCTGGGTAGGTTTCCTCGAACCAAGCGAGCGTCCTGATTCGCTGGGCAGGTTTGGCCGTTACGAAATCTTGGAGATCCTCGGACGTGGCGGTACCGGCATTGTCATGCGGGGCTACGATCCGTCGCTCGATCGCCAGTCGGCCATCAAGGTGCTGTCTCCGCAGTTGGCGGCCAGTGCGGCGGCTCGGAAACGGTTTTCACGCGAAGCCAAGTCAGCCGCTGCCGTGGTACACGAGCATGTCGTGCCGATTCAAACGGTCGATCAGGAGCAAGGGCTCCCTTACCTGGTGATGCCGGTATTAGAAGGGAGGTCGCTGGAAGATCGAATTCGCAACAACGGGCCGCTCGACGTGAAAGAGGTGCTGCGAATTGGTCGGCAAATCGCCAGTGGCCTGGCCGCCGCGCATCAGCAAGGGCTCGTCCATCGTGATGTGAAGCCCGCCAACATTCTGCTGCACAACGGAGTTGAACGAGTCGTCATCACCGACTTTGGCCTGGCCCGCGCCGTCGACGATGCCAGCATGACCCAAAGCGGCACCTTGGTTGGCACCCCGCAGTACATGTCTCCCGAGCAAGCTCGCGGACAGTCGCTCGATGCCCGGAGCGATTTGTTCAGCCTGGGAAGCGTGCTTTATTTCATGCTGGTCGGGCACTCGCCGTTTCGGGCCGAAACGACCATGGGCGTGCTCAATCGCATCACTAGCGACCAGCCTCGCAGCCTCACCGAACAGAACCCGGAAATTCCGGCCTGGCTCGATCAAATCATTCGGCGTTTGCTTTCCAAGCAGCCGGAAGATCGCTATCAAACGGCGGCCGAAGTCGAGTTGCTGCTCGGCCAGTGGCTGGCTCACCAGCAAGATCCCAACGGCACTCCACGCCCCACAGAACCACCACCCACCGAAACCGAAGGCGGCTCGCGGCGGCGGAACCTTCTGCTGGCAGTCGTCGGCGGTTTCGCTTTGCTGCTGGCCGGCATCTTGATCGTGCTGGAAACGAACAAGGGGACCCTCACCATTCAAAGCGACGCAAGCGACGTTACCGTGCGGATCACCCAGGGAGATGAAGTCGCCCAGCAGCTAACCGTCGTTCAAGGAGACAACCAAGTCCGCCTAGCTGCGGGCAAGTACGTGGTAGAGATCGAAGGTGAACATGACGAGCTGACCGTGAAAAACGCCGAAGTAACGCTACTGCGCGGCGACAAGAAGCTGGTGCATATTGTCGAGCACAACCAAGCGGTACCAGCGGAAGAAAGGCTCTTTCGTCGTGTTGGGATTGGGCCTGACGGACAGGAAGTGGGTGTGCCGGTAAAACCGAATGCTGTAACGCCTCAGCCTGATCTCGGTAAGGTTCTGGGACTCTGGGTACCGGCAACCAACGCCGATAATCGCTTGAAATTTAATCCAACCAGCAACGAGGTGTCTTTAGATAGCGTCCAGGTCTTAGATGACAAGGTTAGGTTCTTACTTAGTGAGAAGCCCAACGAGAAACAACAAGAAAAGCCGTTCGTAGTTGATTTCGTGGCGGATATCGATTCGGTGATCACCGGAGATAACGAGCTACTGACAATCTACTTCAAAGGCTTGCCGTCGATGCCCGTGGAAGGAACGCTGCAGCAGAACGGAGAGAGATTAACACTCACTCTCAATCCAGCCAAGAATTCCCAGGCCATACTGGCTCCACTGCCGGCCACATGGGAGTTGGAAAAGGGGGAGGCAAAAGAGCACCTTAGCACCTCGTCGGCGAATTCGAAAGACGTTCAACGAGACCTTACTGGCTACCGATCTGGTGAAGCTCTTCCTGCTTCGATCCGTGTTCTGCAAGGAACCTGGACTGCCGTTACTGCGATAGGTGACGAACTTAAGGACTATAACAATCCACTGGCCAGCGTGCGGTTTACGTTTAAGGGGATGAACGTAGGGATGCAGATCGTCGATCCTCAGCAAAACGTGGTGGAAGAGATTTGGGGAACGATGACCGATCATGGCTACGTCGAGTTTGCATTTCCTGATCAGCCGAAATTAAAAGTCAGTTTCCAATCGTCAGGGAGCGAGCTAACACTGGATGTTGTCAGCGATGAAGCGAAGAAGTTCCGCACGGCGGACTTGCCCGCCAAGTGGCAACTTCAGCGTGGGGTACTCGTGCGAGATCCTGCTTCGGATGGCAAGGTTGTTACTGCTGAACTTGAGTTAGACTGGGAGGCGTTTCAGCTCTTTGTGCGAAAGCGAGACAATCTCTTTTTCACCTATCGAAAGAAAACCGATAACTGGCAACGATATCAGTTTCCAGCCGGTGTAAAGGTTCATGCGGTCACCATCGACGATAGCTTGTACCCTGACCCAGAGCACGAATGTGTTGGTTTTGATATCAATGGCGGTCCCATTTCCGAGTTGGTTGCCATTGATGCAAAAGGTAAGTTCTGCGTCTACCCATTTCGGAAACCTACTATTGGTCGGAGTCGATGTCTGATCCCCTCGGACGGCCAAGCGTTATTATCCGTATTCGATGGAAAGGCCTATGTCTTTGTTGGTAAGGACGCAACTTGGCAGAAGATCGATTTACCACCAGTGATGACGCTCTTGCAGGGAGCGTGGGAGCCTGTTACTCCGATTGAATACGAGCGTCAAAGCAGTCAAGGGAAAGAAGTCATTTCACTGCAAGGCATTGACGTCATGATCGGTAGTCTTGTGGCCCGATGGCAAGTTCGCCCCATCCATGGTTCGCCGTGGTATGAACATCCCATGAGCTGGCGTGCTGAAATCGAAATCCTTCCTTTCGGAGGGTCGGACTTCATGATGCATGTTCAGCCGCGAGGTGGAGAGGAAGAGTCGAAGGTCAAGTCAACGCTATGGGGCTCGGTCCGGCAAGATGGTGATATGATCATTTTCTCTATATCGGACGCCGAGAATCCGCCGCCAGAACTTGGCCCCTTGCCACTTGAGTGGAAATTGAAGAAGGTAAATCCATTGGGGCGACAGACTGACTCGGCACGAACGAGCGTCCCTGCAGCGTCCACCGAAGAGGCGTGCGAAGTAATTGCTATCAACGAGGAAGACTCCAGTTCTTCGCCAGCCCCAGCCAAGCCTGGCGAACCGAATGAGCCGGAAACGACAACGGTGGAATCTCCCTTGTCAAAGTACCTCCCGCTGCAAGGTCGCTGGCGGGAAGTCCGTACGAATTCCAAAGAAGAGGCCGCAGCCCGAATCCAGGGACGTGAGTTTCACTTTCATCGCCAAGGTTATTCGCTGCAGCAGTATGATTTCGATCAAGGTGTCGATCTGAAGATGACCGGCATGCTGGAGGTTGGTATGCCCGATGGCGATCAGCCGGTGCCGATGACGTTTCAGCGGATCATCGGGAAGGAATCGACCGCTTATCCCCAGAACGGAAAGCCTTACCCTGCCCGATACACGGTCATTCAAGAGGTTTTCGCTGGGGAATATCGTATCGAAGGGGATCGCTTGAAAGTCACCATCACCAAGGTTTTGCAGCCGAACGAATTCGTGAGCAAAGCCCCAACGACCTGGGAGATGGAGCGACTCGACGAGGTACTTTCCGCAGGCGTGACGAAATCGACCCAAGAGCAAGTCAAAACGGAGATCGCTCTTTGGAAGCGTTTGCAAGGAAGTTGGAGAGAAGTCCCTGATTTCACCTCGCCGCGGGATGATACTGCCACACCAAGCGACCACACACGAACCCGCCTTAGAATTGACAAGTCGCTGTTTACCTGGCAGCGATTTGAAGCGGACAAAGGTTACGGCAAGGCACTTGTAGGAACGTTTAAACTACGGGCCTATTCGCAGGAGACAGGGCCAACGATTGAGTTCAACGGTGAGTCGATTCCCTCGCCCGCGAACGAATTGTTGCCCAGCGATCAGTTCGCCCTGCATATCCAGCGTACGCTTTGGGGTCCTGTGACCCTCGAAGGAGATCAACTGACGATACGGTTGACCGATGCAACTCGGCCGCCGGAGTATTTGGGCCCACTGCCCAAAGAGTGGAAGTTCGTTCGCCTACCCCGGAAGGACAGCACGCCTGCTCCGGAGCAGCCAGCCAACGATTAGAATAGAACTCCGACATTTGCCCGATCGGTTAACACGGCAACCTAGGAGTTCACACGATGGATCTCGGCATCAACGGCAACACGGCTTTGATCACCGGCGGGGCCAGCGGTATTGGCTTGGCTGCTGCCCGCGCGTTTGCGGCGGAAGGTTGTTCGCTGGTGCTGTGGGATCTTTCGCCAAACGTGGCGGCGGTTGCACAGCAGATTGCCGACCAGTACAGCGTTTCGGTCCGTAGCAGCGTGGTCGATATCGTCGATCAGGGAACGATCGATACGGCGATGCAGGAGATCGTTGCCACCGGTTGCTCGCTCGATCACCTGGTGCACTGCGCGGCAATCGGTTCGGGCAAGTTTGGCTTTCCCTTTACGAACCTGCGTCCTGAGGACTGGGGGAAAACGCTGCAGGTTAACATTCAGGGGATGGTCAACATCGCCCACGCGATCACGCCCTACTTTGTTCAGCGGAAGCAGGGGACGTGTGTGTTTTTGGCTTCGGTCGCTGGGCAAATCGGTTCGCAGACCGATCCGCCCTACAGTGCCAGCAAGGCGGCGAATATCAACTTCGCTCAGTGCATGGCCAAGGACCTGGCACCATACAACGTTCGTGTTAATACTGTCTGTCCCGGCATGGTGCAAACCCCTTTGAACCGGTCTGTATGGCAAGCGTGGTACGACGATGCCCCGGAAGATGAGAAGCTAAGTTACGAAGCTTGGGCTGCCATCAAAATCAAGAACGTCGTTCCCTTGGGACGCTGGCAAACGTGTGATGATATCGCCGCGATGATCGTTTTCCTTTCTTCTAACAAAGCGGCCCAGGTGACAGGGCAAACCATTAACGTCGACGGCGGGTTTGTGATGCACTGGTAAGGGGGCAGCTACTTCTGGCAAAGCCGAAGCTAAGTTATTGAGGAAGATAACACGATCTATCTAGAATTGTCTTCAGCGTGCTGCTTAGCTATGCTACGCTGGAAGTCACCCTCCTTGAAACTCCTGCCTTTAGACAATCTGAATTTACTATGAGCGACGAATCTTCTCCGCTACCACGCCGAGCGTTCTTGAAGGGAACGCTGGCCACAACCATGCTATCCACCACGGCAGAGTTGGCACGGACGGCCGAGGCTGCCAGCAAAGCTGCTGCGGATTCTCCTATTGTTCAAGAGAATGCCCGGCCTGGGGCGGACGATTGGCAACTAACGCGGGTACGTGTCGACGGCGCCGGCTTCCGCAGCCCGTGGATTGAAGGGTATTGCTCGAAGCAAAGCGTGACCGTAGGCGAGTCGATTGATGTGATGGTTTCGTGCGATCCGGCTCGTCGGTTTCGGCTGGAACTATTTCGTATGGGATACTACGGCGGCAAAGGGGCTCGTTTGGTGAAGAGCTTCGGTCCGCTGGAAGCGACCACCCAGCCTACGCCTAAGCCGGGCGAGAAGAACCTGCATGAGTGCAATTGGGACTCTTCGCTGACGATCGACATCCCAGAAGATTGGCTCAGTGGGGTTTACATCGGACGTTTGACGACCATACCTGAAGCGGGCGAAGCGTATTGGCAAAGCCATATTGTCTTCGTGGTGCGTGACGATCGCCCGGCTGACATCTTATTTCAAGTCAGCGACAACACGTGGCAGGCCTACAATCCCTGGCCGAATAACTACTCGGTTTATACGCATCCGCAAGGGACTCAAGGACCATGGGCCGATGTCAGTTTTGACCGTCCCTACGCACGCGAGGCACAGCACCACAGCGTCGTTGACGATCCTCGTACGGTTGGCTCGGGTGAGTTTCTCCCGTTTGAGTTCCCCTTGGCCTATTGGCTAGAGCAGCATGGATACGATGTTAGTTACTGCTCGAACAGCGACATGCTGACGCCGGACCGGGGGCTCAAGTGCAAAGCGTTTATTAGTGTGGGGCACGACGAATACTGGGATATCCGCCAGTTTCAATCGGTGCAAACCATGCGTGACGAAGGAGTCAATCTTCTGTTCCTTTCGGGCAATAGTATCTGTTGGGTAACTCCGTTTCGCGAAAGCAGCAGCGGGACGCCGAATCGAATTATGTTTCGCGGTGGCCCCTACGGCGGAGAGCAATCGCACGCCGTAACCAGGCATGAAGAGCATGGTCCGTTTCCTCATCGTGGCCCTGACGAAGGTTTGCTGATAGGGGCACGCAACGTTCGTCCCGTGAATGGCGGAGGGGATTGGGCGATCACCAAGCCGGAGCACTGGATTTTTAAAGGGACCGGTGTGAAGGTAGGAGACACGATTCCCGGGCTGGTCGGCTGGGAATATCATGGCAACCCGGCCGAGATTGAAGGACTGGAAGTCGTTGCTGGCGGAACAGCCTGGCAATCTGGCGTGAATCCCCAAAACTGGACCGCGACCATTTATTCTGGCCCGAAAGGGAACTTTGTTTTCAACGCCGCCACTATCTTTTGGTCGCAAGGGCTTAGCACGCCGCCTGGGCACGTATTGCCTTGGTCGCACTGGTCGCGGCCGCATGGTCCAGATCCGCGCGTTCAGCAAATCACGCATAATCTTCTCCGGCGAGCGATCGACAATAAAAAGGTATAGTTCTCGACAAGAGGTTGTCTGCAATCGCTTGAACAGGAAACTTCAGGCGACGTGGTTTCTCCTTTAGCTTGGAGAGGTGAAATACATATTGGAGGATTGGATAAGCTGGGTTAAGGTGTGTTCCATTCCGTGCGCCCCTCAATCGGTTCGGGCCGCTGGGCAGTCCGTGATCTTGTAACTTGGTTGAAAGCAAATGGAATCGGAGTCCGTTCCCGCTTCGTCAAAGGTTTCTGCTCGAAGCCTGCTGATTGTGTTTCTTGTCACGGCGATTAGTGGTACTTTGCTGGCCTACGGAGTTCTTTGGCTGGCCGCTCAAGCCCGTCATTGCGGCGAGTGGAGCGGCATGCTCTTGCCTGGCTACCAGTTTGGTGTGCCAGAGCGGTTGTTTGAAAAGGGTGTGGTGCCGAACTGCGAAGTCGGCTGGGATGGCCAGTTCTACTATCTGCAGTCGAACTACCTGAATCCACAGCCGGAGGCGTACGAGCACATCGATGCTCCACCGTATCGTTATCAGCGAATCGGCTTGCCCTTGGTCGCTTGGTGTTTTGCCACTGCGACCGGCGCTGACTATGTTTCTCCACAGATGTACTTGTTTGCCTCGCTTCCATTTTTGGGAATCGCCATGGGGGCTTTGGCGACATGGTTGTTTGCTCATGGCTATTCGCCACTATGGTGTTTGGGCTGGGCGGCAAACTTGGGCATCCCGATCTGCTTGTTGCATGGTCAGCCTGATCCGTTGGCCGATGCGTTTTTCATTCTGGCAATGCTGGCTCTGATGCGGGGAATGCCGCTCGCTTATGCCTTAGCCGCTACGATGATGTGTTTGACTCGCGAACCTTATTTTGCCATCGCGGCAATGGTGCTGGTTGCCTCGGTAGTGGGAATCGTGCCTTGGAAAGGCAGCCGAGAAAATGGTGGCTGGGTGGTGATTGTCTTGAAGAAGATCGGCTTGTCTGGCTTGGCAGACTGGTTGCTGATTTCTCCAAAGGTCGACGAGCAACGGACAATTTTGGAGGGGCGTCCCAGTGCATGGAATTATTGGGCCTATCGAACTCCGATTTGGCAATTGTTGATTTTGGCGATTCCTTGTGGTGTGTTCATCACCTGGCAGATCTATTTGTACCAGGTATTTGGGCAAACCGGCTCGCAAGCGGCAGGAGGAACGATTCTCGATTATCCGTTTGCGGCATTCTTTCGGTCTTCCTTTGCCTCGCCAAATTACTTGATTCGACCATTCTATTTTGCCGTCCTGCTCTTAGGCTTTCTTGTGCTTTGGAACGTGCGACGGAAGTGGGCTTTGTCCCCCATTTTGCTTCCCTATTTCTTAGTGCTCACGTTGATGTCGGAAGTGATTTGGATCGACTTCAGTGGATTCACCAAAGCGATGGGAACCGTCTTGGCGACGATGGTGCTAAGCCTGCCGCTGCTGACTAGCCGTGTTCGCTATGTGATTGCGGTGGTGCTGGTGTGTGCCGTGCTGACGTACACGCAATGTTATCGCCGCATCTTAGGCGGCGTCGATTTGGTGCCGATCCCAGACTATCAGATTGTGAAGCAAATCACGGACATCGATCAGCCACTTCTGAAAGCTCCGACCTGTGCAATCGAACTCGACCAGGCAAAGCTCGTTCAACTGGCGGCCGAGAGGGATGGTGACTATTTGTTTGTCCTGGGGGGGCGCCGCTATCCGCAACATTATGTGACCATACCTATTACGATCACCAACACCAGCGAAGAACCTTGGCTACGGAGCCGCAACAATCCGATTCAGATGGTCTATCGCTGGATCCGCCCGAACGGCCGGGTTTATTGGTGCCCCGGGGTTGAATTGCCTTACAAGATCGAGCCAGGCCAGTCATTCACCCGCCAAGTTCCCTTGCTGTTGCCGCGCGATCCTGGCGAGTTCCTCTTGCGGCTCACCATGCGTCAGGGACAGGACGATACGTTCGACCAGCGCGAAGAGGGAGGCTACCTAGAGATTCCGATGACGATTCGTTGATCGCTACTCGGGACGCGTTGTCCGATTTACTGTCTCGGATTAGGTCTATTCTTGTTTCTAAGTTTTGACACACGATTGCGGACGCCCTCGCCAGGGCTGAAGAGATGCCGCAACCTTGGGAACCGGTTTCATACTCAAAACTCGGTTTCATACTCAAAACTCGGGTTCATACTGAAAACTCGGGTTCATACTGAAAACTCGGGTTCATACTGAAAACTCGGGTTCATACTGAAAACTCGGGTTCATACTGAAAACTCGGGTTCATACTGAAAACTCGGGTTCATACTCAAAACTCGGGTGCATACTCAAAACTCGGGTTCATGGCCGCCGGGGGGTGAGTATTGGTTGATGTCGTTCTTTACGTGAACCTTCCGATCCGCGCAGCAGTTTACGCCAGGTGGTTTGTTCCCTTCACGTGAACAAGATACCAAGTGGTGTGTTCACGGGGCAAGCAATTGTTTCGCAGGGGCGCCGTAAGTGAGGACGTTAGGCAGCCGAGCGTTTTTCGTACGCTTCGTCGGTTGGGTTTGCTGCTGGGGCAAGTTGCGGGGGAGAGGCTTTGAGGGCTTTACGTAGCTTCCAAATCTGACTGAAGGTCCGCTTGCAGAGGCGATACTTACCGGCCAGGGTACCGCCACCCTTCGATTCTCCTTCAGTTCGCAGATCGAAACGAACATCGACCAGTTGCACGTCCAGCTTCAGCTTCTCGGCCACGTACAGCAAGTAAAGGTCGAGCGTGAAATCGTAGGGAGCATCCTCCATGTGATTCATCAGCGATCGATGAAAGACCTTTGGCTGCGCGTTCACATCGAAATACGATCCGCTCAACGCTGCGGAAGCGACCCAACCCATTGCCGAGGTAAAGAACTGATCGAAGAAAGGACGTCCCTTTCGATTGCCTCGAACCAGGCTAAGCTGCGGCTGGGGCATCTGCTCGATATGATCGAGTGCCCGGATGACGTCTTCTGGCGGTGTTTGCAAATCGGCATGCGTCCAAGCTAGAAACTCGCCGTCGCCAGCTTTCAAGCCGTACAGAATTCCATAGCCGTAACCCTGATTGACTTCGACACAAACCGAGCGAGCGAACGCATTCTCAGGGCGGGCGAGCAGTTCGTTCAGAACTGCCGGTGTTTCGTCTTTCGAGCCGTTGTCGACCAAGATCAGCTCCACATCTTGGCGTGGGCCAATCGCAGTCCGAAAAGCAGAGACCAGGCGATCGAGGTTCTTCGATTCGTTGTAACACGGAACGACGATGGAAAGTTTCTTGTTCAAGGGAACCCCTTTTGCCTGATTAGCCAATTGGTCGAATAGGCGTATCTATAAGCCATTGCTCTGGCGAGGGTCAAGGTCAATGGAGATTGGCGGCGTGGGGGTCCGCGGCAGAAAGCTCCGCTGTCTTACTCGCCGATGACGGCCTGCCAAAGATCGGGCCGCTTGGTGCAGATGGCATCCATGGGGTAGGGCTCTAACTCGGCCGCATACTGGGCGATCGTATCGACGCTGCGGCCTTGTAACTCTGGCGAGACGGCGCACAGTTTGAAATGAGGCTTCAGCTTGGCGTAGGTCTCGTCGGTCAGGGGCATCTTGGTGAAGCAGTCGACCCACACCCATTCGACTTCGCCTGCCAAGGCCAACGCCGATTCCACCGGCTCGTACTCGGAAAAGCGTACCGCAATCTTTCGTTCGCCCAACTTGCACAACGTGCGGATCATGGGGTAGGACGAATCGAGAAAGAAGTAGTCTTTCAGCTTTCCTTGGATCATCTCTAGCACGCGATGTTCGATTCGTTCGCTCTTGATGTTCAGGATCATCAACCCGTGCTGGTAATCTTGCAGATAATCGGCAAAGCGTTCGCCAGCGGTAAAGGGATCGTGCTGCAGAATCAGGTCGTCTCCCCGATCACGCAAGTCAAGCTCCACACCGTACTCGGTTGGAACGTCGGCAAGTTGGCTACGCGTGTTGATGCGATGGGCAATGTATTGCATCGAGAGTCCTATCAGGCCGCTTTTCGGTCGATGTTGGTGCTATCGAAAGCTTCTTCCATGGGGATGATCTGCGTACTGGCTTCTGCCGGAACGTGGCTTGCGCGAAAGGCCAGAAACTTCATGCCGACGAAGTTAGCGACGGTGGTTACGCCGGTAGCCAGGAAGAAACCGAGCAGGCGAAACTCGTCGCCAGCCAGCGATAAGACGAGCCGGTTAATGCCAATGTTAATTCCCAGCGTGCAGGCATAAATCAATACGTACAGCAGCGGCTCGGCCAGCGAACGCTGCTTCGATTCAAACGTCCAGAGTTTATTTCCCCAGAAACCGAACAGCATGCCACAGAGATAACTAATCCCTTTCGCAAGATCGGGCGAAAGGGCCGAGAACGACGTAATCAGCGCGTAGCAGACGCCATCGATGGCTACGGAACTGCCGCCGATCACGAGGAAACGCAAGATTTGTGTCGAGACCTCAGGCCGCGAGGCTGCGTTGTTTTTGCTGTTGAGCAAAGTATTTCTCCCACCGCTGGTAGTCCCGCAATTCTTCTGGTGTTCCCCAGCCGATGTATTTTTCGACCTCGAACGTGCCAAAACGCTGGCCCTGGGCGATCATGCCGTTGGGGACGACGTCGAGGTAAAATTCGTTGTTGATTCGTTGATTGGAAGCGACCAAGGCATCAATCGCATCGAAGAGCCCAAAGGCCGAGCGAAACCAGAAGAACCCGCTGACAACATGGTCGTTCAGAAGGTCTTCGGAAATGGGTTTCTTGCAAGAGATGTGTGTTATGTGCTGATCGTTGTCGGCGACATTCACCCAGCCGTAACTGGTGGGCTTGGGCAGGACCCGATTGTCGCCCCGATAGGTCCAGACCAGGCCATCCCATTGCTCTGAGGTGGTTTGTTGCTGGAAGGTTTCGGCATCGTAAACATGCGTGTTGTCACAAGCGGCCACCAGGACATCAGTGTCCTCTGCAAACGCTGCGGCAGCCAGGCGGACGGTACACGCTTGGCCTTCGGTCAGACCAGGGACGACGATGATTTCGCACGTGGGAAAATGCCGCTTCAGTTCCCGGTCGATTTGGAAATTGGTGACATGGTCGGCATGAACCAAAAAGACGACTCGCTCGGCAGCGGGAAGATCCCGAATCGCACGGACGACCATCGGCAGCCCGTTGACTGGAATCAGCGGTTTGGGCAACGTGTAGCCAGCGTTGGCGAAGCGCGATCCGGCTCCGGCCATTGGGACGATGATATTCATGACGCGTTCGCTGCTTGGGCAAAGTTTTGGAAGATGGTCCGCTCGACTTCGGGCGATAGATCAAGGAAGACACCATGTTCCCGCGTTTGCACGAAGGTGATCGGTGCCAAGTGAGGAATTCGCAAACGATACCATTGCTCGGCAGGGATGCCCATCGCTTGTCCCACTAGACAGCGCAAGACGACGTTATGCGTGCAGGTAACGGTGTCGCAGGAGTGGTTTCCCCAAATCTCTTGCATCGCCATGGAAGCCCTTTTCAGGACGTCTGCAGTCGACTCCCCGCCAGGGAAAGGAGGATCTTCGCCCCGTTGCCAGGCCTGAAATAAGGCCGGATGTTGGTTTCGGGCGGCTTGAACCGTTTGCCCTTCGCAGGCCCCATAGTCGATCTCTTGTAGGCGATCGTCGCATATGATTTCTGCAGCGGAAGTCGCGGCGGCGAGCGATTGTTGGCAGCGAACCAACGGGGAACTAAAGAACTGCGGAGAAGCGAGTTCTGCGATCGCCGTTTGCAGTGTTTCTAGTTGAGCCGTTTCCAGGGGGAGGATGTCGGGATTGCTGCGACCGACGAAACGGATACTGCCGTCAGAGGTCGTATTCAGGGGCGTTTCGGCATGGCGAAAGACGACGTGACGTGTTGCTTCCGCTTGGAAGATGCGGCGAAACTGACGCTCGAAGGTGGCAACGAACGCTTCGATACGCTGATCGAGATCGACCACCGGGGGATCGAAATGAAGTTGTTGCTTCCGCTCGGCGAGTTCCGCAAATAGCTCACGGATGGCCGCTTCATCTTCAGGGAAGAAACCAAAGTAACGGGCTTCTAGCTCGGCTCGTGAAAGGTCTTGGTTACTGCGATCCAACAGCTTGACGATGTTCTTCATCAAGAAGCGGATAATATGATAGGCGAACTCGTGCTGGTCGCGGACCGTCATCGGCTTGAGGCATTTCTTTTCCTCGTAGCCTACATCGTGGCAAATCAATTCGCGATACGAGACGACGCGTTCGCGGTAATCTTTCAGGTAGTCCGAGATGCTGCGTCGAGCGGTCACAAAGTGCCGTGGCTGCAGCGCGTAGGCGGGATATACCGAGGCCATGGTGGCCCGGCGATAGTGGCTTGATAACTGCCAGTCGAAGCAAGTGAACGGGCTTTGAATGACATGCTCGACGTGCCCTTCACGCGAGTACGGCATCAAGTGCAGAACGGCCGTTTGGGGATCGTTGAATTTGAGAGGGCCGAGCGTTGGATTGATACGCAAGTTCCACCCACGCAGTTGCAGTACCGGCTGCAGTGCGTCGCGGAAGTGCGTTTGGAGTTGTGTGAAGCGGTCGCTGTCCAAACGATCGACGATCACGATGAAGTCGATATCGCTAATCCCTTCCAGGCCATCCGCGTTCAAAAAGCTGCCGGTGATGGTCGCCGAAAGAATCCACGGATGCTGGTCGACGGTTTCCCACAACGCGGTCACGATCTCGCGCTTGAGCGGTGGAAGATCCGCCAAACTAGGCGCTTGTTGCGTGGGGGAGGTCTTCTTGGTTTCAAGCAGAGACATTCTCGACTCGCTTCAAGTCAAACTTGGAGATGGGATGAGACTCGCCGTCGATTACCCGATAGTGGGTAAGTGAAGAGCAAACCGACACGCCGCTCGGTGGCTGATTCCAAAGGGCTTCACGAACCGTAGGCCAAGCCGTCGGGTCGAGCGAGGCAATTGTGAAATGAGGGTGCCAGTCGTCGCCGATGAAAGGGAAACCGACGCTGCGAACCGCATTGCGCTGGACTTCGCTGAACTTGTCAAAAGCTGCCGCATAGCGGGCAAAAGTCGCTTCGGTATCGTAAGTCCCAGCCAAGGTCTGAGCGATCTTGGTTTGCAAGTTTCGCAGGAACGCTTGGGACTCGGGCGTGAAATCGACGACCAGGGTTCGACGCTGTGTCAAAGGATCGGCATCGAACACATGCCAACCGGAAATTGCGATCTCGAACGTGTTTAGCTGCTGAGCAAGTTGGGCTGCTGCGGTACTGACCTTGCTACCATCGTCGAAGCAGGCCAGGTAGGCCGTCATGTGCGGTGGTTCAGCTAGGTATAATTGATCACCAACCAGCTCGCGCACTTGAGCTTTGTAGCCATCGATAATCTGCGAGAACGATGGCGACGGGTCGATCGAGATGAAATCAGTAACCGGAGGCATAGCTTGTTACGCGGCCTTCTTTTGGCCGTATCGATTCTGGTAGCGGTCGTGATACTTGGCGGCCGATTCCAGCGAAAGGATGCGGGGCTCGCCCAACTGCTTGGCCAGGAAGACGGTCTTGGCAACATCTTCGGTCATGATGGCCGCTTTCAGCGCGGCTTGTGGAGTCGGCCCCCAGGCAAACACGCCATGGTTGGCCAGTAGAATTGCCGGTGCTTTTCCACGATGTTGCAGGATGCTGCGTCCGATGGATTCTTCGTCGCATTCGGCGAAAGGAGCACAAGGGATTTCACCACCAAACTCGTCGGCAATCGCCGTCAAGCAAAGGGGAATGTTCTCGTTGATCGCAGCGAACGAACTCGCGTAGTTACTGTGGGTGTGAATGATGCCGCCTAGTTCTGGCAGGTTTCGATACAGCATCAAGTGGTGAGGCAGGTCGACACTCGGACGCAGATCGCCAGAGACCACCTCGCCGCTTGCGACGTCAACTTCCACCAGCATCTCTGGCGTGAGTGTTTCGTAGTCGACGCCGGATGGCTTGATGACTAAGTGGCCCGATGCACGATCGAGGCCGCTGGCGTTGCCAGAGTGCATTGTCACTAGCCCGGATTGCAGCAACATCTTGTTGGCATGGCAAACCGCGGCTCGCAGTTCTTGAAGGCTCATAATGACAATCCTCTCCATGGAATCGGATTGGTAAAAGCATGGATGGGGCGATCACCGTCCTTGCGATCATTTTCCCCTCTCTTTTCGAGAAAAGGACGATAGTTAATTTTGCATACTGCCGAAAGAGCAGTTGCGAATTAATTGCCGCCAAGTCTGTCGCTGGGCAACGTCGGCCGTCTCAGAACGCGAGTCGCACGCTTGAAAGCAGCCAGCGGAAACGGCGCTAAGCAGCCTTCTTGGCTGGGAAATGGGAGCGGCGACGGATCTCGTGAACCGCTAGCAGGGGGTTGTCTGCTCGGAGGACCGCCGAGGCCGAGACCACATACTTGGCTTCGATATCAGAGATGTTGCCTGAGTTCACGCCGCCATCAAACATCAACTCAAAGCCGTAGCGGTTGCGAACCGAATTGAGGACTTTGACGAGGTCGATCGCTTCCGGGCAAGTCTTCTGGCCGGATTGACCAGGCTTCGCGATCCCCAAGATCATGATAAAGTCGACATGGGGAAGGTACGGCATGAGTTGGCTTTGCTGATTGCCTAATCGCCAGACGATGCCCACCTTCTTCCCGCGTTCGCGGCAAGCGAAAATGAGATCGTAGAGGTTGTCTTCGCAGTCAAGGTGGAACAGAAACCAATCGGCATCATTCCACGCCGATGGCAACCAGCGCGAAGGCTGGCTACTCATCACATGTAGTGCTATCGGATGGCTGGGCCACAGTTGACGAGCTTGACGCAGTTTGAAGAGATTCACAGGAGAAGGGTTTTCTCCCATCGACTCATCTACCAGGTCGACGTGAATGTGATCGCAGCTTCCCCCAACAGCGTTGAAGATCGTGTCGACGTTCTCGTCTGCCGAAGCATAGACGGCAATCCCCAAGTTACGGGCCTGATCGAATGTGAAACAACGATGCAGGGCATAAGCAAACAGAAAGAGAACGCCGGCAGTCGCCATGCGCTGCCACCAGTAATTCGATTCGTTGGTATCGTGAAGATAATAAATGACCGCCATGTTCAAGGAAAACGACAATACAGAGATTCCCGCATACTTCATGAACGTACTGGCCAGGTATCTCGGAGCGACCTGAAAGTTCAGTTTCGCATTCAGCAGGTAGCCCACCGCAATTCCCACGGTTAAGGCCACTGCCGCGCGGAGGGAACGTGGCCACACTGTGGGGAGCACAGCATACATGAACACAAGTTCCAGGCAGATCGAGATAAAGCCAATCAGAATGAAGCCGACAAGGTAGCGCGAACGGTACCACGTTGTCATAAAACGGTGTCGGAGTGTCTGCATGGCAGTTCTCGGGGTAGGGGGCGATCGGGAACTTGGGAAAGGGCTTTTTACGCTACCTTAAGCGGCCATGGCAGTGGTGCGAAGACAAGCTAAGGTGCGAACATAGTCTTGAATGGCCTGCTCGAAGGAGCAGGACGTTTGGGCATAGCATCGGCATTGCGCTCGCCACTTGGTCAATTGTTCGCGACTGTTGCTGACCTGGTTAAAACGGTTTACCAAGCCGGTCAGCATCTCGTTTCGATCAATCGGCAATTTCAGGACGCATGGCGGTAATTCGGCATACCAACCGACGTCGTTGACAATCGTTGGCAGGCCAAGTTGCAAAGCCCTGGAAACAACGGCACTGGTTTCTCCCATGGTGGGATAACGTAGCGAGACACAGATATCGACCTGATTCATCCACTGGAGAAACTCTTCTTCTGAAAGTCTGCCGTGGAAGGTGATATCGTTTTGGATATCCAGTGAGCTGACCAAGTCGGGTAAGTCTTTGGAATCTCCTTCCAAGGCGCCTGCGACGTGCAGGTGGACACGTTTGCCTTCAGCGTTACAGCGTTTGACGGCTTCGATGATCACATCCACATGCTTATGCGGTTGCACCATGCCAAAAGCCCCCAGTTGCAGCACTTCGCCTTCGCTATAGTGGGCCGGAGGGTGCATGTTGCGGTAGGCTTGCCGAACCTGACTTGTAGGCAAGTTCGGTACACGTTTATGCACTGCTTGCTGGGCATAGGCTGAATGAACAATACAGCCGGTGGCATGTTCAAGCACGGGATCGAAGAAAGGGACTTCGTTTACGTAGGGACTATCCCAAAAGCCGTGATTGTTCAGCTCGTTATAGGTTTGAACTCGTTCTGCAATCCGAGTGCCATACCATGCACGTAGCACGCGGTAATAGGCTTGTGTGTCGTCGCGATAAAGGAAGTAGGCAATCAAATGGTGCAGGGCTGGATCGTGCAGGTGAACGATGCCAGGATTCTCGAACAAAACGGGAAGCTGTTCACCATGAAAGGTGCTGCAGTTACCCATTTGATACACAACTTGATCGTAAGAAAACGTACCAGGAAATTTGTCAATGTCTTGGATACGCACGCCCGGCAAGGTTCTAGAAGGTTGCGTGCATGTCGTGAAGACTTCCAGCTCAATTCCCATCCCGGCAAGGCCATGAGCAAGGTCGTAGGCGTAGTCCGCAATACCCGTTCTTTGATCGGGCCACGGAGTAATCAAAGCGAGTTTACGAATCACAGTTGTTCTCCGATGCCACCTGCTTCTGGCCGCTCAAAATGACCGAAGTGCCAGGGTGGGCGTCTACCCCTGAAGAATTTTGAGGAATCACACGGAAGCCGCACGCACTCATGGCCGATTCCAGTCGTAGCTTGGCAAAGGCCAGATCGGGCGAGTTCTCTTGAATCAACACCACTCCCCTTGGACAAAGGGCACGATGGATCAGAGTCAAGCCGTGAATGAGTTCACGATCGGTCAGGCAAAATAATTGCGAATCAACGACAATGCCACCGCAAATCTGCTCAGGCAAGAAGCTGAACAAGCTTCGTACATCGTTCGAGCTCTCTTCCGAGGCGATGCCGATCGTGCGAACTTCAAATCCGGCATTATGGCAACCACGCGCGGCATCGTGAGGATGTTCGCTGAAGATTGCCCAATTACGGAAAAGCAGGGAATCATGGGGCAAATCGTTGGGCAACGTTTGCTTAAGTGCGACAATCGCCTGCTCTAGGTTGGTTTGCGGAAGAAGCTCTAGGCCGGCTCCTAGCATCTTGTTCATCGCTTCGAGCTTGGTATCGATATCGTTATGATCGATTTGCAAGTTCACCGCTGGTCGTACGGCTGGCGACTGCGTGTTACGAAGCTGAATCCGAATTTGTCGCAGATCGAATTCGATTTGTTCAGCGACCTCGACGAAATTGTCCGCTAAGCATGCGAGCTTCCGTTCGGTCAAATAAACGCGATCTTTGGTCGATGTCTTAGGTAGGCGCGATTTCCACGAGAAGGCACGTTTCCACCAAGGGATCTTCCTTTTCGGAATGGTTAATGCCTTGGGATCGTTATCATTGAGACCGAGAACACGGACGTTCTTCTCTCGACCTTCACGCGAACGTGCGATGCCATAGATGACATCGGTGCGCGAAAGCGACCCATCTTGTAGGCGACCAATCCAATTATTAATACAGTTTTGGCTCGCAGGGCGATGAACAAGACGACGATAAGCATTCCGCAGAAAGTCGATGTCATCTGCTGGTGTTAGCAGGCTTTCGATATCAACGTCTTTCTGGGCTTGTTCGCGCAGATGTTCAATCGGCAGTAGATTTGCCATCAATCCAGCTCGGACATTCTGGATTGTCGTTTCACTGCACATAAAGGGTATTCCTAACGCTTAGCGGGAGTTGAGGTCGTGCCGTCCAATTCGCGCGAAGCGGTGTGGGCGGTGGCATCTTGGCCCGGGAACACTGAAACGATGTATTTGACAGAGTTTCTAAAAAACCACGAGCCTTGAGCGGCTTGGAAACGATTGTTGTTGTTCGTTTCGTTTCTTAGACGCTCGTTCCTGTAGACAGGAAAATCGAATTCGCTTGTCGGCGATTGTTGCGCAATGAAATCGTCGATCGCACGGCGGCGTTGTTCATATTCGGGGACAAAGCGATACATATCAAAGTCGTAGCTGTCGATCACCAGCATGTCGACGTGCGGTGGCATGGGCTCTTTGAAGAGAACGCTTTTGTTTTGGGATTTTCCTACCGCCGATTGGAACCTTTCTGGAATCACAATCGTAGCATCAGATGGTAGTTGCGCGATTTCGTTTCGTAGTTGAGACTCGACTTCAAAGAAGGAGGCAGGCCCATGATTGAAGACACGTGTCGCCAGAAAAGAGCTGCCGTTTACAAGCGTGACCAACACAATCGCCGCTGCCACAAAACGGAAAGCTTTGTGACGAGTCGGATCGATCGCCAGCATGCAGAAAATGGCAATCGCGTAAATCGTAATGATGGGTGAGTAAGTCGGGTTGAAATAGCCTGACGCGTAGAACAGGACCAAGGTCAGCAAGGGAATGGAAGCGACAAAACGGGATTCCCAGGTTCGCATTAAGAAGGGCAACGGTAAGGCGATTGCCCAAATCAATGTAGCAATCATGCAATGCGAGAGGCTACCAACCGATGGGATCGTGACCAACGAGTCCCACAAGTTTGTGTTCGCGGAGGAATCGTTCAGGAAGTGGGGACTGTTCCAGAATACATTCTTTAGGAACTCGTTGACGGAGGGCTTGGCTTGTCCACCTACTCCACCCGGGAAAATGCTGACAGGACTATCCGTGATCCAGCCCCGAATTAGACGGTTGGCGATAAAACCGACTCCCATCATCCCGACCGCACAGCCAGCGAACAGTGTGCCCAGGTGTTGTCTGCCAAACAGGGCCAGGTAGACAACAAGGAAGAACGCAGGGAAGACACTCAAAAGGTGATTCATCGGCAAAGCAAACAGGGCGACCAGCAAGAGCCCGCCGAACAAGTAGCTTTTTTGTACGCGAAGTTCCGCCAAGCACCAACAAGCCAAGCTGGTGACGGCAACCCAGGAAATTTCTGGTCGCACGCGGAGGATGGTGAAAACGCCTTGATAGGAGATGGCAATCGAAAGCGGGACGATTACCGCCACCAATCCTGGGCGGGAAGGGACCGCTTTTTGCAGTATTTTGGTTAAGGAGAAAATAAGCAAGCAGCCGAACCCCAATGATGCCCAGCGAGCTGACAAAGGAGTCGGGTCGCCCAGGCCAGTAGCTAGGTAAGCCCCATGATATACCAGCCCGGTGTCGTTGCTGGTGCTGACCGGAACGCCCGAAAGGTAGATCGCTTCATCCGCATGAAAGTCAATGCGTGGCGTAGCTAAGGCTAGCAAAACGGCAGCCAAGATGGTCATCACCAAGGGGAGTATCCACTGGGTGAAAGAGGGCTGCCGCAAGAGCCCGTCGTTCGACGTCAGCTCGTGCGTATCTTTTGACGGCAAATTGTTGCTGTCCATCGCATGCATCCTTGTAAGCGATGACCGATTGTCGCTGAGAAAATTATTTTTCGCAGCGTATATTAGAGCAACTTGTCATCTCGGCCAATACGAATTGAAAGCATCGACCAGCACTGGCGTGCTAGCACTACTCTAGAGGTATCTCAAGAGAGGCCTTCTGAATGGTGGAATCTCCGATCTCAGAAGACTTTTCACGAGTCGTCCTCAGTTCGTAGACCAATGTATAGGGAAGATCAAGCAACTCGGTGCAAGTTGTTCCGGGAGGTGATTGAGGAATGATGCGGTCGCGAGAAAACGTGGGCATGTCTCCGAAAGCATGTTTCGAGGCCAAGCGTTTCGACAATACCAACAAGACCGACTTGCCTTGCGTCCCTTCTTCACCCAGGCGAATGATTTTCGTCATCGTTTCGGCTTCGACGGCCTGACCTTTATTTGTTCGCGCATCATTCGGATCGGCTTTGTCTTTCGCGAAAGCAGGGAAGTACCTGGGAGTCATCTGGAAGATCTCTTTCCCTGGAGAGGCCTTAAAATAGAGCCCACCAATGTGCGAGACTTCCCAGTAATCCAACACAAGATCGTACTGGCGGTCTTGTGTATTGTCGTCGATGGCATGCTGAACTTCGTCAAGCTGGGCGAGGGCGAGTGACTGCTCTGCTTTTAGTTGATAGCGGCTGATTACTGCCGGTGCCTGATAAAAAATATTGATCAGAATGGTAACGACAATGGCGGACGTAATCACGCGGTTGGAAGAGTTCTCGCGGATCGCCCATAGAATTGCCAAGGCGATCATGGAGATCCACCCGAACCAATACCACCCTAAGAGAAACCCACTACTGCAGATCATTCCCCAGCAAGCAAGGAAGGTCGCCAACAGAATTGCAAAAACTCTTGGGCTTTTAATCAAAAGAGCGAGCCCCAGCACGCACATGGCAAGTGGGCAAAGTCCCCACTGTAAAAGCCCGCCCGCGAAGATGCCGTCCCATCCCCATAGCTGATTGCTGAGCGACATCTTAGCGATTTCCCATTTCCACGCGTTGGTTCTTGGTAGCTCCGTTAGGTGGAATAGAAACTGACTAGGATTGAGAATTGCGTTTGGCGAGCAAATGACAAGACCGCATGCCATGAGCCCGATTGCAAACAGCATTTTCTTAAGAACAACCGATTTCGAGTGCTCTTCCCAGATCTTGGGCATGGCAAAAACAATGAGGAAAGCAAACATCGCACTAGGTAGGTTGGTCGCTTTCAAAGAGATGGCGCCACCAATCAACAGCCAAGCGAGCGATTCGGCAACGATCGGTTTGACCCGCCAAGGGAGGCGTTCGTTATGAGATACAACATAGAGCAGCAATACGCCAAATACCGCGAAAGCAAGGGCAAAGCTTTCGGGACCAGTCACCTTGCCGAACCACCAGGCCGCTGGCATCGAAAGCCATAAGGCCATCAAGAGGTATCCAAGATAGCGTTGAGCCATGTTGCCAACGACGGCAATCGCAAGAGAAATGCCGATGAATGCCGCGCATGCCAGTACACGCATGGCCCAGATTCCGTAGACACCAAAATGCTCGATTAGATTGATGTAGACGGTCCAGTAAGAAGCACCATAGCCAGCCCTATTGTAACGAAATAAGAAATCCCAGGCATGCAGCGAAGGCGGATTGTCTTTCATCGCATCGCCCCAGATGAAAAACGCGATTTCATCCGCAGCAAACGCAGGCAAAAAGAAAATGTGAATCAAGAGGGCGACGACGCACCCGAGCAGTATCAGACCTGGTATGTGTCCCCAGTTGCTTTGTAGCCAGGTAGGAAAATGAAGTTTCGGATTCACGCGGATATCTTTCGCTTAGTGAGTTTGCCGGAAGACTGGCACATCGTTAATTGGTTAACTTGCGATACGTTGGCTGCTAGGGCCTCCGTTCGAAGATCAGCCCAGGATTGAGCTAGATTCTCTGGCAAGACGCTGGGAGTACTGGCGACGAATTCAGTAATTCGATCGAGCCAAGGTTGGTCGTCTTGCTGCCGTCTGACGATGGTTTGGGATAGGGTAAAGCTGAACTGAGGAATAACCTGTGCTCGGCTATGGTGAGTTTGCACATAGTGCCGGGCGTTCGTTCTGATTTGTTGGGCACGCTCAGGATGGTTGTAAAGATCGATTAGCAAATTGCGCAGATCATCGACCTCGTGATGAGGCGTTCTCACCGTCAAGCTGACTCCCTCAGGCAACTCATTCGTTGACGAGAGGCAGCATGCCCCTTGCCCCAGGGCCAAAAGCAGTTCTGGTGATATTTCGTTGCGGATTGGATATTGCAGCTGAACACAGACGTCGGCAGCGACAGCGTAACGGCTCAAGACCTCCGCAGAAGTCGTTTCCAAGCAATGAACTTTTGACGTTAATTGAAGCTCCGCCAGCTGCGCGGCCAGTTCGTGTTCGAGCTTGGCGGAGTCTGCCCCGCACAAGATAACCAGGCATTCTTTGCGAAGGTTGCTCGGAAGTTGGTGTACCGCTTGTAATAGCGATTCAATGCGGCTGGTTTCTCTTTGCACGCCCAACGCAGCAATGACAAACGCATTTTCTGGAATACTAAGCTGTTGACGTTGTTCCGCCGGAGATAAAGGAGGGCTCGTCGGATCGTGGAGCCGTGGGAAATAGCTGACCGGGATATCGGCTTGCGACTTCACACGCTGCCAAGCCCAGCGAGAATGAACAATCACCGAGTCAGACATTTCAAATAGAGGTTGATTCAGTGGAACCGCATGCTGGATAAACTCGAGCGAAGTGTTACCAGAGGCTAACAGTTCCGCTAAATCACGGTTCCCCGTGTGAGCTAGAGTTTCTTCAAGAGAAATCGGCCAGTACCCACGCTCGATCGCGGAGCAAAACAGGCCACCAAGAAAGAAATCGTGCAAGACGATCACCCCTCGATGTCGGTGGAGAAGGGGGAGCATGTAGTCGTGGTAGGCATGGTTGCCGAGGTGGTAGACAAACAAATCGAATGGAGCCGCCGCATGACGCGAACTGAGTTCCGCATCGGTTATGACGACAAAGTCATCGGCGATGTATGGAGCGACCTGAGGAGCCGCCGCGTCGACAACTAGTTCGATATCGAATTGCGTTTTCAGTTCATTGATAAGCTCAAGCGAGTATTGAGCAATTTCCGTGGGGACTGGTGGTAAAGGTGAGACCCAGGCAATTCGAGGACGAAACGATGTCGGACAGCGTTGAGGCGTTTGGGCTTCCCATACTTGGGCAGCACGCTCGCCGGTGTTTTGCCAGCTAAACTGACGAGCGAATTCTAGACGCTCTTCTTGAAATTGAGTGCGTGGAACAGATAACGCCTGTTGAAGGGCCGCAGCCAATTCGCTTGGTGACTCGGGATCGGCCATGAAAGATATACGGCCGCCGTATTCAGGGAGGGAAGAGGTATTCGAGCAGACGACCGGAGCACCACTTTGCAGGGCCTCTAGCACTGGCAATCCCAGTCCTTCGTACAGCGAAGGAAAGAAAAACAGGCGACAACTTTGGTAAAGGGCTTGCAGATCTTCCTTGCTCACCCAGCCGGTTAGTTGCACCGTCTCGGTCTGGCCTTGTTGGGCGATGAAGTCGGAGTATTGTTTTTCGTTGTTGCCATGAAAAGCGCACGTGATCACTAGGTTGTGCCGTTGTTGCAGCTCTTCTGGTAGCAACCCGTGGGCTGTGATTGCTCCAGGCATATTCTTACGGAAATCGCAGCCACCGACGTACAGGATGAAATCGTCGGGAAGGCCCAAACGCTGCAAGGTTGCTCGCGTTTTTTCGGCTGAAGCCGTGGGAGTAAAGTCATCGCTGATGGCTCCCCGAATGTTGATTACTTGGGGAGGCTTTTCGACTTCCAAGGCCAGGAAGTCGTTGCGTGTTGATTCCGAAATCGCAAGCAAGGTATCCATCTGACAAAGCTGGCGAAAGCGGTGCGTGTACTGCTCGGCATCGTGAGGGCAGCGGAGATACTCTTCGCTAAATAGAAGCGGAATCAAGTCATATAGAATCGCGGAGGTGCGAGGTGGACGAATGGTTGTGAAGCTGGGGACAACTGCTTCGTGTTCAAAAATACTGCAGCAAAGATAGACATCAGCTTGTTGGCTGCAGATCCAATCGGCATAGTAAGCTTCATTCAATTCGCGGTTGGCAATAAGTTTCGGCCCGCCTGCCAAAGGAGGCGTAAATGCCCGAATCGGAAACTTCGCGCGAACCTCCGAAGCGATAGGTTCCAGAGAGGTATTCTCGATGATTTCAATCTTCCAGTCGGGACGCACCGAGTGAATGCCATTGATCAACGCACTGGAATACCGACCGACGCCACGGTTTCGCGAGTTGGAAGTCTGCAGGGCTTGGGCGTCTATGAGCAAAAGCAATGTCTTAGCCCTTTTGCATTGCAAGGAGAACCAGCGTGCTAACGTGTTGTGGGGAGACATTTTGACGAGCCGCCTCCTCGTCGGAAGTCACCTTCCAGAATTTTCCTTCCAAAAGGGCATAGCTCGATTCTTTCACATCGAAAGGAAGCGTCATTTGTTGCAAGACGCTGGAATTCAGTGCCAAGCCGGTCGCTTCGTTGGCGGTTGTGTAAGGCGCCGCCAGAAGGAACTTGCCTCCGTGTTTCAGCACCCGTAACGCTTCTGCCGCGATTTGTGCGGCCTCCTCGTGTTTGTGATTCTCGCTTGACTGGTCTCGGGAAAGCGACGCAAGAGAGACTACAACATCAAAGCTTTCTGCGGCTACGGGCAGATTGTGACCGTTGGCATGGATCACTACCAAATTGGGATGTTGAAGAGAGACTCGTTGGCGGTCAGCTCCTACAACATCAAATCCAAGACTTGCCAACTCGATCGCGATCTTGCTCTGGGCGCAATCAAGCACCAGAACACGAGCCGGAGGTGCAGGAAGTCGCGTGTGGACGAAGAGGGATTCAATCGCGTGATCGGAGAGGTCGTGTTGATCGAAAACTGGTGATCGAGTGGTGATTGAATCGCGATATTCCAGGCGATCGCTGGCCAACATCGAGCAGTAATTCACCTCCAAATCATGAATTTTCTGCTCGTACGAGCGGAGTATGTTGCGGAATTCTTCCAAAGGGTCAGGCTGCTGTTCGGCAGGGCAGGGCTCGGAATGACCTGGTTGCAAGACTGAAATACTTCTCAGACGCTTTAGAAGCCGACGAAAGGGCCGCTGTAGTTCACGTAGTACCTTTTTGGCAATAGAACGGCGTTTGGGCTCTTCGATGGAGAGGGGATCTAGCTGAACGGGGGGAGAACTCTCTGCACAAGGCTCTTCGAGAAGTAACGCTTCCTTGCGATAAGGGAGGTCTGCTAGCTCGGCCTTGATATCTGGGCGAACGAATCTCTGGGCATCCCTCCCTTGCTGAATGGCTTCCGCAAGCAAAGCCGCACGTTCCGGCGGCAATCCAGATTCGGAATGTTGGAAGATCATTGGTCTGGCTTTTTAGAGGCACCCGCGAGTAACCCCCACCTTAGACAATTATCGGATAAGTCTGCCTGCCCCGTCGGCAAATGAACAAGCTTCATGACAGAGCCTAGGCAAACGCCCAGCGGGTACCGAGCTTGTGGTTGCCGTTCCGCGTTGATTTCTGGCCTGGACGCCAATCGACATTCAAGCGAGTGATTATCGGCTAGGCCAGTGCGCGTACAGCGATTCGTTCAGCGAATGCTGCCTAGGTGAGCCGATACCCCACTTAAACTTTAGCGAGATTCTAAAGATAGGAGACTTTGGGGGTCAAGATTGGTTTTCCTAATCGCCTCAGGGCAATTAAGGGAGCGGCTGGGCCAAACATCGCGAATCATGCATTGGCCAATGCTAGTTCGACTGTCAAATCAGCCTGACGCAGGCGAGTAGGCACCTTGCGAGCGTCTACTCGTTTTCCGGCAGGCATTGCCGGATCGTTTCCCGGAGGCGTGAGACCTCTAAGGGAACGGTCAGAAACGCGTCAATGTTCTCGACTTGGTCTTTGTCCATGTTATCGATCATTAAGCGATCTGAAATTGCAATAATCTTGGGAGGCTTGGGTTGATGATCGCCGTTTGGGATGAGCCCTTCGATTCCGTCGGCGATCACAAATGCGTCGTGGATCGGCAAATGACAGTCGAGCATCAAGAGATCAAAGTCTTTTCTGTTCAGAAGGTACATCACATCGTTACCATCTTTGGCGGTCTCGGCAGAGTGCCCCAATTGGCGAAGTTGTTCCACAATGTAAAGCTGCAGCGCGCGGTTTTCATGAGCGACTAGGATATGGTGGCCGGAGGCTTTGGGGGTACTTTGTTTCTCGTTGTTGCTTGTTCGTTTGAGGAAATTGGGCCCTTTCAAACGAGGGACGTTGCCGGAATCGATGCGGCCATTGATTTCTCCATCAGGATAACGGACAGGAATATCTACCCAGAATGTCGTACCTTGCCAACGCTCGCTTTCAACACCCATTTCGCCTCCCAGTTGCCGAGTCATCTGTAATGCCAGTGATAGACCCAGGGTTGGACCGAGTAATGGCGGCATCGAGTGGAGACTTCCTTGGGAAAACGCCGCTTTTAATTCGTCGAGCGTTTGTGGGGGAATACCAACGCCAGTGTCCGTGACTGAAATGCGAATGTGGCTTCCATCCTGGTTCTGCGAAAGGGTCGTCCCCTGCAGATCAATCCGTCCTTGAGAGGTGAACTTGATGGCGTTTGAAAGTAAGAGGATCAGTATTTGACGGATGACTTTTCCATCGCAGACGACAGACTCCGAGAATTGCTTGTCGAAGCTCCATTTCAAACTAATCTGTTTAGAGTTCAGCAAAGGAAACGCGGTCGAGCCAACCTCTTGAATCACTGCCGAAAGGTCGCAGAGGAACGGCTGTAGTTCTGCCCGCCCAGATTCGATCCGAGCAATATCAGACAATTCACCAAGCATCTGATAAAGAACGGTGCTGTTGGCTAGACTGGCATCGATAAACGCTTTTTGTTGATGATTAAGAGGGGTCTGGATTAAGTGATCATGAATCGATAACACACCTTCCATGGTGGTGCGAAGTTCATGACACACGGTAGAGAGGAATTCGCTCTTTGCTCGGCTGGCTTGTTCCGCTTCAACGGCCAGTATGGCAATCGCATCTTTGGTGAGGTGATTGGAAAGATGGTTGTAATCGGTGGCTTTCGCTTGAAAACGAAGTTGATAGGCATGTTTTAGAAGTTTGTTTTCTTCTTTTAACTGCTGAGAAAACGATTCTAAGTTCTTCTGCTGGAGGCGCAGGTGATCGACGAGTGTCCTGTGTTGTCGAACATACCTTTCGCGCCGTAAGGAATGTTGAATCGCGCGAAGGATAACTTTGCCTTGGATTTCATTTTTTACAAAATACCCATGCGCACCACGATTAAGAGCCTCATGTGCCACGTCTTCGTCATCAAGACTAGTCATGACTAACAATACCGTTTGTGGGCATTGCTCTGCCAGGCAGGCAATCGTTTCTGCGCCGGTGCTATCGGGTAAATGAAGGTCGGCAATGATGACGTCATATCGTTGCTCTTTGAGATGAGCGCACGCATGTTCGAGTGTGCGAGCATGGAATATCTCGAACTTGGTTGGGCCGTTATTCAGTTGCCGAGTAACCGTTTGATAGTCGACATCATCGTCCTCAAGGAGCAAGAGATTGATAACCTGTTGATCGGTAACAAGCACTTCATGATTCATGGCCGTCTCCTAGAATGGTGCTTACCAAGTTAAAAGCATGAGCAAAGCACCTCTCAGCTTGTGCCAACCTGTGAGAGTGAGAATTGGCAATTTCAATAACAACATTGAGCAATTCGTAGTCGTAACGAGTTGGTGAAGTGCCTAGAGGGCCGACAGACAGAAGAGAGTCGAACAAGGGTGTGCGACATCGCAAAACGCCAACGTTCATTGGAAGGAAAAAATCCACCAATGAGCGAAGGATCAACGTCTCTTGTATAAGTCGAATTGTTGGCACGACGGAGGATCTCGTTAAAAGCACGAATGCCTTGCTTCCGCGCGTAGTCTGGGCGCAAAATTCCCAAAGGGAACTTGAAGCGTCAGTAACTTCGAGTTCAGGAGGAACAACGCCCTCCGGACGCGCAATCCATTACGGTTGCGAGCACATCGGCTGCTCGCATGCCTGGTTGTGTTATTGAAGATGTCTCATCTGCGGCTAAATGGATCTGCCCGTTTATGTAATCAACACCGTAAAAATGGCATATCTGAGTTATGCACTACCGCGATACGGTGCTGGGCTATTGTCTTCGGAAGTTTGTCAATAGTTTCATGAAAAAATGTTCGGTCTTTGGATGATGATGCCATACTCTCATAAAATATGCTCAAAAAGCGCGGTAAGGTCGAAGCAACGCTTCGAACTTACCGCAATAGGTAGCCGAAGAAGCCATTGAATCCATACTCCCTGGGACATCTTTCCGCTCTCCTTGCGGTGTACTTCTTGGCCTAAAAAACACTAATTCTTGATAGAGGAGGAAAACGGCTGAGGTTTAATTGCCTCAATCGCATGTATGAGTCCTCGTCCGCTCAATGGTTTGGCGAACCAACGATCGATGCCTTGGAAACCAATTTCCAAGTTATTTGGCGATGTTCCACGTAGTGCAAAAATCGGAGTCGAGCCAATGCAAGAGTCAGAACGGATTTGGCGCACGGTGGGCAGGCCATCACACTCGGACAATTCCATGTCGAACCGAGTTACCTTAGGTGGCCTATTTACTTTCAGGTAATTGAGAACTTCGTTGCCATTGGCGAATGTGTCGACGTTGTAGCCGCGTGCTCGAAGAAAATCAGCGAGTATGTCTCGTTTGTACAACGAGTCCTCAACTATGAAGACCTTGCTAGAGCCGGAGTTTGTGTTGGGTGTGCTCTGAAAAAACAGAATCTCGTCAGGCACATGCAAGCCGCTTGGCATAGCGGAAAACACGACTGCTTCTTCTACTTGGCCAGCTTGGATTAGCTCGCAGTACAGAGGTAGATCATCGCTGATCTGGGGAAGTTCGTTGCGTACCCCGAAACGAATATCGCGTGGCAGGCGCAGAAACTGCCTGCGAACGAGCGATGCGGTAGTTTTCGGAGTATTGATTTCATCGCGAATAATTGCGATGCGGTGCGGAGCGTCGCTACCTATCTTCACATATCCGGACTGAACGCGGATAAAGTGAATGGTATTTCTCGCATGCGGAAAAGATGGCCAATCTTTCGAATGGCGCGCAACGATTAACATAACGGACTCCTTGCTGCAGTCATAATGGATTTGACTGCATCGAGAGGTAAGGACGTTAAGTTCTTCCAACGTAGAAGAAGCCTGCCCCACGTCCACATCTCACAACTGCAAGAAAATGTAAGAGTCGAATTACCTCCGAGTAGGCCGTTGGATGGTTACGCGGACTATCGGCAGCCCGCATTTCATTTCATTAAATTAGCGATCCACCAAAATTAGGTCAACAAGAATTGATCGATTTACTGGGGGGATAGGGAGAGTTTTTGTTTTGGTATAATTAACAGAATGTGAATGCGATATAACGAGATATTCTGGACAAATTTGGACGGATCGGGCAGACAGTAGAAGAGGGCTATCGCACATAGACACAAGCTCGGATGGTCCCATTGATTTGGTAAGGTAGATGTCGAGGCTGTTGTCCAACACCTTGTGGCGATTTTAGCCTTGGCTAGGTCACGATAAGTGAGAGCCGCGTCTACATCATCATCCACCAGCAAGGTAAAAATCTGGTTAGAAGCCATGGTGACGCAGGGAATAGGGCGGCAAGGTTACTCTCTGTTGAAGCCAACCAGAGTCGGCATGAGCACGGACAATCGCTGAGCTAACTCTTGAGCATTGTCTGCGGTCGAGGCGAATTCATTACGAACCCCAGATTGCTCTAGCGACTCGGCGATTTTGGCGGTCTCGATTTGGTGAAAGAAACGAAGTGCGCTTTTGAGTTTATGGGCGGAAATGGTCAGCAAATGCCCGTCATTATTGGCAATCGCAGTTTGTATATTGGCAATGCTCTTGTTCATTTCTGGAATGTAAGCTTCGACAATCTCGGTTAGTGTCTCATGGTCGTTGCCTAAGCGTTGCAGGAGTTTTTCCCAGGGGACAAGCGATTCTTTGGTTGCTGGAGAAACAGGTAGGGTTGGCTCGCGTGAAGGCTTTCGACTTTCTAAAGAATTAGCGATGTTCTGACTTTTGCAAATCGCGTTATCGATGGCTGCAAAGAGTTCGTCAGGCGATAGCGGTTTAGAGACGTATTCGTCCATGCCGGCAGAAAGGCAGCGTTCCCGGTCTTTCTTGAGGGCATGCGCTGTGGTGGCAACAATAGGAATGTGTCCGCCCGATTCTTGTTCATGTTCTCGTATTTGAAATGCAGCCGTTAAGCCGTCCATTTCCGGCATCTGAACATCCATGAGGACAACATCGAATTTGTTTTTCTGAACGGTTGCGAGGGCTTCAAGCCCATTTTGAACCACCGTAATCTTATGGTGCCGCCGCTTCAGAATCGCCATCGCGACTTTCTGATTCGCGGGGCTATCTTCGGCCACTAAGATGTGTAGACGTGTTCGTGTTGCATCGACTGATTCAGGTTCGTCTTGGGGCAAAATGGCTACCTCAGTACTGCCAAGTCCAAATCCATCAACGATGGCTTCAAGTAATTCCGATGGCTTAATGGGCTTGCGAATGCGTGAAGCAATTTGAAGCGAATTGTCTCTATCGTGGCTATTAATTCCTCCTGAAGATACCAGAATAACCACTGGCCGTCCGTATTGTTCCGGATTGGCTTGAAGTTGCTGGATCATTTCATAGCCATCCATTTCTGGCATTTTGACATCGGTAATGACGATATCAAATGGATGGTTGTCCTGAACAGCGGCTTTTAGATACTGTAAAGCCGAGGCTCCGGAGTTTGCCGTTTGAGCTTGCAGGTTATACGACTCCGTCACTTCTTTGAGCATTAACTGATCGATCTCGTTGTCGTCCACAACGAGGGCTCGTTTGCCGACTAGTTCGTGGGCGGCGTCTCGCCACGGCAAAGGGGATTGGTCCTTAGCGACGCGCAGATTGACCGTGAAGAAGAAGGTGCTTCCAACTCCTTGTTCACTTTCAACCCATATTTCACCCCCTAATTTGTGAACCAGAAGCGAAGAGATCGTGAGACCCAGGCCTGTGCCGCCGTAGCGACGAGTTATGGATGAGTCGGCTTGTTCAAACACATTGAAGATGGAGGCCAGCTTTTCTTGAGGGATGCCAATGCCCGTGTCGCGTACTGCGAACTTTAATTGGACTTCGTTTGCTTGTTTGACCTGGGGCTGGAGGGGGATGACCTTAACTTCGATGATGCCTTGTTGAGTGAACTTGATCGAGTTCCCCACAAGATTTAGGAGGATCTGACCAATCCTGCGTGAGTCGCCAATGAGCAACGGGGGAACATTGCGATCGACATGGTAGACAATTTCGATATCGCGATCGTGAAGCCTAGGTGAAAGCGATTTTAGTAGTTTGGCGATCAGGTCATGTAGTTGGAATTCGTCCTCGTCCAATTCCAACTTGCCAGCTTCGATCTTAGAAAAATCGAGAATGTCGTTAATGATTTGAAGGAGAATGTTCGACGATTCTGAGACGGTGCGGAGGTAGTCGCGTTGGTCGGTGGTTAATTCTGTTCGCAGAACGGTGTCGGTTAGGCCGATGATTGCGTTCATCGGAGTGCGAATTTCGTGGCTCATATTGGCCAGGAATTCACTCTTGGCTAGGTTGGCTTTCTCGGAGGTGCGTCTTGCTTCCCGGGCTATCTCCTCGCTTACCTGTAGTTCGACAGCTTGATTATGACCGAGCGCGATATTTCTACCCATCATCCAGATGACTCCTGCCAAGAGGAGGCTCAGCGTCATTCCGCCTATGCCAATCATGGATGGGGTTACGCGATCGATTTGATTTTCGAAAGCTGGTGTGCTGTAGGTGTCGATCCGCCATTTACGATCACCAGGAGAGATCTCTATTTGTTGGGTGAACTTCCGCTCGGCCATAGCCTCTTTCGGATTGCCATAGAGCAGTACATCGTTATTCCGGTCGTCAGTGTCGTAAATCACGATTTGAACATAGCTCTGGGTCCGACTATCAACGTCAGAAATTGCTTGTTCCAGAATGATTGGGGCGTAAATCAACCCGCGGAGCTCTTTTTCTCGTTCTTCGGGAGTTGGCGGCAATTCGTTCGAATTATAAATAGGTAAGAAATAGAGGAAGCCACTGGTCTTGCGTTCGTCTTGAACAAGTTCGATGCGTCCGGTAATCGTTGGCCTACCTGTTCGCACGGCTTTCTCGGCGGCTCTACGTCTGGTTATTTCCGATCCGATGTCGTAGCCCCAAGCGTTTCGGTTTTGTTCAAGCGGAAAAATGATTTTGATTACAAGCAAGTCCGGCGCATTACCTTGGGTGTTAATTTGGAAGTCGGGGGCAGAATCCTGCCGCACAGTCTCAATGAATTTGTCTAAGTCTATTCGCTCGACTCGCTCGATTAGGCCAAAACCAATGGCCCCAGGAAACTCTTGAGACAAGTCTCTCGAAAAAACGAATTCAGCAAACTCATTTCGCGAAACCTGTTCGCTGCCAAAGTAAAGTCCTCGTATTCCTCGCAATCCGTAGACGACGCGATTGATGTTCCGCTCGATATCTTCCACCGCAAGATTGGTGAAATAATTGAATCTTGTTTCATTCGTTTGACGGATCGTCCGCTGAGCGTCCACCACCAGGCTGCCCGTAACCAGCAAGGCCAGGGCCAACATACCGATCACGACGCTGCTTACAGGTCGGGCACGGTGTAGTTCGGCCAAGACAATGGTGCGATCATTAGCCGATTGAATAAACTTGGTGCCTCGCCAGATCAGAAAGAAACCTGCCGCGATCAGGAAGAGCAATGCTGCGGTGTGAATCGCAGTGGTCGAAAAAATGCTTGTCCCACGTGCGTTATTGCGGAAGAGAAAAAGAAGGATGCTGATTAGTCCCAGAAGCCCGGCTATGAAGGCGAACGACTTTCTCACCCAGGTGGGAAAATAATCGGAGATCAATTGACTGAACGCAAGCAGCCACAGGGCAATTGCTGTTCCAGTCGACATCCTTCCCGGGGGCTTGCCGAGACTAACTGAATTGGGATCGGCACTGAAAAGGGTATCGATTCCTAGATTCCACGAGAATGCTATTTCAAGCAAACTTATGGTCGCTAGACCAAAGACGAACGTGGCCAATCCAATGGCCAGCCAGTCCCAGTGGGCTTTGGTGTACCGCATTTGGGAACGGATTAAGCCAACGACAGACAACACGCCTAGGCCGAGTGCCGTGTTGAATTTCATCGTGGGCAAGCCGTTGATGAGGGAGCGTAATTCAACGAACCCTGCCAGCCACGCGACCATGACGACACATGCCGTTAGCAATGCCAGACTGAGCAAAATCCGCCCAGCGATTAGTGACCAAGCTGCAGCGATCAGCCGAGACTTAGGAGTGGATATGGGCAACGAATTGCTGGTCATAATACGAGGATCCGGCATTCAACGCCCTGCGAAATTTAGGATGGAGGAGCGGAAATCGTAAAGTGGAAAGTGGAACCTATTCCCGGTTCTGATTCAACTTTAATTTGGCCCCGATGCTGTTCAACGATTTTTCGACAGGTAGCCAGGCCGATACCTGATCCTTCATATTCCCGCTGGGCATGCAAGCGTTGGAAGGGGATAAAAATCTTATCAAGGTATTCTTGCTTGATGCCAATTCCATTGTCGGAAAATGATACCAGCCATTGGTGTTCCCCTGCCCGTTTGGCAGAGATGTTGATGACGGGAGTCCGATCGCCACGGAATTTGATCGCATTGGACATTAGGTTTTGGAAGAGAAGGGTCAGGGTTGTTTCATCTCCCAGAACATCAGGCAACGGCTCGGACTGAATGGTGGCTTCTGACTCGCGGATTTGAAAGTCGAGATTGAAGAGGGCTGAGTCACGAATTTGTTCTAGTGAAACCGGTTGCCAGCGATTTTCAATCGAACCATAGCGGGCAAATTCAATAAGGCTTTGCACTAGTGATTGTAATCGGCGCGCGTTGGTGCCAATTAAATCGACGTTCATCTCACACGTCTCGTCTAGCTTGCCAGCTAGGTCTTCTTTGAGAAATTCCGAGAGTTGGGCAATTCGACGCAAAGGAGCTTGGAGGTCGTGCGCCGCCATGTGAGCGAAGTCATGGAGTTCTTGTTGGCGTCTGGCGACTTCCCGGGAGAGTTCAACTTTCTCGATCGCATTGCTAAGGGCGCGATGCACGGTTTCGGCCGTGAGGGCATCTTTAACAAGGTAATCTTGAGCCCCAAGCTTCAATCCCTCGACCGCAATCTGTTCATTCCCATCTCCTGAGATTGCGATGATGGGCACATCATTGCCAGACGCACGAATCTTTTCGAGGTATTCCCATTTCTGAGAATCTTCCAGACGATAATCCAAAAACACACAATCAAAATCTTGATTCTGAAGTCGTGCGAGTCCCTCGGTTCCGCTCAATACGTGAACGACTTCAAACTCATAGCGACATGCTTGGGAGAGCATTGCTTGAAGAACCCGCGAGTCGGCCGTGCTGTCGTCGATGATTAGAAAACGCATGGGTTTAAAGTTCAACAAATCTGGGGATTAGATTGTCTCGGGCATAGATCGTTCTGGTTAAGCAGTTGCGGGAATATCGCAGGTGGGACAACTTCATTATTACGTCTATTCGACCAATTACAGCCTGAACTTGTCGTCTAAGCGGATATCGGGGGCGGTATTCTTTCTCGTTCGATTTACAAGACATCGTGTGGAAAATTGATTTGGTTGCTCGGCGACCAGGTTGGAGTCTTGGCGGCGCTACCTATAACGAATCTAACGTTTGATATAGGCCTCCATAGTCCTTGTAGCGATCCTAATCGAAATAAAGTGGGGGCAATTATTGCTGGCGATGCGCAAATCCGCAATCTAACTGTGGAAAGGAGCGGCAGGGATATCGCAGGGTAGGTTCTTGTAAGGTGGTACGAGTGACACCCTCAAGTGCTGCGCGATGCAGTTTGCGCATAGTACGCCGCTTATCGAACGATTGCTGCCCGCAGGGTTCTCTGTTGGGTTGTGAGCGAATTTGCATAAAAGGTGTTGGAATAAAGGGGCAAGACGAATGAGTTTAGGAAATGCCACAATCAGAGTCCTCATTCTTGAAGACGATGATGCGGATGCACAAATCACGACTCGTCAATTGCAACAGTCGCGATACACTTTTCAGATTCGGCACGTCGCCTGCATGGACGACGCGATGGCCTATCTCCAAGAAGGATCCTACGACGCAATTGTTGCCGATGTGCATGTGCCAGACTCGGCTGGCATTGGCACAATTACCAAACTGCGCGAATGCTGTAAAACGACTGCCATCCTTGCGATCACCTCTGCGGCGACTCCCGAAATTGAAGACGAGATTTTTGCTGCCGGAGCGCAGGACTTTCGCCTTAAGGAAGAACTGTGTGGCAATGCCCTGGCGCGGGCTGTCGTTCATGCTATCGAACGTCAAAAGGATCTTAACCGGATTAAACGCTTGGTGCGTCATCTCAAGCGAAGTCAGGTTCAATTAAGAGATCAGGCCCAGCAGTTGAAGCAAAAGAATCGGCACTTGCGAAAGTTGTACCGCACCGCCAAAGAGTTTGTGGACAACGTTTCGCACGACCTGCGTACTCCTTTGACGGTGATCAAAGACTACGTTTCGATCGTGCGCGATGGCATGGCCGGCGAGGTCAATCCCGAGCAGAAGAAGCTGTTGGGTAAGGTGACCGTTCGGGCAGATGATCTTAACAACATGGTCGATGACATCTTAGATGCCAGCAAGCTGGAGGCTGGATTGCTGGGCGCTTGGCGACGCCCAATAAGCATTCCGGATGTCATTTCGCATGCAGCCAGTTTGCTGCGAGAACGTGCTTCGATCAAAGGGATCGAATTGGTGATTGATTGTCCGTCGGACTTGCCGGAAGCCTATTGCGATAGCGAAAAAGCTGTCCGTGTGATCAGCAACCTGGCGAACAATGCCATCAAGTTCTCGAAGCCTGGCGAGAAGGTGACCCTATGGGCCAAATATCAACCGATCGAGGCGGAAATTTTGATCGGGGTAACCGATCATGGGCCTGGTATCGAGCAAGACTGTTTGGAGCAAATTTTCCAACGGTTTAATCAACTAGACAATAACGAATCGGCAACCGGCAAAGGCTTTGGGCTGGGGCTGTGTATTGCCCAACGACTGAGTCGAATCAATTTGGGGCAATTAAGTGTCGAAAGTCAGGTGGGGCAGGGAAGCACGTTTGCGTTTACCGTTCCTTTGGCCGAGCCTACCGAGGTCTTCTGGCGTTGGCTGGGAATTCGTAGCGATTCTTCCTTCCCGCTTTACATGAATAAAGTCTCGCTAGGAGAAACGGTCGCTGAGAAGGATGCGGACGATTTCGACCGATTCATGAACTGTTTACTGCGAAGACAAGACCTTCTATTTCGCCTGTCCCCACGGGAATGGTTGCTGATCCTCTCTATCCCCGAGAATGAAGTTCAACGATGGGAGGAAAGGGCCAGCCGAGACTTTACGCGTTTCAATCGCAATCGTCCTCAAGGACCGTTGCCAGGATATTCACGACGCGTAATTCAGCAGTGGCCCGCTCGGATTTCAGCGAGGAGGGTCTTAAGCGAGTTCGAGAGAATTCTACAACGGGAGTTCAATACTTCGACAGTTGAAGCGATAGCGTTTCAATAAGCAATAGATCATTTCTATTTTCAGCATTAGGGGCAAGGTCTGAAATGAATGAATCAAAACAAATACTGATTGTGGATGACGAGCACGACATACGAGATGGTGTCTCGTATTGGCTGCGTGCCGCAGGGTACTCGCCATTGTTTGCAGATGACGGATCCAGTGGCATCGAGTCGGCTAAGCGCAATCATCCAGACGTGATTCTTCTGGATGTGCAAATGCCAGAGAAAGACGGGCTAGATACGTTGCATGATCTTCGAATGGATCCTTGCACTTCGGACATTCCTGTCATTATGCTTTCGGCCAGTTTGTCGGATGAATATCGAGCACTCGACGCAGGTGCGCGGTTCTTTGTGCAAAAACCATACGAAGGTTACCGAATCATATCGGCCATCCAGGCGGTGCTTATGCCAGTCATGGCATGAGCGTATGCCTTGTTTGTTCCTACCCCCCAGTGTCATGCGGAGACTTCCATGAAAAAGACCGTTCTAATTGCGGACGACAATGCCGATATCGTCGATATTCTTAAACGGCGTTGCGAAACGCTGGGTCTGAATGTGATTGTGGCAAACAACGCCATGGAAGCGCTAACCAAAGCCGAGGCTTACCAGCCAGAAGCGATCATGCTGGATGTGAACATGCCCCATGGAAACGGGCTCTCCGTTTGTGAAATGCTAACGCATCATGAACAGTTGAGTTCGATTCCCGTGATTGTCTTGACCGGAAACACTTCTTCGGAAGTTGTCAAACGTTGCCATCAATTGTGTGCGTTCTACATTCCTAAGACAACGGACATTTGGAGTCAGATAGAGCCTGTACTTTGCGATCTACTCAAAATTACTCCTATGAAGGATACGCCGGACGTGAATACCGAAGAAGATGCTTCCGCAAATTGCGTTGCCATGCTTGATCGTGTTTTTAGTATTCTGGGGGCCGAGATCAATCGCAACACGGAAACGGAAATGGAATGTGCCGTGGAGGAAGATGCTGCTCCATGGGTGCTGACCATCGAGGACGACGAGGATGTCGCGTTCACGCTAAGAAGACGCTTGCAAGAGGTTGGAATCAATGCGGTAAATGCGAATGAGGGTACCGAAGGCTATCGGCATGCGTTTATGTCGGTACCGACGGCGATCATCCTCGATTATGAACTGCCAGGCGGTAACGGGGCCTACGTCATGCGGCGGCTCAAAGAATCTCCTGTGACAGCTTCCATTCCGGTTATCGTTCTTACGGGCCGAAAGGAAGGGTATATTGAACGCCAAATGCGAAGCATGGGAGCTTCGGCGTTCTATAACAAGCCGATCCCTTGGCAACAAGTTCAAGAAACGCTCTCCAACCTTGTCCCAGCTGCATTTGCAAACTAGGTCGCAAACGCGGGGTGACGGTAGTCCATGACTTATTGATTTCTCCGTAAGCAACTCAACACGGCAAGATTCCGATTTGCCATGTTTCCGGGGCTTCCATGGGGCGCCCCTGTTGGATTGGCGGCGCTGTCGTCAATCCAACAGGGGAAAGTTCTTTTCGCTGCTCCCTATTGAGCCGTTTTAGGGCATTGTTTCAAAGTTCTTGCTACCACTCCCCGAGCAAAGCGAAAAGGAATATTTTGGTTCCATGGACTCCCGCAGTCCATCGCTTCCCGTGAGTTGTTGCCGCTTTGAATCATTGATCTCTGCGCACACAGCTTTAACTCTGGTCAAGCGTTCTCTCTACGTGTTCAGGGGCTTCCGTGGGTTGTCCCTGCTTGTTTGGCAGCGCAGTCCTCAATACCGGTGCTTTGGATATGTCCGATTTCTTGCTTGATCCCGAGGTCATCTTCCTGAATCACGGTTCGTTTGGAGCTTGCCCAAAAACCGTCTTTGAAGAATACCAGCGGTGGCAAAGAGAATTAGAACGGCAACCGGTCCGATTTCTGCAGCGCGAACTTCCTGGCTTGCTTGCCGATGCCCGCCGCCAAGTTGCCTCGTATTTGGGAGCCAACGCGAATGAAGTTGTCTTTGTCGCTAATCCCACGTTTGCCGCGAATACGATTGCCCGTTCTCTTCCACTGGGACCTGACGACGAGGTTTTGATTTCGGATCACGAGTACGGCGCCTGCCGTTTTGCCTTTGAACATGCTGCTCAGCAAAAGGGCTTTCGTGTCGTTCAACAGGCGATTGCCTTGCCGGTTGAATCTCCCGAGGCAATCGCTGATGCTTTCTGGCAAGGCGTGACTGAGAAGACCAAGCTTATTTTTCTCAGTCACATTACTTCCGCCACAGCACTTGAGTTGCCGGTCGCCCAGATTTGTCAGCGAGCTCGCGAAGCTGGGATCTTGACGATGATCGACGGAGCCCACGCTCCCGGCCAGATCGATGTCGATCTTTGCAAGCTAGGCGCCGACTTTTATACGGCGACTTGCCACAAGTGGATGTGTGCTCCGAAGGGATCAGGCATTTTCTACGCCCGAGAAGATCGGCAACATTTGGTCGAGCCGTTGGTGGTTGGTTGGGGCTGGGGAGCGGAAAAGACCTTTCATCGTGAAAACGAGTTCATCGAGCATCATGAGTGGCTAGGAACCTACGATCCGTCCGCATTTTTAACCGTGCCGGCGGCGATTACTTGGCAGAATCAAGTGGTGACGAAAGAGGTGCGGCAACGCTCGCGCGACTTGGTACATTCGGCAGTTCATCTGGCCGCACAGATCGACGGAATTGAACGAGTGCATCCTGATAGCTTCTATTATCAGATGGGCCTAATTGATGTGACGGCAAAATGCGTCGACGCGGAAGCTCTGAAGTCGCGGCTTTACGAGAAGTATCGAATCGAAATACCGGTTATTCGCTGGCAGGATCGAATCTTCATTCGTGTCTCGGCCCATGCCTATACCACGCAGGGCGATATCCAAGCACTCATCCAGGCCCTTCAGGAACAACTGAGCCCTCAAAATAGTTGAGAGGGTTCTGCCACTTTCAATTTTGAGTGAGTGTCGCCAAGCGGCGACACTGTCGCAATATAAAGGCGCTTTGCTGGTTAAAACGATCGGATTTCCCTCGTTTTGCTGAATGGCACCCCGATTGCTGATACGTGAGCATAGGGCGGTAGAATCTCTTTCTCAAGTGTATAGGGAGCCATTCTATGGGGTGTCCACATATCATTCGGCCTACGCCAGAACGGTTTCGCTCTGTTGAAAAAAAGAACGCGATCGGGCTGCGTGAATCGCTCTTGGTACATCTGCTCCTAGTCTTGGTACTGGGGCTGGCAATCGCTCTTCGTAGCCTCGGTTAGGCGAGAAACATAGAATGTCATGGTGAGCATTCCGACTCGGGAATGATGGAAGTAGGCAGGGGATTGGCGGTACAACAACGATATGGAACGATCTCATCTTTTCTCCGATTTAGAGGGTGCGTTGAAAGAAGGCCCCATTTTCCGAGCGATTGCGGATTGCACGTACGATTGGGAAAGTTGGCATTTGCCAGACGGAACGCTGCAATGGGTTAACGCCGCCGTAGAGCGAATGACGGGGCTCTCGCCTGGGCAATGCTTAACCATGCAAGACTACCCCTTGCCGCTGGTTGATCCGAGCTATCGCCCTCGAATGGCGCGTGTCATGCGAGAGGCGATCGAAGGAAGTAGCGGCAACGATGTGGAGTTTCTGGCTACGCATCAAGATGGCTCACAGCGTTGGATGGCCATTTCCTGGCAGCCCATGTTCGACGAATCGGAAACGCACCTCGGTTTTCGTACAAGTATCCGCGACGTGACCGAGCGTCATCAACTGCGAGAAGAATTGCGATTACACAATCGCCATTTGGAACAACTCGTGCAAGAGCGTACTGCTCAGGTGGCCGAGTTGGAGAAGCACCGCCTGCAGATGGAAAAGCTGGCTGCTTTAGGGCAACTTGCCGCTGGTGTTGCCCATGAAGTGAATAACCCGTTGGCGGGAATCCGTAATGCTTTTGCACTATTCCGATCTGGTGTCTCTGAAGAACATGAGCATGCTGGGTTATTGGACTTGATTGATAACGAAATTGAACGCATCAGCGGAATTACGCATCAGATGTATCAACTTTATCGCCCCAGCCAGCAGGCGATCCGAGCCTTTGATATTACACGTGTCATGGAAGAAGTATTGGCACTTCTCGAACCGATCTCGCGAAAAGCCAATGTGTGGATCGATCAGCGAATGAAATCGGGAACTGCCACGGCAACGCTTGAGGAAAGCCAAGTGTTTCTGCGTGAAGGTGAACTGAAGCAAATCTTGTTCAACCTGGTTCGTAACGCGATTCAGGCTTCCGAATTTGGCGACACCGTGACCATTCTATACTCCACCACCCCTGATACGGTTGTCATTTCGGTGTTGGATCAAGGTGACGGAATCGATCCTGAGGTGATGCCGTATATTTTCGATCCGTTCTTTAGTACCAAGTCGAACGCTCCACGCGAAGGAATGGGGCTCGGGCTATCGGTTTCGCGCAGCTTGGTCGAAGCAATGGGGGGCGAAATTCATGTTCGTAGTACGCTGCGTACGGGAAGTGAGTTTGAAGTGGTTCTCCCTCGGGAACTTGACGAACCGGTTCAGCGAAGCGGAGTCTCGCCAGGGATTGTAGAGCCGTAGAAAGATGGGAAATGTTGACTAGCGAAGCTACCAAAAGAATTCTCGTTGCCGACGACGAGCCTTTATTTTTGATTACTACCGGCGAACTGCTGAAGAAGGCTGGCTTCGAGTGTCGCTGTGCCTCGGATGCTGAAACGGCACTGAAGTACCTGGCGAGTGAAAGATTCGACCTGATTCTTTCCGATTTGAATGTGCCAGGGAATCTCAAGCTAGAGCTGCTACGCGAGGGGCGCGAGAAGTGGCCTGAGATTCCCTTGGTTGTCGTGACCGGCGTGCCTTCTTTGCCGACGGCGATCGAAAGTGTTCGCCTGGGGATTTCCGATTACCTTCTCAAGCCGGTAAAGTTTGACGACTTGATTGCGAGTATTCAGCGTATTTTGCGGCCAGAGAATACATCTCAGGCATTAAACACGAGCGGTGAACGCAAAGCACTTTTGGAAGCCTTTCCCGATATCATCACCCAGGGTGAAGCGATGCTGGAGGTGCTAGAGGTGATCGATCGGGTTGCTCCCACCAACACGAATGTCTTGATCACCGGAGAGAGTGGGACAGGCAAGGAAGTGGTCGCACGCGCGATTCATGAACGCAGTTCTCGGCGCGATTATCCATTTCAGGTGATCGATTGTACTTCCATTCCCGAGAGCTTATTCGAGTCGATCGTGTTTGGGCATCGCAAGGGTTCTTTCACCGGAGCGGTAGCCAATCAAGAAGGGCTGTTAGAGCGTAGCCAGCATGGGACGGTCTTCTTTGATGAACTGGGCGAGCTACCGCTTCTTTCTCAAGCCAAATTGCTTCGCGCAGTTCAAGAACGATCTTACACGCCGGTAGGAGATACCACGCCTATTCAATTTGATGCACGCTTTATTTGTGCTACCAATCGAGCACTAGAGTCCGAGGTCCTGGCCGGGAGATTTCGCCGCGACCTATTCTATCGCCTGGGGGTCGTCAATTTAGAATTACCACCTCTGCGTGAGCGTGGCGAGGATGTGATCTTGCTTGCGCATCATTTTCTAGAAAAGTTGCGAAATAGCGACAGCGGGCCGACTCGGTTCTCTACGCCAGTTCTCGAGCGTTTTCGAGAATATGGTTGGCCTGGCAATATCCGTGAATTGCGAAACGTCGTTGAGAGAACGATTGCGCTGGCACGAAACGACCAAATCGAGACCGAAGATCTTCCTCGGGCTTTGCAAGAGAAGCAAGCGGGGCGTTTGGTGGAAAGCGAAGTCGGCGAAATTTCACGAGAAACGGCGTTGGATAGTGCCGACTACAAATACTTGACGTTGTTGCTTACCAAGCACAACGGCAATGTTTCTCACGCTGCTGAGCAAGCTGGTATTTCGCGTCAGGGGATTCATAAGCTGCTAAAGAAGCATGGGATTTCGGCTGCCAATTTTCGAGCTTAGTTAGCCGTCATCTTTTCTTGTCACTGACGCCTAAGATTGGCGTTTTTCTTCTGCTGCGAGCGAGTGCTGAATTGCTCTCAATCGCGAAAATACAGGGTTCCACGAGTTAAACGAATTCCACCGGCAGCTATTCTCGGTTGGTCCGGTAATTGCAAATGAGCAAGGAAGGGGAACGTCGGGGCTTTGTCGGCACACGATCTGCCAAAACAAAAGTGATGCCGAGCAAGCGACTTCCTTTCATCTCGAAATGCTATAAATGCTCAGGAACAATGTTGTGGCAAGCAAGAAGAAAAACAATAAGAAGATCGTTTTGACCGCCGGCGATTATCGTCGACTTGTCTCCCTTTTGAACGATAGTTTTGCATTAGCCATAGCCGACAAGCCCTACTTAAAGAACCTGCGTAGCGAACTTGATGCCGCCGAAATCGTCGATGCGCGTCTTATCCCTAAGGATGTCGTCACGATGAATTCAACGGTACACCTGCGCGAGTTAAGCTCGAATGAACTCGATACCTTCACGCTCGTCTTCCCCAAGGATGCCAATATTGTTGAAGGCAAGCTATCGGTACTTGCGCCAGTTGGGACAGCCATTCTCGGTCAAAAAATCGGCGATGTCGTGACCTGGCCGGCTCTTAGCGGAAGGGTGAAAGTTGAAATTGAAGAAGTGATTGTGCCAGAGGTTCAAAGCGAGATAACCACCTGGCTATAGGTTCTGCCAGGAAACTTGCTCGTTGCCGTTTATTGCTGCTTAAGCACTTAACTCAATGCTGCTAGATTCCAATTTGCCACGAATCAAAGGCTTCCGTTGGTCGCCCTTGTTGGATTGGCGGCGCAGTCGTCAATATATAGAGTTTGAGAGACGAACTTCGTTATTTCTTTAATTGGCTGAGTGGTTGATTTCGGTTGCTGCTTCTTCGCCAGCATCACGCATTTTGATTAAGGCAGTTGCCGCGTTGTATCGCGAAACGACTCCTGGATGTGGATAGATACCACCTCCAATAATCAGCACCACAATCGTCAAGATCATCACGCGTTCAGAGGGACGACACACAAGCGACACGGTCGATACATGGCGTGTGCCGGTGAAAACGTGAAAGTACGCTTTGACGACGGCAATGCCATTCAATGCTGCCGCAAGCACAACGGCGAAGCCGATCATGGGGTAGACATCTACGGCCCCCTCGACCAGCAGTTCCGTACCGATGAAACCAATCGTGCCGGGGAAGCCAATCGAAGCCAAGCCGGTTAGCAAGAACATGTTGGCGAGAAACGGCGTGTGTTCGTACAGCCCGTGAAAGCCGTCGAGTGAAAGCCGACCGGTTCGGGCTTCAACTGACCTTAAGGCCAGCCCGAATCCCAGTTGTGAGATTCCCACGGAAAACCAAACGCACAAAGCACCAGTGAGCCCGATCGGGGTCGCCATTTCCAGGCCGACCAGAACAAGCGAGGAATGACTCAAGAATAGGTAGCAAAAGAAACGGCGAGATTCGTGTTGAACCAGAGCCATGCCGGCAGCATAGACGGCCGTGATTAGGGACAAAATCGCAATGCTTTGCAATGCCCAAGTTGGTGCAATCGGGAACACTAGCCGCATAATCGCATAGGTGCCGGCCATCGGCGTGACAAACAGCAGGGCCGTGCCGAACGTCGCCTTCTCGAATAAGTCGGTCATCCAGCAGTGCAGGGGGCAGATTCCGCTACGAATCAAGGCCCCAGCTGTCAGCAGGCATCCGGCCAAAATAGGCGGATTACTGGCAGAAGCCCCGGGTCCCGCTAGCCATTGACCCAATATCAGCAAAGCCAAGCATAGGCCCATGTGGAGCTCGTAGACTCGCGTTGACTGGCGACGCTTACGCAACTCGATCCAGGGAGGAATGACACCCACGGCGAGGAGCAAAATAATGAGCCATGGTTCGTGACAGCCCAGGGTGGCAAGCAGCACCGCTTCTGAAAACAGCGTCCATTTGAACGAAAAGCGATTAACCTTCGTGCGAAGGGTAGTCAGGACGGTTGCTAAATAAAGCAACGCTGCAAGTGGTATGAGTGGGGCGCTAAACTCGTCAACAACAAAAAAGCTGTTGAGATTGAAGAGGCGAAAGAGGGGGCCTTGGTCTTGTAACGGGAAGGAAGGCAGCAATGCGAAATCTGCCCATTCGCCACAAGCCAGCAACAAGGTGACGCTGCAGATTACAACGCTGAGCAGCTTGGCACGCTCGCTGTCTTTCATCCAAGAGGCGATGATCGCGCCAATTAGCGGCAGCAATATCGACAAGCCCAACCAGGGTAAGTGAATTTCAGGCATCACGTGATGTCCTCCAGTGAATCTCCGTAAGGAGCCAGGCCATCAGACTCTCGTGAGTTACCGCCAGAAAGGAGATTGGTCCAGCGTTTCTCTAAAGCATCGCAGAAACGAAAGATGCTCAGGAATGGAAAGATAATCCAACGATTCAACAACGCATCGAGAAAGCCACGTTCCATCGCAAATCGATATAACCAAATCTTACTGGGCACCAACGGCTTGGAGGTGCCGGATGTATCAACGCCCAGGTGCGTTCCCACAGCGTTTTCCAGCATGCGGAAGTCCTTCAGGACGGAAGGTGACCGCAATAGTTGTAAGGTTCTTAGGCAGGCATGCCCAATCATATGAATCAAGGCGATATAGTGCAGGCCGAAACCAATTTCGACCGTAATGATCCCGACTTGGGTTAGCGAAGCAAAGGCCAGGGCGTTCTTCACATCGCATTGGGCGCGGGAGGCAATCGCTCCAAAGATCGCCGAGGCCAGTCCCAGTAACACCACCATAATTCGCAGAGGCAGCGAGACTTCTAGCAGTGGACTGACTCGCAATAAGAGGAACACACCCAGGTGAACGGATAACGCTCCGTAGAACACCGCACTCGATGGTGTTGGCCCTTCCATTGCCCGAGGGATCCAGCCGGAAAAGGGGACCATGCCGGATTTGCCTGCTGCTGCCAGAAGCAAGAGAAGACCAACCACTAAGGCTGACGTCGAGTCGATCGCTGCCACTCCGTATGGCCAGGGACCAGAGCCCATCAAGCCATCGAAATCGCCCGCACCGGTTAAGTGATGCAATGCTAACGCCGCTATTAGGAAAGCAGCATCCGCGATGCGGTAGGTAGCCCAAACTCGCAGGCCGTTACGAACAGGACCAGGACGCTCGTGGAAATAGGCGACCAGAAGTGCCGACGACAGGCCGACCAGTTCCCACCCAAAAAACAACGTTTCGATGGTGCCCGCCAACGAGGAAACCACCATACCCAAAAGAAACAATGCATAGAGTAGGAAGAAGCGTCGATAACCGCGGTCTCGATGAAGGTAAACCGCTGCGAAGGCTCCGACGGTTCCGCAGAGTAAAAACGACAAAATCACAAAGGGAACCGAAAGGCGATCAAAAACAAATTTCAAATGGAAATGAAAGTGTTCTTGAGGGATGGCTACCCAGTTGCCGAATTCGATCGGAACGTGGCGTAATCCGAAGGTTAGCATTACACCAAGAATACCTACCGAGGCCATAAACCCGGCCACGACGGCAGTCTTGGTTAACGTCGCTTGAACGCCTTCGCCAAGGTGAAACCCAAGCAAGAGCGGCAGGCCTAGCGCACTGAATAAGACGGCTGGGCTGGCGACGACGACCACGCCGAGAATGTGTAGCAATAATTCGATGGTCATCACGGCTCCGTTGTTTCCGCGATCGCAAAAAATTGCACGTTATCTCTAGATCCTTGATAACATGCCAAAGACGAAGATGCTAAAGGGAGAAAAGTACCCCCGAAGTCGTAAGGCTCGAAACGACCATTGCGATAAATTTGCACGGCAGAGTTTTCGGGGTCGATCACTGCCAGGTGAAGCCAACCACCGCGACATAATCGCCCGATAGTCTCGTTGCGTTCCATAATGGAAAGCATGGCTTCCGGGGTTGTTTCGATAACAAATAGCATCCGAAGAGGATCGTGAATCTCGACCATTTGCTGGTAAAGGCCCGTCCTTAGGTCACTCGCAGTTCCTTCCATGACGCCCAGCATCGACACAATGTTGTGCGGCAACTTCGATCCAGAACCATAAACAATATGGTCAACTCGCGAAAAGTAGTATTCCAGATTGATGCCGGCACAAACAGGAATCGCCGCTGCCAATATACGGGCAAGGATGGCGTGCTCTTCGTTGTCTTGGAAGGGATCGTAAGAAGTAAGAAATGCCCGGCGGTCAAGGAATAGTCCGCGTGACCATGCACGTCGCCCAACTACGCAGATTGCATTGGTTGCGTGGTTGTATTCAGGACGAGCCTGCGAGATGTCTTGGGCGCGTCCTTCGACATGACGAAGTGCTTCTCTGGGGGAAATGGAAAGGGGGGCCGAAGCAAAACGTCGGCAGCGCTCATGGGCATTGCGTTGGCGCGCCTCTTCGATCGCTGCGTGGGCCGTCTCGAAATCTTTACGGTGCGACGCAGGCAACTGGTCGAGGTCAAAGAACCTGACCGAATCGTCGCAAGTGTTGTGGTAGGCACCCACAAAAACGGTATCGTTGGGAATGGTGATGCCAGACTCTTTAACCTTGGCACGGACCCGCCAATCGTTGGCCATTTTAGCGAATGCCCTGGCATTCGGACCGCCACGTTTACCGGCACATGCCCCGCAGCAGTAGGCCGATTCGTGAGGGTTATTCAAGCTCGACGAGCCGTGACCACAAACAACAAAGAGGCGAGAAAATGCTTGCGGGCTAGTAAGGCCGATGTCTTGCAACAGACGTACGACCACCGCAGCCATTTCGTCGCAGGTAAACCCGACGTGTCCGTTATCGGGACCAGGGGCGTCTTGATAGCGTTCCAGTTGAAGCGTTGTGACGGGCGGTGGTTGTACCAAGGCCCCGAATCTTCTGCGGATACGAGACGTTAAATGGGGAAAGAGCACGCTGGCCACCAGGGGAACCGTCGCCAACGTCCCAACAATACCTGCCAGAATTCCGCCTAAGAAGGTTCGGCTGCGCGTGTTAAACACGTGACTTGCTAACCCCAGTCGTCGCCGCAACTCGGCCCGCTCGCGATGCATCCCTTCAAAGGTATAGCCAACGTCCTCTTGAACGTAGTGGCTAGGGGTAATCACATTGGGGCACAACGGTTGGTAGAAGCTATCGGCTGCTCCTCGATAATACATGGCCACCGCAAAGAAGCCTGCCGCACCAAACGTCTCGCATTCGGGGTGGGCTTCTTCTAAGTGCCGCCGGAACGATTCTTCTCGGTCGTCGATACAGGTCAGGATTTGGAAATCGGGACGTTGTAACTTGTGTTCTCTTGCTATCTGCTGCTGGTTCTTAGTGTGATTAACAAAAGCATCCAAGGCTTCGCGACGGTATTTTCGTTCAAACGCTTCGTGGTACGTGCGACGACGTTCGATAGGAGAAAAACCATCCGCTTCATCCAACAGCTCTTGCCATTGCGAACTGTTCAGTTCGTGAAGCTGCAGCGGTTGCCAGCCCAGTGTCTGGGCAACCTGAAACAAAAGGAATGCTCTGCGTTCCACGCTTAAGGGGTGCAGTGTCGTTTGTTTCGTGCGAGCGAATTGCAGCACGTCGATAACTTCGCTGCGTTTGCCCATTTCCTCCAAGCCAATGCTGGCGATGGCAAAACGTTCGAGAATGAGCTTAATGGCCAACAGACCTAGCAAAGAGTCTGGGGCGATAGGATGAACGACTGGTCCAGCCCCTGATTCCAGTTGCCAGACGATTCCTGCCCAGCCACGCAGGCTAAGCAGCGTTTGCGTAATGAACTCTTCCCGATCATGCTCCGCAATTCCGAGCTTACCCAGCGATTCCTCGATTGATGCTTCAGGCGTAATGCCGGAATGCTGCAAGCGACGCAACTCGGCGGGAAGTCCCTGTAGCCAAAGGTCGGCTAACCAATTCTCTTGGGAATACAGAGTCAGAAACGCTTGATAGAAGCCTTGGTCGCGACATGGCAGCTCCCAATCGGAATACCCTTGGTCGACGTAGGCCGCGCAAAACCGGATTAACAGGTCGTGGACGTTGCGATCAATATCCTCGCCCAGTGAATTTAACAACAAGTCGCGTGGACGTATGTAATGATGGGTGACTTGTTTGGGGGTAATCGACCGAATTCCGTTGCAGCAGATTCTCCAAAGCAGGTGCAGCGAAAACTTTTCCCAGGCGGCATCATTCCATGCCTGAGGATTGCGGCCAAGTCTCGCTAGCACGCCATCCATATCTGCATAAGCTGCGGTCTGCTCGTGGTGCAACCATTGCCGTGCCCCGGCGAGGATCCGGTCGCGATGATCTTGGGAGACCTCAGCGCGAAATCGTTCGAGCGTATCGGTTTCGGCCAGGATCCATTGCAGCTCTGCATCCGAGCCGACGTGGACTGGATGACGAAGCATCGCCAGGCGAATTTGCTCGCGCGTTCCCAGGCCGTTAATTCGCTCTTGGTTATGTTCGCCCAGGTTCTCTCTTAAGACTGCCTGAAGGTCTTCAGCCGTGATACGGCCACCTTTCAGCAACTGGCGATACTCTTGCTCAGGTAAATAGGGTTGAGCTCCGTATCGTTCCAGGCCTTCTTTGACCGCCTGATGAAAGTTCTGGTTTTCGAACGCATGCAGTGTATTGTGGTGAACGAATACTTCGATTGGCCCTTGAGAGGGCAAAAGGTGCGCAGCGTGCTGCACCAAGGCGCGTATTCCTTCTGGCCCGGAATGATCTTTAACCGCAGTAGCCGTAGAGTCCGTAGTGTGTTCCAAGAGTAAATCGAGCCTGGGCTTACATGCAGAGTACGAGGGAAGAATCAGTATCCATGCTTCCATAAGGGGGGCATGAAAGGTTGTGCGTCAGCGCCCCTGATATGCAAGTGTTGTACCACACCTGCGCCGAACTTTTGTTTTCAAGGTGTCAAGTGCGCGTTATCCCTAATCGGCATTTGAAATTCGGACAAATGCCTTTCGTTCTCAAAAATTCAGTAAATGGTGAGGACAGAACACCAGGGGATGAATAGAATCATGGTGATGTCTGCTACGCAGAATATTGCAGATGCTGTGCAATTATTTGCACTTTTTGCTTTGAAGCACCTAAGGAACGACTGATGCAGCGGCTAGTTCAGGGAATCCATCGCTTTCAACGTGAGCAATTCAGTCATGATCAGAAGCTCTTTGAGACACTAGTCGAAGGGCAGCACCCTTTGGCCTTGTTTATTACCTGTTCCGATTCTCGAATCGACCCGAGTCGCCTCACGCAGACCAATCCTGGTGAGCTGTTCATTCAGAGAACGGCGGGGAATATCGTGCCTCCTTATGGGGCGGTTCTCGGCGGCGAGGCGGCCACGATTGAATATGCGGTGTCTGCCTTAAAAGTCCGCGACATTATCATCTGCGGCCACTCGCACTGTGGGGCAATGTCTGGCCTGTTATCGCCGGAAATGATTGAGAATATGCCTGCCGTGCGGGCCTATCTGCAGCACGCGGAAGCTACCCGGCGGATTGTCGAGGAAAACTATGCTCACCTGTCCGATCCGGCCCAACGGCTGACTCTGACGGTAGAAGAGAATGTTTTGGTGCAATTAGAAAGCCTGAGAACCCACCCGTCTGTCGCTGCAGCGATTGGGCGTGGAGACGTAAAGCTTCATGGCTGGGTTTATAAGTTTGAGACCGGGGATGTCTTTGCTTTTGACCCCGATCAAAATCAGTTTCTTTCTCTCCAAGATGCGGCTTCCCCGGTCAACGAATTGCAACGCAGCTTGCCGCCAATCTGACGTACTCGAATAGTCGTTTCAAGCGTTCCGCCAGCAAGACCGCTGCGTGACGCTCGGGAATTGATCATAATGATCGAAACGCTATTTATTGAGGTTTTGCTCTAGCTCTCCCCATGTTTCGAACACAGCCAGCCCGTGCAGGAAATGGTTTCCGACTTCCGATTGCCGGGCTGTTGCTACTTAGTTTGGCCGCTCTCGTAATCACTCTCTGGACCGTGCCTGACTTTTGGCGGGAACAGGACATTGTCGAGGAGTTAACTCTTAAGCTGCCCCGTGATTCAACGGCTACCGCCAAAGAGTTAGCCGTTGAATTAGGATGGCAGTTTCGGCTTTCCATTCTGGTGGTGATTAACCTAATCGGTACCGGCCTAACGCTGATTCTGCTTTCTCGTGCTTACAGCTCGTCTCAAGAGTCCTTGCGAGATCTTAAAGCCCTGGCGGGGGATATTTTAAGTAGCATGGATCAGGCCGTCATCACGACCGATTGCAAGGGCTACGTCACCAGTATCAACCGGCAAGGGATGGAATTGTTGGGGGTGAAGCCAGACTGCGTCGATAAGCATGTCAAAACGTTGTCCACAGCGATTGCCCTGGATCGTTTTTTGACGGACTGGCAAGCGGACGATTCGGTGTTGCTGACACGCGATTTTCACTCGAGCACCAATGGAAGAACCGTCCGGGCAACTTGCCAAACCTTGAATAACTTTGAAGGAGAGAAAATCGGGCAGGTCTTGCAGCTTCTCGACGTGACCGAACGGGTTTTGATCGAAGAGCGGATGCGGCGAATGGAACGCTACATGGGGCTCGGTTCCTTGGCGGCGGGACTCCATCACGAAATCCGCAACCCGCTGGCAGCCGTATCGTTGCATGTACAACTCTTGGAAGAGCAACTTGAGGAAAGTCAAGTTTCCGAGGAAGTTCAACAGATGCTGGCCGTTATCAAGGCAGAAATGACACGCATCGGAGGGGTGTTAGAGAGCTTTCGCGATTTCGCATCGATGGACAAGTTGAACCTAGAGCCGATCAATCTGGCGCGTCTCATTCAACGGCAGGTCGATTTGGCGATTCCTCAAGCTAGGCAGCAAGGAATTGTGGTTCGGTGTGTTCTGCCGCAGCCTCCTTTGCCAAAAATAACGGCAGACCTTGTCCGAATGGAACAAGCTTTGCTAAATCTTTTCGTCAACGCAATGCAAGCCATGCCCAACGGAGGCGAACTCATCGTTACGGCATCTACGACGCCTGAATTCGTTCGCGTAGAAATATCCGATACAGGAAATGGAATTCCTGAAAAACTCCGCGAACGAGTGTTTGATGCTTATTTCACGACCAAGAGCGAAGGAACCGGGCTGGGGCTTTCCTTGTGTGACAAAATCGTCCGACAGCATAATGGGAATCTGGACTTTCTTAGCAGTAAGGAAGGGACGACTTTTGTGATAACTTTGCCCACTGAACAAGTCTCTTCTCTCTCGGACTAACCCCATGGACGAAGCGTTTCGTATTTTGCTGGTAGACGACGAGCCCAACATTCGTTCTGGCTTGGCCAAAGGGCTTGAAAAAGAAGTCGACGGCATCGATACCGCAAGCAACGTCAATGAGGCGATCGATAAGTTCGACGCGGGCAACTTCCAAATCGTCATTGCTGATGTGCGGTTGCCTGGGGATCGTGACGGATTGGAACTCTTATCGCTGATTCAGCAGCGCAAACCCAATACGACGATGATCATGATTACGGCCCATGGTACCGTCGAAATGGCGGTCGATGCGATGCGCCGTGGGGCATTCGACTTCATTACCAAGCCGGTCGATCTGAATTTAATCCGGCAGCAGATCGCCAAAGCGGTAGAACATCATCGCTTGCTGACGGAAAATCGTTTCCTGAAAGACCGCTTAGCCAAAGCAGGCGAGTTGCCGAATATCATCGGCAATTGTCGGGCCCTCAGCGAAGTGCTGCTGCAAATCCGACAAGTTGCCGATACCGATGCTACGGTGCTGATTCATGGTGAAAGTGGCACCGGCAAAGAATTGCTGGCGAAAGCCATTCACGATTTGAGTAAGCGCTCGACTTTTCCCTTTGTGCCCATCAACTTGGGTGCGTTGCCAGTGAACTTACTGGAAAGTGAATTGTTTGGTCACGAAAAAGGTGCCTTTACAGGAGCGTTTCGCCAGAAGCCTGGCTGTTTCGAGCAGTCGATGCGAGGAACTCTTTTCCTGGACGAGATTACTGAAATTCCGATGAAGTGCCAGGTCGATCTGTTGCGTGTGCTCGAAACCGGGCAGTTCACAAGGGTAGGGGGGGAGGGGATCTTTTCGTCTGATGCTCGTATCGTGTCGGCAACCAACCGAGACATTCCACAGCTTGTGGAAGAGGGGGCTTTTCGTGAGGATCTTTATTACCGGCTCAACATTGTTCCCATTGAAGTGCCTCCGTTGCGACAGCGGCGTGAGGACATTCCTCTTTTAGTCGAACACTTCTTGAATCACTTTTGCACACGTCATCAGAGGCAGCTAAAAACCCTAGATAATGACGCAATGCAAGTGCTGATGTCGGCGAGTTGGCCAGGCAATGTTCGTCAGCTTCGAAACGTGATTGAGCGATTGGTGGTTACCGTCAACAAAGAGACGATTACCGCCAACAGCTTGCCTGCGGAACTAAGTTCGGGGGGGGCTAAGGTTTCCCCAAGTGAGATTCGTTCGTTGGCGGAGGTAACCGAGTTAGCCGAAAAAGAAGCGATCTTAGCTTCCCTGGCAGCCAACGATTTTCATCGCGAGCAGACTGCCCGTGTGCTAGGAGTCAGCGTGCGGACGCTGCACTACAAGATGAGCCGTTACGGTTTGCATTAGGCATCTGTTGGTCGCCCCTGTTGGATTGGCGACGCTTTTGTCAATCGTCAGCGTGATAGATCCTCGCACGCTGAGTTTGAAGGAGACACCTTTGTCGGCGAAGGTCTCAACCGTCGAGCCTTGGGTAGCTCTAAGGCATTTTTGCCTGTCGGTAGACCTTGTCGATCAAATCGTACTTCTCAGGCCAGATTTGGCTTACGGGTCTGAGGTCGAGTTCGACCAAGCGTTTGGCGGCTTTAAGTCCAGACTCTTCGTCTTCCCATTTGGCGGCTAGCAACAGAGTTTGATTGATGGCGAAGGCATCTTCGGTGGTTTCGGTAATCGCCAACATTCCTTTCATGATCCGCTCGCGTGAGAAATCGGTTTCGGTATCGATATCGTCCCAGCTGACGAAACGGGAAACGTGTTGAGCGATGCGGGCGTACATGATGTCACCTTCGACGCCTCCTAGTTTGTCGGCGGTGAAGCGGGCCAGATAGCCAGTTTCGCCTGGTCGGCCGCCCCAACGCGGAAGGCGGGCGACCGCTTCTTCAGCGAACGTGCGATGGTAGTTGGGGTATTTCTCGAAAGCCTGACGCAGGTATTTGTTCACCTCTTCCCGTTCCCACTGTAAGTTCTTACCGGCAATAATCGCACAGGTATACGCTTCCGCCGGAACGTCTTGTTGGTCGAACACCGGTGCCACGACTTCCCATGATTTTTCCATGTTGTCGTAGAAGGCTTCCCAGGCATCTTCCGGCACGCTATTGGCGTAGCCTCCGCCACGAATTCGGTAGCCATCGGCCAGGTACAAGCGGAACAAGACGATACGCATGAACTGGGAGTTGTCGGGGTTTTCTTCAATCCATTTATGCAGGGATGGATATGGCTGATCTTCGTCGCTCCCTTTCAGTCTCGGGGCGATTGCTTGCACCGATCGCATCAGGAACGTGTAGGGCGTTTCGTGTTCTTTGTCTTCGAAGTGATCGACACGTCCGTTCCACTGCTGGGCGATCATTTCCAACGCATCGAATCGTTGACGAAAACTTTCGTTGGAAACAGAAACCGAGAGCCTACTGATCCCTGATGTGGTATCAAGATAGGCATCCCAGCGAGTCACGTGCCCTTCCGGGGTGATGGTGACCAGTGTTTCGCCGTTGGGCAAAATTTGGGTATGTTCAGGAGGAAGTTCCGCTGGCAGTTCGACAAACTTGGCCGGACGTCCAAAGGATGTCTCTCGTACTTCAAGTCGCTTGTCGGTCAGTGTCCAGATCCAATTGTTGTAGTCGACTAAAGCTGCATCATAAAGTGTTTCGGCAATATCGATCTGCTTAAAAGTGGGTTCGTATTTGTCTTCCCCTTTGTAATAAAGGATTACCCAAGCAAGTTGATGAGGGCCTCCGACCATGAAATTGTCGTTTGCCGAATCGATGAATTGCGGCGGTTCTAGTTCCAGGTGATTTTCTGAACGCTCGTGACCGTCGTAGTAAACATCGGTGACTTTGTTCTCTGGGCCGACGTGAACTTTCCACCACGGTTCTTGCCTGCCACCGGCCGCGATCAAACTTTGAACGACGGTATCTTCGGTGGGGCCAGGATCGAACCCTTTGGATTTACCAAACGCATCCACTTCGAACGACTTGCCGAACTGATCGATGGCGATGACACGGTTTTGATCTGCTGAGAGGCGTACCATTGCGATGGGAGTTTTAAACGCATCGTAGCGGATCAACGGTTTCGTTTTCGGGGGGACGTAAACTTCAATTAGACCTGAGGGATATCCAATCACAACCGAATTGCCGTTGTCTGAGATGGTGATCTCCGAATCAGGCGACGCTTGCTCTGGCAGGATACGGGCGATCTGCTCGCCAGTCTTCAAATTCCACGTTACCAAGGCCCCCTCGGTGTCGAGAACTAGCAGCGTACTGCCATCTTTGGAAATCGACGTCTTGGAAACCGCAGGGCCGCTTAAATCGAATTCGTTGGCCTTATGTATTTGCGGCGGCCGCTTGCGATGGGCCAGTTTCGCCCAAGACTCGACAAGTTTTTCCGCAGGTGGTTTTGGGGGCTGGGGCTGGTCTTGGGCGAATGCAGAAATGCCGCTTGCCAATAAAACAAACAAGCACGCCAGACGGAAGCAGAGCGAATTAAAACGCATGAAGTCAAATTCCCTGAGAACCAGCAAGATGAGCAGCGGCAATAGGCACGCTAGCAATGGACTTTTAATTCTACCTTCCGGTCTCGTCTTCACGAGCCTGTTTCAAGGAAAGTGCGCGATTTGTAAGTTATGAAAAAAAACGGGTAATTATGCGTTTCTAGAGACGTTGTTTGGCGGCTTCCCGGTAGGAAATTGACTCTAGCAATTGCGTCAGCTTCGAGGTTTGCCACAGCAGAAGGAGTGCGGAATCAAACGTCTTACCGGATACAGCACACCTGGCAGGGAATCGGCGCGTCAATCGCAATAACGTAGCTGATCCTAGAAATTCAACAGGCTACTAAACTCTAATGAGTTCATGTGCACGACACACATTGGTAAAGAAACGAGGCAACCTCTTGGAGACAGGCTGAAGTCCCATTGCCTTTCACCGTAGACCGATTAAATCAGTTGCTTTTTCAAGGTAGCATCAGCTTTCCAGAGCCATCGCCCGAGGCGTCAGGCGATGAATAATCCCCTCCATAAAGCTGCTTGTAAAATCGCGAACCAGTGACGTCTTTTCCGCGTCTACACGATCAGGTAAACTAACGCTTTACGCTTTGGAAGCTCCGCAAAAGCATTTCCAAAGATACAAAGAGTGATTCCAGTATCAAGCGTAAAATTCACACCATAAGCCATTGCAATTAAACGGCTTAGGTGCCTCGGGGTGTGGCTCAGCCTGGTAGAGCGCTGCGTTCGGGACGCAGAGGTCGCACGTTCAAATCGTGTCACCCCGACTTCAAAAACGCCGGAAAAACCAGTGTTTTCTACGACTTCCTAGAAATGGGAAATGGACTGGTGGGCAGAGAAATAGAGTGGTTTTCACTCATTAACTCTGCCCTTATCTCTGCCCATTAGCATACCGACGTAATTTCTAGGCTGGTACCCGTTTTCTGCAGATCCGCTTAAAATAGGTTCTGAATCACAAACGGGAAGGTGGGTAAGGAAGTCTTTCGCCAAACCTTACGCTTCTATCGCTCAAATGACCCTGTACTGAATTAGTCTTCTGCACGGGAGTTGTTCGATGGAATGGCTAGAGCGAGATAAAGAGGCGGGATGCTGTCCCCCCAAAGATTTGATCCGTTGTGCCCAGATAGTCACCGACCAACTTGGACTCAATCCTCCAAAATGGGTTTCTAAAAATACCCTTGCCTTCGGAGGAGAAGGCGTATGCTTCAACGTTCTCTTTCAGTCCAGGCAATACGTTCTGTCTTACCGTTCCGGCCAATCCACGAGTAGCATGCGTCTTCACGATATGAACGTCCCGTTGCTGCGGGCTTCCGTCCTGACATCCCTACCCGTAAAGCCTTGATTACGCGTCTTAATCTTGATCTACGCCGCCATGTGATCCGTGTAAGGAACCTTGGTCTACGAGTGTGTACCATGTGCCCTTTCGGCTCTTAGCAATTGCAAGTCCAATTGTCGCTAGGATAGGCTTCAACTGGGTTGCCGTAGCCCTCAAACTACTCTTTGTATTCGCAACTTCCCCAACATCGTAGACAAATGGAATCAGTTGGTCACGCGACATTCCTTTCTCACCAGCTTGCCACAGTTTATACAGAATCGCCTTTCGACGTTTCTTATCCGAGATTTTGAAGTTCAAGGGTACGTGTTTCCCATCGATTTCTCGAGTGACCTCTCCCTCATCCTGATCCGGCGACGGAACGACCATGTTTAAGTAGTAAGCCTTGAAATCCGGACCTCTTTCCGGTCCACGCTCTGACTTATTGCGTAAGATACAACGCTGATACGCATCATCGATCTCAGCCTTAAGTTGCAAGAATAAATCCTGCGAGTCGAGATGCGCTGACATCAGTTGGTCCAAAAACCAGATCCTTAAGTGCTCGCCTTGCAGACGGACAAGATCCAGTGTGGAGAGATCTAATTTCTTGTTCTCAGGCGAACTGGCGATCTCGTCGGCTCCCCGCAGTGCCTCCATTCGATACGCTTCTAGCTGGCTTAATTCCCGTAAGGCATCCTCAGATGCATTCTCGCGGCAGGTCGGCCAGCTTCGCACTAGATTTGCGAAAATGCGGGCAATCGCAGGTCGATCCCGCGAGGTAAGACTCATTCCGGAAACTTTCTAATTCGTAAGTTCTAACGACCCCGCGTATCCTCGCCCCGATCCCGACCGGGTGAGTTCTTATCTGCTGCCGTGGGCTTGCAGGCCTCGCCAATATATGACGAGACCATGTCAATCAGTGTTAGTAAATCACGAACATCTCGATCGAACGCCCCGTGCTCGTCGGTTACCTGTAAATTCGAGATTGTTTTTTTCCACGCGAGAGCCTTATTGATCATTAGAATCTCTAGGTTCCTCAAGCTCCGAAAGTCTTCACTTTCAATGAACTGCACAGCAAATCCGTTGATCTGATATGCCCGCCAGGATTCTTCGTCCGTTGGTTCCTCCGGTCCCGCTGCTTCGAGATTGTCGGGGCGATCCTTGGGGTGAATCGATCGATAGAAAATCCAGCTCAGCGGACACTCAAGATCCTTATTGAATTCTGTTACGAATTCAACTCGCCGAGCATATCCAGGCGTTGAAGCTTGCTGCTCGAGCTCGTCAGGCGAATAAACTTCTTCCATCAGTGACACTTGCCAAGAATCCTCCTCATTGTCAACAAAATCCATACTCGGAGGATCAATCCGCAAGTCTCGTGAAGATTCGCTTTCGATACCCCTTCTCTCCCCTTCTAATATTTCGTCCTGTTGGGCGAATTCTTGTGACGGAAGGTAGCGACATTCGACAATGAACTCTCCCTTTTTCTGCCCAGATGGAAGATAGATTTCGTGATTCGCTTCATCCGGCCCGACAATGGCTGCCGCACAGCCGCTCAGACTAGCGAGCAAAGTACCTAGATCCGGCGGTTGTTTGCCCCGTATGAGAACTTCGATTTCCCCGGGAAAGCCCGCGGAAACAGATCGAGTCGCATTGAAGTGTTTCAGGGCAATATTTAAGACGACTTTGGGCTCCTCATCCTCACTCAGAGCAATTTCCAATTCACCGCTATTCAAGACCACCATCTTGGCCTGAAAAACGATGTCCAGCGTCTCGGCGATACTACGAAGATCGATCGTCATGGTTCAAACACTGTAGGCGAATTCAAGTGCGGACGCACCGAGCAAGGCCTGATCGAATGTCCCACCGACTCCGATCTCGACCGCAGTTTCCTCATAATACTGCCGTATTGAGATCAATTCGAGCGTCCGGGGGTCCAATTCCAGTGTTAGGTTTTCGGCATATCGAATATCCAGCTCGAACCGAGTAAGGCTTATCAGAAGCGTTTGAGACATGTGGTCGCGGTAAAGTTCCGAGTTTTCTTCTTCGGCTAATACTGGAATAACGCCGTTCATCAGGGCAGCATCATCTTGGGGACTCAGGATCGTTCGTCCGGAAGAAGACTTTCGGCACCGGGCCATTGTCCATCGGTGCTCGTGATAGGCTCGGAGCTGATGTTGAAAATCTGCATGCGACAGGCGAATTTCGTGACAAACACATACGATTCGAGGCATGTCACCGCCGACAATTCTTTGATCGCGAAACGATTTCCAATGGAGACGCGATAAATCAAAGCGGACGCGTGTCCCCAGTTCCGACTCTTGCCCCGGAGAGCCACCACAAGTTCCCATGAAGAAAGTATCTAGAAATTTATGGGCTTGCAGAATAACGTTCGTTTCACGAAAACGATTTGCCTTCGTACGTCGAGCATAAACAAGGGAAAACGTCCCGAATTCTCGATCGCGATTTCCGAAGAAGCGATTCACGATCTCCTCTAATGCGGACCTCTGAGGTCCCATCCAACTATTTCTCCAAGGTTCTGGCAGACGATCGTGCATCGCTTCGATGTCGCTCAGCACATTGCTTCTAATCAAACTGAATCGGCGGCGGGACGCAATCAAATCACTTCTTCCAGCTTGTCTCACCAGCAGATTGCACGGGATCTTAAGCCCTCGGCCATCCTCATCGACGAGCACGGGGCCTTCCTGAAGGTCCAAAACCTTCGGCGGGATTTCTCGATATTCGCCAAGCTCATCGAAAATGCTGGTGATGCTCTGCAGCGAGTGGCTGCCGACCGAAGACCAGTTCGCCGAATGCCTCATTGATCCCTCCCTTCAATTTAAACGTCGACCTTTTTTGGCCTCGCAAAAGAAACCTTGCGCGATTCCTTTCTCCCCGCCACTCAGAATCCTATTCAGCATCTTGGACGGATGACACGTCCAGGACTTTGGGTTCATTTCGACTGTATTAACGATGGGGAGTTGATCAGTGAATCACAATCCTTTTACCCAGACGGGTCGTTTGGCCTCGGGAGCATTCGCTCCCGAAGATCTCTATGCACTCCTGTATTGCCTCGCCCTTCGCTCGGGGCTGAGCGAGGCGGACGCTCTGGATGTGGTCCAGACCGTTTATCTCCAATATTACATTTGGAAATCGAAAGGGGGAACGATCAACTCTTCGATCGCTGGCTATCTAACCAAGATTCTACGGAACGAGCTTACCAATCGTGCCCGATCTCCTCGGCTTAACATCAGTGACTTTCCAGCGGACATGGTTGCCGCTCCGGAAAGGGAACTGCCCCAAGGACCTCCTGCTGAAAAGCTCTTCGCGATCACTCGCTCGTTTCTGTTCGGACTCAATCGACTCGACCGTCGAATCGTGATCCTGCGGTTTCGAGGCAACAGCTTTCGCCAGATTGCCCGTCATCGCCGGATTGAATTCTCGGACAAAACGGTCAAGCGGCGATTCGACGAGGCCATTGGTCGTCTGGGGCTGCTCGTCAAGCAAGCTCAGTAGCTCAATTCTCTCAATCCGAACGACGTATTCCGACTTTCGTTGCGGATTTCTCAGGATCTGAGATCCGCAATGCTCGGCAAGTCCTGTCTTGCAGTTTGAACCGTTTGGTTGGCCTGGCTGAAGCCGGGTCAACTCCTTCCTTTCGTTCCATTTTTTGGAGACTCTCTCATGGTATCTCTGTCGCGTTTTTCTGTCCCCGTTTTGATGGCCGTGCTTGCCGTCCAGGCATGCCAGGCCCAAAGCCCTCCGTCGTCGAAACCTGCTCCGCGTGGTCCGCAAACCGAAGAGGAACGGGCGTGGGCGAAAGTCGTGCCCGCTCTCAAGCAGGCACATCAGAAGCGGGTTGCCGCTGCGGATCTCCTCTTGAACCAGTTGCGATCGTCGGCAGCCGATCTCGCGACCAAGAGTGGCCGAGACGCGTTTACGGATGCCGCCCTGGGGCTGAAGTCTAAGCACCTTATGCTGACGGATTCTAACGGCCACCGAACCTGGCTGCGGCAACTCTATGTCGACCAGGTCCTTCCGGTGGATCATTTACAGCAGCAGGTGAAGGTCACCTCCGAAGCCCTAACGCAAGTGCTCGCACAGATCGATCACGACCTAGTGGTGGAGCAGATGCTGGACGTGGAAGAAATCCCCCTCAAATTTCGTCCCGTACCGCTTGATCTCGCACGCTTCCAGCAAGCTGTGGACCATGAAATCGATTCGATGATGCCTGCCGTCATGGAATCGACGACACGTCAATTAACTGCTTTCGCGGCGGGGGCCGTCGGTGGCACCGTTGCTGGAAGTGCCGCCCGAGAAGCCATGCGTGACGAGCAAGGCAACGTTTCACTCTTCGGCGAACTGTTCTCGCTGGCTGTCGGCTTCGGGGCGGATATGGCGGTAGACCACGCCATGAACGAAGCTCTCGAAACTCGCAAACATCTTAGCGATGAACTCCAGAGGAGCACGAATCGACTGCTCGTCACTTGCCTGGGAAACGGAGCCCCAACCGACGTATTAATCGGCGAAATGGTCAAGTCGATCCGTCAACAAGAAGTCGCGATGGCCGCACTTTTTATCCGCGATCTGGACGTGGATATGGACTGGGCAGTTGCTTATTACGACCACGTTTCTATCGAACCTCAAAAGTAGGAGAGTCCCCATGAAAAGTCTTATCGTCGCAATCTTCGTGCTGTATTCCCTCCTGGCATCGGGCTGCCCGGCAATGGCCGGCCCTTTGTCGGGGGCCGTGAAGACCGGAGCCAAGGTTCTCACGGGTAAGGCAGCATCAGCCGCCACCAAGCAAGCGGTTCAGCAGGCCGGTAAACAGGCGACGGCCGCTCTCGCACGCGAGACCGCCGAAGCAGCCGCCCGTCAAACGGCCATTCGCTTGACGCGAATGCTGGGAGACGACGCCGCACGGATCGTGCGGTCCGTCGCCGGGAAGGCCGTCACGCTGGCGGATGATGTCGCCATGGCCACCTCGAAGGTCTCCGCCCAGAATGGGCGGAGACTGGAGATGCTTGTACCTGTGCTCAAAAAACAAGGCAAGCTGGCTGAGGTGACCACTTTGGTCAACAAGAGCCCCAAGCCGGATGAGCTCCTCGAAATGATCTGGAAGCACCGGGAGAAGATCGCCGCAGGTGCGGCGATCACTGCCCTGGTGGTTCACGGGGATGACATCGCGAAGGCAGCCGCTGAGCACGTCGCTCGCCCTGTCATTGAATCGAGTATGCAACATGTCGTGGCCCCGGTCGTTGCTCGCACGAGTATCTGGGGGATGGGCCTGTTTCTGTTAGCGATCCCCGTGTCACTCTCGATCGCCTTGGCGGTCTGGTGCAGGTCAAGTCAGTTTGCCCGCTGCGTGAAATGGCTCGAGTTGGCCTGGCGGAGGATCACTTCTTAACTTCCTCGATTTCTCAAGAAAAGTAAGGAATGACGTCATGATTGTTAAACCCGAAAACGTGCCCGCCGCCACACCCACGTGGCGGCGGGTTTCTCTTTCTCAGATCGACTTGATGGAGAATCGACGTCCGCTAGATGAAGAGAATCTCCAGCGGCTCGAACCAAGCATCGCAGAGAACGGGGTCTTGCAACCTGTTGGTCTCGTTGCCGTCGGTAACCGCTTTTTGCTTTGTATCGGCAATCATCGCCACGAAGTAACCAAGCGACTGGGACACACGGAAATTGATGCTCTCGTTTGGCCCGAGGGTACACCACCCGAGCAAATGCTCGTCTTTTCCCTACACGAGAACCATCTCCGAAAGGACGAGTCTGTAGAAGATACCTTTAAGCGAGTCACGGAACTGGCTCGTTATCATCGGTGCAATTTTACAGAAGCCGCGGTCCACGCATGCGTTACTCCGGGGACCCTGAGCAAGATCCGCAAATCAGTTGGGAAGCTCTGCCCAGAGGCGTTGCAAGTGGCCCGCGAGAACAAAATCGGTGTCGCTATCACCTACGAAGTTGCTCGCCGAGCCAAGACAGAAGACGAGCAGACAACCTGGTTGAAGGAACATGCGGCCGGTCGGATGTCACGGGACGCGATCATCAAGATATCGGGCGGCAAAAAGTCGAAGGCCCCCAAGGAGGTCACCCTTGAGCTGAAGATGGATCAGGTTGCGTTTCAACTGACCTTCCCTCGGACGGTCTCCTACGAGGAGTTGTTCGACGCCATCGCCAAACTCAAGGCGGGAATTCAAGTTCACGCCAAGCAGAACCTCCCCATCCACTTGCTTGCGGAGGTAATGGCATGAACTGGTTTGGCTTCACGTTCTGGAAAGCCCGAGATTCGCTCGACTTACTTGGCATCTCGTTGGAGGACGTGTGCTCCCATATCTTCGCGATTGGCGGCACGGGAAGCGGCAAGACATCCGTTCTAAAGATTCTCCTCCGCGACATTCTTCGTCGCGGAGGGCCGAACATTGGCTGCCTGTGGTGTTGCGTCAAACCGGACGAGGCGGCCAACGCGTGCCGTGTCATTGAACTCGCCGGAGCCCAGGATCGGTTGTTGATCTTGGTGCCCGGCGAATTCACCTACAACTTCCTCTCTTTCGAACTGACTCGCCAAAATGGCTCGCCTACAACGGCCACCCAGCTCTTGCAGGACCTTAACAATCAACTCAGTCAATCTAAAGGAGAACATCAAGACAGTTTCTGGGCCAACTTGTATGCCATGCTACTCACCTGCTGCATTACCATCGCTTGGCTGTCCAAACGAGAAAAGGTAACCATCGAAGATGTTTACCGCGTGATGCTCTCTCTACCGGCGGCATTCGCTCAAGTGGCTTCAACCGAATTTCAGTCGAGTTCGTACGCTTTTCAACTGCTCCAACTGGCGGAGAATGGAATTCGAAATGCGGGGGAAATGCGGCAATACAAACAGTCCGCTTCCTTTTTGCTGTCCGAGTTCATTCAAATTGGCTCGAAGGCACGTGGGGCGGCGATCAGTGAAGGCTCGGCGGTGCTCGTGCCCTTTCTCAACTCGCCCATGTACGAGACCGTTTGTGCCGAACATTCCACGTTCTCTCCTGAGATGGCTCTGGACGGGGCATGTGTTGTTCTTGCGGCCCCCATCATGTCGCACGGTCCCGCGGGGATGCTCCTACAAAGCATCGTGACAACCCAGTTGAGCGAGGCGGCTCTCCGCCGCTTGAATCCGCAGACGACGACCATCGTCGTGCGGGACGAACTCCAGATGCTCATCAACAATCCTGCCAAGGAAGCAATGATTCAGTCGGTCTCACGGAGCCAACGCTTGGCGTTTGTGAGTGGCTGCCAAAGCTTACCAACGCTTCAGTCCGCCATGGGCGGAAACCAGGCAGAACAGGAACTTCATTCCGTGTTTGCCAACTATTCGACGAAACTGATTCTCTCCAACCATTGTGCCCGGACCAACGACTACTTCAGTCAAAGCTGGGGGCAGCATCGAGAAGACTTCGTCAGCGTCAGCGAGACGAAGGAAGAGGAGAAGTTCGACCTGCTTAATTTCTTGATGGGAAATGATCGATTTCTATTTTCTGTCTCCGAACAGATGGCTCCTCGTTGTCCTCCTGAGAGGTTTCTATCACTTCGTCGCGGAGGGCCACACAACAAACTCCTCGTTGATTTCTTTCTCAGCCAGGCGGGTCGCACCTACGGGCCGCAAGGCGATCCATTCACCTTAAAAACGCTAAGGCAAATCTAGATGACACACTTTGACAATGAACCCGTGCGTCCTGACCGGCCACCTCCGACCAAGCAGCCGGAGGAGTACCACGAAGAAGAGATCCGCAGCATCCGCAATGGAATCGGCGGATTCCTGATCGCCGGGTTCGCGATGGGAAGAACGCTGCAAATTTTCAGCCGCTCTCCTGGCTCGGCCGGTTCCATATTGGTGGCGGCCTGGGCGTTCGCCGTATTTGTGCAGGGTTACTACCTGCATGGGCACACGCAACTGCACGGACGCATCGATGCCATACCGTTTGAACTGCTGATTGCCGCTCAAGTTGTATGGTGGCTCGTGGGGCTAGTTTTAACGTTCGTCCACATTCTCTACCGTACGCAGGCACGGGATAGTGATCTCGGCCGCGGTGTCCTGTCTTGCTACTTTCCTCGGCTTTCGACTACGGCGGCGGGGATAGTATCCGACGTCGGTATTGGACTTGCCCTGGCCGCATTATTGCGGCTTTTTGCTTCGCCTGTTCAGTCCAACTGGTACTTGATCATGGTGGGCTGGATCTTGATCTGCCACTTCGCCTTTTTTCTGCACCAATGGTACCTCAGAAAGAGAGTACATGCCGCCAAATTACGATCGGCCGGGTGGCGAACTGAAGTGCGTGGGAGGCGTCAACTATGAGCAAACAGAAACCCAACGACCACACGAATCAGAAGCCGGAAAAGCCGAAGATCGGCCAAGGGGCAATCGCGGCTCTTGGGCGACAGGGATACAAGGAACTCGGTAGTATTGTTGCCGCATTTCCAGGCCATTCACCTCTTGTGGAAGAGCCGGGGCAACTGGGGCGAGCCACCCAACAATCGATTTCGCGTCAGACCGGGGCTAGTCAGCCCGTCCACTTTTACCAGTCCCAGCCGGAGATCCATTCGACCATGAACACGCCCGAACCGAATCAAGCTGACGTTCAGATGGTGAACGACCAGCAGCCGAGCGTTTTGGATGACCTGGTCCAGCATGCCCAGCAACAGGCGGAGTTCCAAGAACCGGAACAAGAGCAGGAGATGGACCAGTGACGTCTGACTCCCGTCAACACGATACCGATTCCCCGCTCCCCTTTTCGGAGCGGGAGATTCTCCAGCGAAAGTTGGCCGTCTATCGCTATCCCAATTTGATCACGCCAGAAATGTGGCAAGCCTATCAAGCCGCGTTAGCGCGGCAGGAGAATTCAAACGATGACTCGCAAAATCTTCCACTTCCTAACCTTCCTGATATTAGGCCTGTGCCTGATCGTCCTCACGGTTTCTAGCGTGGCACTCGCTTGGCACGGCCTCACATTACCGGCCGGTCATCCGCTTCGAGACGACTGCTTCCTGTTGACGACGATCTTCATGTTTTTCGTTGGTTTCGGTTTCTTCTTTATCGCCGATGCTGGTAGCGGTCGAGCCTACCGACGTCACGTTCATGAAGAAGCCAAGCAGATCATCTACCATCTGTACATTCAGTCGTATCAAAAACGGCAGAACGTCTCCCATCTAAAACCTGTCCCCACAAAAAAGCTCGACATAGACGCGTAAAACAAGTCGGAGCGAAGCTCCGTGTGCCTGTTTCGAGCTTTTGTTTCAAACTGGGATACGGACTGTCATCGAACTGTCACAATTCCGGACTATTGTCATGCCAATGCGGGTGACTCATTCCAAGAGTAGTGCGGACGCCAAGGCCTACTACGCGTTCAGCGACTACTACGACTCCGGTCCGAACCAGCTCAAAGGGGCCTGGTTCGGCAAAGGAGCCGCTTTACTTGGTCTTGCTGGCGAGGTCGATAAGGACCATTTTGATCGACCCGTCGACAATCGCTACCCGTTTGAAGACTTTCGACTTACCCAGCGGCAACGGGCTGACCGGCGGGTTGGCACCGATATTACGCTTTCCGCTCCTAAGTCGGTTTCGCTTCTGTGGGGTGTGACGCAGGATGATCGAATCTTGGAAGCAGTTCAGAGTGCGGCCCATGAAACGTTTTCCGACCTGGAGAAAGATGCTCTCACACGTGTGAACCACTCACGCGGTGTTCTGACATGGGAGAAAACGGGAAACATCGTTGGGGCATCCTGGCTTCATACGACAGCGAGGCCGGTGGATGGCCATCCGGACCCGCAACTTCATGTCCATGGATTTGTCCTTAATGCAACCCATACCGGCAAACGCTGGACCGCCGTTGATCTTTCCGCCGTCGTCCGTGACTCCGGCTACTATGAAGCGATCTTTCAATCTCACTTGGCGGCGAAGATGGTCGAGCTGGGATATCCCATCGAGCGAAGTGAGCGGGATTTTGAGATCGCCGGAGTCAGTCGCGAAACAATTGAGAAGTTTTCAAGGAGAACCGGCCTGATTGAAAAAATGGCCGAAGAACATGGGATCACATCCCCTGAAAGCAAAGGGCAACTCGGGGCCAAGACCCGTGAAAAGAAAAATCAGCTCGTACCACCAGATGAACTTCCGAATGTTTGGCGAAGTCGATTGAATGAGGAAGAAGCCGATCACTTTGATCGTCTGTCACGAGGTGAGTTCGTTCCAGCTCAGCCAGAGATGGATGTGGCCGCGGCAGTTGATTTCGCGAAGGAGCACGTTTTTGAGCGAGCTTCGGTCGTCCGCGAACGGGAGCTATTGCGGCAAGCCATGCTGCATGGCATCGGCCAGACTTCCGTCGAACAGATTCACAACGAAGTCGCAGGTCGAGACTGGATTCGGGAAGGCCAGGATGAGCAAGCTCTCATTTCCACACGAGAGGTGTTGGCCGAAGAACAAGCCCTCCTCACGTTCGCTCGTTCCGGACGCGGTAAGCTCGCCCCACTTGCTCCCCAGTATGCGATCGCCCGGAATTGGCTCAGCGATGAACAGCAAACCGCCGTGCAAGGGGTTCTGAATTCGCATGATCGGTTGATGATCGTCTCGGGCAAGGCAGGTGTCGGTAAGACTTCACTCATGAAAGAGACAATTGAAGCCATTGAAAAGACAGGCCGAAATGTTACCGTTCTTGCCCCAACTGCCGAAGCGGCCCATGGCGTCTTGCGAGGGGAGGAAGGATTCGACGCGGAAACTCTGGCATCCTTTCTCATGAATGAAAAGTCCCAGGCATCGGCCGCTGGAGGTGTGGTCTGGGTTGATGAAGCAGGGCTGCTGGGAACTTCGGACATGGCCAAGCTGGCAACCATCGCTCAGAAGATTGATGCCCGCGTTGTGCTCAGCGGTGATGAGCGGCAGCATAAAGCTGTCTCGCGAGGCACACCGCTCAAGTTGTTAGAAAGCGAAGCTGGCATCCAACCGTTTACAATCCAAAGAATTCGTCGCCAGGAAGGTGATTACCGGGAGGCGGTCACTCTCCTTAGTCAAGGCAAGGTGGCGGAAGGCTTTGAGAAGCTGGACGAGCTCAGTTTCATACGAGAGATCGCCGATGACGATCTGCGTTACCGACAGCTGGCCCAAGACTATGCCGATAGTCTGGCGCCAAACAAATCGAGTCTCGTCATTGCTCCCTCCCATTTAGAGCGAGAACAGGTGACCGAGGCGATTCGTCAGGAACTCAAGGTACGAGGGACGATTCATGGTCCCGAACATGAGATGACGGTACTTCAATCGAAACGGCTAACCGAAGCTCAGCGAAGCGACTCGCTTTCCTTTGCTCCAGGGGATGTCGTGGAGTTCGTTACCAAAGGTAAAGGGGGCTACAAGGCCGGGGACCGGTTACGTGTGGCCGAGGTTCGTGAAGGCCGGGTTTGGGCGGAGGGACAAAATGGAAAAGTTCCCGTTCCGATTGAGTCTCCCAAGTCGTTTGATGTGTATCGGGAAGGCGTGGAACACTTTGCGGCTGGGGATCGGGTTCGTGTCACCAAGAATCGCCGACCATCGAAAGATTCAAGTGAGAAGCGGCTCAACAACGGCTCCCTGTTTGAACTAACTGGTTTTACGAAGTCGGGGGATTTAAAGCTCAGTAATGGACAAACCATTCCCGCCTCGTGGGGGCACCTCGAACATGGCGTGACCGTAACATCTTATGCCAGTCAGGGCAAAACGGTGCATCGGGTGTTTTTGGCTCAAAGCAGCCTGTCCCTGCCGGCAAGTTCGGCCGAGCAGGCCTATGTCAGTGCTTCGCGGGGCCGCGAGCAATTGACCATCTATACCGACGACAAGCAGACGCTTCGGTCGGCCATTGGGCGGGAAAGGATCGTGAAGAACGCAAGTGAACTTCGGCCTATGGTCGCGGCTCAATCTCGCTGGTCGGAGCGGGCGACGTCGATTCGCCGCTTCGCCGAAAATTTCGCTCGCCAACAAACAGAAAAGTTGCGACAGTGGCTGGCCCATGAACAGGTGGAAATGGCGAGGTAACGATGGCCCATCATGAATCATCCGGAGTGCTTGAACGACTGGGGCTGAAGCCTGAGGCTTCCGAGCAGGAGATCGAGAACTATCAGGACGATGCTCCGTACCAGGCCTTTGGACTGCATCGACAGTCGTGGGGCGGGCCTCCACTCTTGAACTTCGTGCTCAAGACGGGACAGCAGCGAGGGCTGCCCTACAGCCAAATCGTTGATTCGAGCTTGGAGCCGGGTGATGTGATCCGCCTGGAATTCTACGGCAAGCGGGTCACGATTCGCGGTCGGAGGCTGGGTGAGGCCTACGCTAAGTTACTGAGTTTTCGGGTCGTTTATTTTGCGGAGGCGGATCATGCCACGGCCCGGCTGGTGCAGGAGAATGAGCCGGTGATTACCGAGATTCGGATTGAGGACAATGCCCCTGGTCTACTCTCGGCGGAGCCGGGTTAGGCTTGGTTTCGATTGACTTTTTGGGGAAAGCGTGACATTCTCAAGATAGGAAGAAATCGATTGGAAAGGTGCATAATGACGCTTGATGTCCCCAGTGAATATGAAGCCGTGATTCAGCAGGCGGTGGCCAATGGGGCCTTTGGGAGCCCGGAGGAGGCCTTGCGGCATGCCCTGAAGCTGTTGGCGATTGAGCAGTCAGAATCGCAACGGGCAAAACCCAAGTCGGCCCCAGAGCATGAGCAGTGGGGCAATCAGTTTCGTGCCTGGGCGGATGGGCATAAGCCGGTGGGGCATTTTGTGGACGACAGCCGCGAGAGTATCTACTAGTGGATGACCTCGCGTGAAGATCTTAGTCGATACGAGCATTCTGGTTCGCTCTTCACAGGTTGACTCTCCCGTCTTTTCTTTGGTGCGGGACTCGGTGGCGAAGCTGCCTCGCTTGGGATTTGAGGGATGCCTCGTCCCGCAGGTCTTTTATGAATACTGGGTCGTGGCGACTCGGCCTGCAGCTCAGAATGGGCTGGGTTTGGATGCCGAGCAGGCCACCTTTGAGATGGCTCAGCTGGCCAGTCTGTTTCAGCTCCTGAAAGATGAGCGGGCCATTTTTGAGAAGTGGCAGGAGCTAGTTACCCAGTATCAGGTAATTGGGAAGCAGGCCCATGATACGCGGCTCGTGGCGGCCATGCTGCGGCATGGGATTTCCCATGTGCTGACGCTCAATCCCAAGGATTTTCAGCGGTATGCGGAGATCACGGTCGTGACGCCAGAGATGCTCGGCCAGATGGCGGAATGAGATCCGGCCGGGCCGGATGATTTCTGTTCGTGAGAAACTAAAAGACTGGTCGGCCTTCGGCCTCTAGGAGTCGCCCTCTCGGGCGGCTCTCTTTCTTTCAGGGGACACCCCCAGGCTGTCAAGGCTCGGGGCCGCGCTCGCTGTGGGGTTTCCTCCCCGATCTTCCGCGCTCGTTGGCACTCGCTTGTGCAGACCGGGTGCCCCTCCCCGTCGCTCGGCCTGTGACAGCCTGTCCCCGTTCTTGGTTTGGCCTTCGTCCCCCCTGCCCAAAAGCAAGTGCTTTTTGGCACGGGGTTCTTTTCATTTCTTGGACGGAGGTTTTTACGATGGGTTCGACGGTTAAAAAGGGTGATGTTTATTCGCGGGTTACTGACAAGATTGTCGCGGATTTAGAGGCGGGGGTGCGGCCCTGGTTCAAGCCTTGGAATGCGGAGCATGCAGCGGGACGCGTTTCGCGGCCGCTGCGGCATAATGGGACGCCCTACAACGGGATCAACATTCTCATGCTGTGGGCCTCGGCGGAGGATTCGGGGTATCATTGTCCTTATTGGATGACGTTTCGGCAGGCCAAGGAGCTAGGCGGGTTTGTGCGTAAGGGGGAAAAAGGGTCGCCGGTCGTGTTTGCCAATACGCTCAAGAAGACGGAGACCGATGAGGATGGGCAGGAGGTGGAAGCGGAGATTCCTTACTTGAAGGAGTACACCGTTTTCAATGCTTGCCAGGTGGAGGGGTTGCCGGAGCATTTTTATGCCTTGGCGGAAAAGCCAGCGGAGACGCTGGAGCGGATTGAGCAAGCAGACAAATTCTTTGCGGCGACGGGGGCGGAGATTCGGAACGGCGGAACTCAGGCTTACTATGCGATTGGGGACGACTATATCCGCATGCCGCCGTTTGAGTGTTTTCGGGACGCTGAGTCACACGCGGCGACGCTGGCCCATGAACTTACCCACTGGACGCGGCATTCTTCGCGGTTGGATCGGGAACTTGGGCGGAAGAAATGGGGCGATGAAGGGTATGCGATGGAGGAACTCGTGGCCGAGCTGGGTTCGGCGTTTTTGTGTGCTGATTTGGCGATCACCCCGGAGGTGCGAGGGGATCATGCGGACTATATCGGTGGCTGGTTGAAGGTGCTCAAGGAAGATAAGCGGGCGATTTTTTCGGCGGCTTCTTATGCGAGTAAGGCGGTTGAGTATCTACATGCGTTGCAACCGACGCCGGAGGCGAATGGGCGATGAAAATCGGCTTGGCCGCCACAGGGCGGCCAGGCTTTTTATCGGGAACATGCCTTTACACCATACCCAGGACACGCCCTCCCGTGCGACTTCGACGCATCAACCAAATGGGATCAACGGCGATCAGAGACGTGACGCGGGTTCGATTCCGTCCGCCTCCACTCAGTTGGGTTGCACAACCCGTCTCGATTCAACCAAGGCCCGTCAGGCACCGTTGGCGGGCCTTGGTCGTTACTTCGCGGGATTAGCCGATATATGCATCGTCTGCCAGGAGGCGTTCGGGCAAAACCCCCGTCGCGGGTCCCAACTAATTCGCGGTCACCGCTGACGGTTTTCGGGTCACTGATTCTTCTTATGGTGTAGCTGTTGGCGGTTCTTCACTCGCCTCAGAAAGCGGGCCTTCTTCTTCCCAAACTCCTGCACTTGCTCTTCCAAATCGACGACCTGTTCTTCCAGCTCTCTAATTCGTTTCGCACTTTGCTCAGCGACCGTAAACGCATCCCTCGCTTTTCTTGCCATTGGTTGAATCTCGTATCCGAGACCTTCGGCTGTATCGAGCAATTGTACGTACTCGTCCTTCTCAACATCCTCTTCAGCGTCCAACTGCTCGGGTGCCTTCTCATCAGCCGCATTGGACAAGGTAAGACGCTCATGCAGACAAGCATCGAGGTCGCGCCGCAAACGAACCAACGACTTTCCTCGAAGTGAAATGCCATTAGCAAGCAGGCCCTGCAATTCACCCCACAATCCTTCAACGGCTCCAACCACGATGGGGTTCTCATACAGGTGTAGCAATTCCGTCTCGTTCACCGTGGCTCCCGAAACCTGTTCCACGATTCCGATCAATTGTAAGGGGTTTGAACACACCATGTTCTTAAGGCCTAGCTCCGCGGCGGCGCGAATATACCGGCGGGAATTTGTAACGATATAGCAATTCGCCCAAAGAATGCGCTGGGATGAGTCTTTGAGCTGGGCCGTATTTCGACCAATTGTGCTCAGCATAAGTCTCGCGTCAGTATGGGCTAGTTGCTCGTTTTCGTCTTCCGTGCGAGTGTCGAGCTGCGAACGGCGTTTCATAATCTCCAACAGCTTCTCGCTTGCCTTTTCGACATCCCCATCGTTCAACTCGACAGAAAACTCAGCGTCGATTGCTACGATTTCCACTTCTTCAGGAAGTACACTAACAGCTATCTCGCGCAAGAACCCAACCGGATCGTTGGCGTCGATGTAGTTTTCCAAGAACTGCGTAAACTGCCACGTCCTAGGGATCTTTCCATCTCGAATTGCATACCAGTAGGCCCGTACAAACAGGGCAATCGCACGTTGTAGTCGTTTTGGTTCAAGGATTGCACTGTTCTCCGATTCGTCAAGCCGTTGATGGTGGATGGCTGTTTTTGCTGGCATGGAGGGGAACGATGTCTGGGCCTGCTGCTCTGATTTACAAACAGTTTGTAAAAGTTACCGATCCGCGAGCTGATCGCGGCAAGAATCATGATCTGCTCGAAATGATTTTTCTGGCTCTCACGGCCACGATTTGCGGAGCCAACATTCGTCGCCAATCTGTTGATTACCATCAGCCAATTTACATAGAGCCTTGGCCGCTGGTCGTTGATTAAAGAACTCGTCATCATATATCCCACTCCAAAGACATTGGATGACTTCATTTGAATATGACCAGTCCGACATGGCGGTATAAACCTCGCCGCGCAACTTAAGGCGACAAGGGAACCATTGAGTTATCTTTTGTTTCACCCGCTCTTTGACGACAGTGGTCCTGCAGCCTTCAAGTGCAATTCGCAGTAGTCGCTCCCTTTGTGGCATCCAATCGCCACGTTCAATTCGCGTAAACGTTGACTCTGCGATCTGTTGTGCGTCGCCTGGTGAACATCCAAAGCTACCGAAAGCAATTTCTGCCAATACGGCTTCAATTTCCATCTGCTCGAACACAGTTGCGGTAGCATATTGCTCCTCAATAATTTCGACGAATGACTTGAGATCTTGCGATCTTCGTGTCAGATGGAAAAGGCTCATTATCGTTTCATGCCATTGTGGGTTTCCGCTTTGTTCCTTGATGACGGATATCTGTTCCGCCAGCGACAGCTCACAGAGATGCACGGCCGCAAGATACTCTTGAAAACTCCGATGGAAAAAAGCAATTTCATGATTCGATCGTCGTACTAGCAGCCCAATTGATCCTTCTCCAATGTCGAGAATTCTACGGCTTAGACGTCTCGAGTCAGGGTGAGAGAGCCCAAATCCATGATGTTCATCACGCATGAACTTCTCGAGAACACTGATTGCGTCTTGTATGTCGACTACACCGCCGGTATCGTGGCACTGTAAATGGTAGGCGACAAACGCGAGGGCGCGGCCAACATCATCGTCTGACAACTCAGGATCGACGTTATGCACCGTTGCAGCGACTCTCCGGCGATGCGGATGGGTCTCTATAAGATGGGTTACTATTGATTCATACGCCTTGAATCGTCCGTTCGGCAACGAAGAACGCTGCAGGCGATGGTAAATAAGTAGCAGTAAGAGCAGTGGAACTTTTGCGAGCTCTCGCAGGTCAAATGATCGTTCCAACTCGGCCATAAAGCTGTCAGTTTCGAAGGTGATTCGGTCGACGTTGTCGTCCGTGTTCCTACTGTGGTGATCAACTGTAGTGTTTTGTGACTGAGCGAACCATGTTGCTGCCAACTGCCTTTGTTGATCTGTTGAAAAGTCAGCAAGATCGGCGACTTGCCACTGGTCGGTTGGTATACCGAGCTTCCTGAAGCCGCCTGGGCGGCTTGACGCAACCACAGGAATGTTACGTTGTTCGACAAAAACTTGCAGTTTATTCAGGGCAATGCCAGCGGTCTCTTCGCTCTCCCACTCGTCTAGCCCGTCCACGATGAGCAATAACCTATCGTCGTTTATGGCTGCTTCTACAATAGGCCACAAGCGATCTTCATCGAAGCTGCTCAGCCATAGTCGCAATACATCGCTCAATGATGACTCATTCGGACGATTTGCAATGGTCTTCGTCCAAAGAGCAAAGGGCAACCAGACAGGCAAGTGACGGCCCCAATGACGGCAGGTGTGCTGCATTCGTGGGGTTGAATCTAGTAAGTCCATTGTTAGAAACCGCAGCAATGTACTCTTTCCTGAGCCTGGAACTCCCAGCAAGAGTGCCTTCTCACCGGTTGCCAACCAGCGGTCTATTGCAGTTCTTTCAGCGACTGTACGTATCACTGAACTCTCCTTACGCATCGGCCGACTTTGATCTCGCAAGTTATCGAAGTAGTGCGTTGAAACAGCATCTGTTTGAAGCAATTGGTCCGAGCCGGGAGAAGTGTCCATCGCATTTGCGACTACCGAACGTCGATCGATGACGTCGGGAAATACGAATCGCTGCTCTATCGCTAGTACTGCTCGGGCCGACAGTTCACTTTTCGGTAGGCCAGGATCGTGCGTGTTGAACACGCGACGATAGAACTCCCCGAGGCGGGAACGAAAAGTAGCTACTTGTTGGGTAGTAAGGCGGCGCGTAAGATGCTCGACGAAGTCTTTGCCGCAGAATAGCCGCACCCATTCCCTGCCAAAAAACTCATCGACTAAGTCGTGATTGCATGGTTTCTTCAGCTCCATCGACAGCTGATTGCTATCCCATGACACCAACGTGATGCCATCCCGCTTGAGTACTTCAACCTGCTCCTCAAAGGCGTCGCATCTCTGCTGGCTTTGCAAACTCTCTTTCGTACAAAGTACGAACGTGTCTGACTTGTCTTTCCACGTTCCCTCTGAAAACTTCGCGACTGCCTTCTTGATCTTTGCGGCGCCGAACTTCTCTTCGCGTTTACATTGGTATACGCGATACTTCACACTCGTTCCGGTCCTGGCAAAGATGTCGATTCCCTCTTGTTTATCACCTCGAACACCATACAGCTGGCAGGACTCGACATCTGCTTCACGTCGAGCCAAGCGGAGGCACAGCCGTTCAAAATTGTCCCACGAAAGCTCACCGAAAGGTAAAGACTGCTTGAGGGAATCAACAGGTGGACTAACAGCAACCGTTGCCGGCATATCCATCCAGGTTGGAATAGATTTTAGATCCGCCATTTTTTCGCTCGTTTCATCGAAGAGTACAGGATTGACAACACGTGACGTGAACACGATCGGTACGGCGTTCGGGATTGTCGTACATTCATTACAAAATAAGAATGAGCTCAAAAGACGAGTAATTACTGGCAAGCAGCACAACAGGCAAAACCACCCCCGGTTTGATTTTTGACGGATTGCCCAACCACCATCCCTCTTCCTCACAATTCCGGAATGGGATAATTGGAAACACGCACACGAATCCCTTCCTCGAGCGAATCGAAGACCTTAAGCGCTGCATCGCAATTGCCGCTATTAACTAAGTGCCCAATTACAGAAGGTAACTTGTGAAATACGCTTCCATAGCAACTTGATAAAATGCTCTCCAACAGGTCTTCCTTCATGTCACGGACCTGAGGAAACCGCTTTACTTCACTTGTGACAAAATATGCTCGCGGATCGACATCCACTTCCTCAGCATTGACCTCCACTTCAGGAGCTTCTCTCGCAAATTGAGCTCGCACAATCTTCACGTTCACATTATGGTCACGTAAGGCCTCTGAGAACGCGCCCATATTCAGTTGACGGCAACGCGTCGCAAGGATTCGACCGTAATGGACAGCCAGATTGACATCGAATCGGCACAAGACTGCTACAAAATGGCTAGGAGCATCGTAGAGCATTCTGCCGTCGGTTAGTTCATCAAGTAACAACAGTACCTGCGTAATGAATTTTGCAACGCCCGACAAACGCTCGCCGAGAAGTGGTCCGACAAGTTCGAAAGCGATGATGAAGTCGTTAATTGCAGTGTCCTTGCGGTAGCCGTAAGTGAACGACGCCCGGACTCCATTCGTCAATACGCGGCGAGCCGCAGATAGATTGCCAAGCTTTGCGTACCGAGCGTTCAAACTCATTAATGACCCTGATTTAAACTCGCACGATTCCACGAAATTGCCTTTAACCTCCTCGAGAAGTTCATGGGCCAGGGCCCTGCAACAGTTCTCATTCAGAAAAAGGTCGCATAGCGAAAGTATGCCAACGCCGAAACGAATACCTGCTCGATTCAATGCAGGCAACAGATTGGTCCGAATCATCGACTCGAATTCAGACAATTGACCCTTTTTTCTTGCCTGATGAAGCGTTGGTCTCACTATTTCACCAAGACCACAAGAGAAAAAACTTGCACTCTGAACATCGGTGCTGGAATAACTCGTATGTGCTAGCAAGTAAATCCCTTCGCTGAGAACTTTTATCCCTTCCTTCCAAGTATCCGCCCCATCGGCCGATACGCCAGCAATTGCCGCTATTCCATTATGAAACGCCCGCGCAACACGTGATGGTTGCCGGAACATTAGAGCATTGATCTCCGACAATCGAGAATCTAGTGACAGCTGGTTGCATAGATGAATGTCCAAGGATAATTGGATGATGTCCTTTCGCGCGTGGCTGCAGTCATACCATGGATATCGATCGCTCAGCGTATTCGGAAGTGGAAACTCTTCAAGTCGCTGCCTGACGCTGTCCTTCAGATCTGGAATGTCTAATGCTGCCAATAGAATCCCGAGGTCAGTAACATCTTCCATAAGCGTCAGAGCTCTGTCTCTTCGCTCTTCCAATTCGTCCAATGCAATTCGCGTTCTGAACCACAGATCCACTGCCGTCTCGAAATCGAAAGGAAGAGGGTCTTGCTGCAACCAAGAATCTACGCGCGCGTATTCTTTGTGGTGCAAACACTCGTAGGCCGCTAAGGATGCATATCGACTGGAGTCAAGGTGCGGGCTAACAAAATGCGTGTTGCTTCGCGCTACACCTGCAATAGCTTCCTTGACTATTCCCATAATCTCATTGGGAGACGCCCGTAGCGATAGGTGTTGAATATATTTTTCGAACTCGGGATTCAGACCATGCTCTTCGACGCTTGGAAGAGCCTGTGCGAGAATTCTGTCTTGCAGGCGTCTAGATAATTCTCCGTAGCCGTGGGCAAAAAGGAGTTCGATGAGATCAGGCCCGGGGTAGACCACAGAGAGAAATTGCGAGGCGATGTAGGCGTATCGTTCGACGAGGTCAATTCGGCCCTGAGCCAGCCATGCATCAACTAAATTCGCTTCGAAGAGTTCGCCATCAAACTCGGCCCGTTCTAGGCATCCTTTAAGAATCCAATATTTGGACGTAAGCGCCAATTCTTCCTTGGCTAGGGCGGTTATCGCAAGTTTCCGAAACCCCTCATGCAGCAGGGGAATACTCGCACCGGCTACGATCTGTCTTACCACCCATTCGCAATCTAGATCGGACGCAACGAAAGAACCTTCTCCAACTTCTGCCAATAGGTGTAGCAAGTGTTCTCCGGTTCTCGGATCATCCCTCAAATTCGATAAGAATTCGAGTTGTGCAGCCGATCCGAAACTGGCAGCCGATGAGCATCGAGAGGCGAACGAACGCAAGCTGTCGTGGCTGAAGAACCATTGTTGAGCAATTCGCCGAAACAAGTAAGCAAAACTATTAAGTTGGTCCTCAACTTCCCGTGGATTCGCCGGGGGATCTAAAATTCGAGCGATTTCGACGGATGAGAGCTCGAATGGACTCGCCGCCAATATTCCCAGTGCATCTCTCGCTAAGGCAGTGCGTGGCTGATCCAATACCAATGCATAGTAGCTCTCGATGTCACCGTCGTATGGAACAACCTCTGCGAGAACACGTGCCGGTTGATGCCCCATTTGAGTTCCCAACCGAAGTTGTTTTGCGACGATGCTAGTATGCAATGCGTGCCCACAACTTTTTGACCAAACGGCGTAAGGCAATCCTTCTAAGTCGCGTTGATTTGATACCAAGCTCTCAATTACGCCATATTGCTGTAGAAGGTCGCGTACCTGTTGGACGTCCAAAGGCGGCACTTCGATTTGTTCATCGCCACAACTATGCCGAACATGGCTGGGTATCTGCTCCATGACTCTAGCCGACAAGACAAAGACAATTCCGGGTGGAAGGCTTACCGGAAGACTGTGGAATAGGGACTGAGAGCTATCAGACGAATAACGTTGGGCATAGTCAATTCCGTCAACAATAACCACGAGTTTGCGCCCTTGCGATAAACAAGAGGCAGCTCGACTAACGAGTGACTCTATGCCACTTTTTCCAGCGTTGAATCTTGGTCCGAATTGGCCCGGAAATATTTCATAGCACTCTCGGGCTAGAAAACTAGCGAAATTATCAGTTTGAGCACGAGTGCGAAGGAACTGATCAGACGTTCCAGTAAAGCAATTGTAAAGAACCACGTCGCAGTTGTCCGGTTTCGATTGCGAGATCTGAAAAGTGTTTAGCAGCGTGCTCTTTCCAGAACCTGGCGAACCGAGGACCACGATGTAGCCGTTGTCTATCGACTCTATACGTCGCGAGAGTTCCCTCTGTGTCTCCGCTCGTGTAACTCTAATCTCAGGCAGAATGAATTCATTGGGTGGGAGAAATGCCGTTCCCCCTAACACAGCTTCGACATCCGTACGATCAATTCTCTTTTTGCTGTCATCCTGTGCCCATCTCCAAACTGCTTCAATGAGTCTTTCGTAAGCCCCGTGATCGCAACCAAGTAGCTTTAGAATTCGCTCGATGTCTCGCTCAAGTCTCGCGAGGTCAGGTGAATTTACATGGAAGTGCAACGAGCTCAGAAACAGCCAGAACTCGTCTCCAGCAAATCCTGACAACTCTTGCCAAGAGGCTGCGAGCAATTCAATTTGCTTCTTCGATAGTTCTTTTTTCGGTTTGAGTCTTGACCGTGGCCCAGTTACGAAGCGTTGAAAGTTCGAATCTAGCGAGCGATTAGAAACAATCTCTAGTTCAAATGGCATGCCACTCTCGGTGATAAGCCGATAGCTTCTGGCAAAACTCGAAATGAGTGCCGTCCGTCGCTTGCCATATCGTTCTGCAAATGCCTGGATTGATAATGGATTACTCCCAGGGCTCTGAGACCATTTCACCTGTTTCCAAACGACCAACTTCGGATAACCAACAACAACATCATCAAACGTACCTCCAGCTCTGTTTTCAAGCATTACCCAAAGTGGAGGAGAATCATCATCAGTTACCATTGCGATCAGTGATTCCGCGGCAACTAAATCCTGATAGCGGATTCCTCGACGAATCGACCGAAGCGTCTTCGATGATCCTCGTTCCAGCGATCGTGTCGCACGCGATAAATCTAAAGATGATTTCTCGGCCGTCCCGTACGTGGAATTTGACCTGGGAAGCAATGCTTCAATGTAGGCACTCTTCTTACGGTCTGTCACCGGCAAGTTGAGTTGCTTGCACAGAGATTTCAATTCGATTAGCCGAAGTGATTCAAGGATTTGTCTGGTCGTAAATGACCGGGTACTTGCCAGTGCATCAACGATGAAGGCCTTCTTTTTGACGCTGGACGCAGGCTGTCCTAGCTTCTTTGCCAACTCGCTTAGCTGGGCCTTCTGAAGGGATTCCAAAATCTTACGTCTAGATACCAATTCGTTGCCCCTCTCGCAAAGTTCGCTGCCGGAGTTATTCACTGATGGGAAGCACTTACGCTGGGATTATAACGAGACGTCCCCGCGCGTCCCAATCATCAAGTTGACAATTCAGTTTTGCGAGACGTCATCGCCAGAGGTCTCGCATTCACTGTTTGGTCAATGCCTCGCAATCGCCGCAACTCGTTAAATCCCTGGGCGCATAAGGGCTAAGCCCCCCGTTGAATCGAATCGCTGGCCATTAACCACAAAGCCACTCTATCAAGAGCAGGGAAAGCCTGTTGGAATGAACCTCCATTTGCCTCTTTCAGCAACGGACAACAGTTTGGGTCGTTTCTAAGAGCACTACCGGCATTAAGTGTGTTTGTGTATTGCCAACCGGGATCCAGAACATCTTCGTGTTGCCCAGTAAGAAGAAAATCGTTTACAAAACGCCCTCTCGCTGCTAACCGTCTTGAAATGGCGGAGCGTTAGACCTCCAAGAACATGCGATTTTGGCTTCGTATTCAGCTGAAAGCCTCCCAGTCTGTTGGGAGGGCGGCGGAATAGAACACCGCGTGCGGGAATACGCCGCGAGCCGGTTTTTGGCTGTCTAAACCTCCCGGCACCCGCCGGCAGCTCCGTCGAACAACGATGGAGGCGACAACGGTGGATATAAAAGAGGTGACGGAATTTGACCGGCAGGTTGGTTTACGGCTGCTTGAGATTCGTGAGCGACGTGGAATCTCCGAGGAAAAAGTCGCGATGCTTCTCTATCCGGACGTGACGGTCCACGATCTTCGCGACTACGAACGGGGTCTAAAGTCCGTTTCCCTTTCGCTGCTGCCTCGTCTCGCGGAAGCCTTGGGAGTTCCCCTATTCGTTTTCTTTCCCGAAGTCCCGGTTGTGAGCCCGGCTGATTGGTGCCTTCTCCACGATTATCGACGACTCGATGAAACAAGCAGAACGGGCATCCGTCGTTGGATTGCTTTTCTTTTGGCCGACATTTCGCCAGTGGACTGATCTC